>CAURQO010000001.1:0-47192 GCA_963527165.1 uncultured bacterium
CTGTTTTCGACCTTGGTGGTGGAACATTCGATGTCTCGGTTCTTGATATTGCTGACGGTGTGTTTGAAGTTCTTTCAACAAACGGTGACACACACCTCGGTGGTGAAGACTTCGATAACCGAATTGTGAACCATTTCTTGGATGAATTTAAAAAAGAAGAAGGAATCGATCTTAAAAATGATTCTGCTGCAATGCAACGCTTGAAGGACGAAGCCGAAAAAGCTAAAAAAGAGCTTTCTTCAACAACATCTTATGAAGTGAATTTACCATTCTTGACGGCTGATGAAGATGGTCCAAAACACTTTGAATACACTCTAACTCGAGCAAAACTTGAAGAATTAGTTGCTGACTTGATTGAGCGATTGGCTGATCCTGTTGAAAAAGCTCTAAAAGATGCAGATTTAAAAGCTAGCGATATTGCTGAAGTTGTGATGGTTGGTGGTATGACTCGAATGCCAGCCGTAGTTGAAAAAGTTGAAAAAATCTTTGGTAAAAAACCAACTCAAGGTGTTAACCCTGATGAAGTTGTGGCTGTTGGTGCTGCAATTCAAGGTGGTGTTTTGGCTGGAGATGTTAAAGATGTGCTCCTTCTCGATGTTACACCTTTGACTCTTGGAATCGAAACTGCTGGCGGTGTTCGAACTCCAATGATTGATCGAAACACAACTGTGCCAACTTCGAAATCGCAAGTTTTCTCAACATATGCTGACAACCAGCCACAAGTTGAAATCCATGTGCTCCAAGGTGAACGTGAAATGGCTGCTGACAATAAATCGCTTGGAATGTTTGTGCTTTCAGGAATTGCACCAGCACCACGAGGAATTCCACAAATTGAAGTTACTTTCAATATTGATGCAAACGGAATTCTAACAGTTACTGCTAAAGATAAAGGAACCGGTAAAGAAAACAATATCACAATTCAAAACTCAGGAAATATGAGTAAAGAAGATATTGAAAAAGCTCAAAAAGAGGCGGAACTTCACGCAGATGAAGACAAGAAGAAGCGCGAAATAATTGATGCGAAAAATCAACTCGAAAATGCTATTTATCAGGCAGAAAAAATGCCAAGCGAATTCAAAGATAAAATTTCGAAAGAAGATGAAGAAGCAATTTCGAAAGCAGTTGAAGAAGCTAAAAAATATCAAAATTCTGAGGATAAAGATGAGCTTGAGAAAGCTTCGAAGGATCTTCAAGATGCAATTATGCCTATTGGAGCTAAACTGTACCAAGCTCAACAATCTGATAGTAGTGAAGGTAAAGAAACAACTAAAACAACACGCAAAAAAGCTGATGACGAACCTGTAGAAGGCGAAGTGGTAGATAAATAACCACCAACAGTAAAATAACAAAATACCCTATTCCATTAAAGAGTAGGGTATTTTTTAATAAAAGAATATCCCTCACTTTTTGTGAGGGATGAGGATAAAATTTTTACATTTTTTGAAGAGCTATTAGACACTTTTCAACTTCTTTATACTGAGCATTTTCAAATAGTCTTTCAATCATGCGAAGTTCAGCATAAACTATAGTATCTTTAAAGTTGCCTAGTAACTCATCTCTGTTAGGGACATATTTATTTCTAAAATCTTGAACTTTAGCTCGTTTATCTGGATCAAGATTTGATATTCTGATATGCTCTAATGGAAGAAGATCCTTTAAATCTTTAAGAGCATTAGCTACTCCTTTCTGATTAACTATAAGTTCTGGTAAAGAATCCCCTTTATGATTAATTGTAAAAATTTCTTTTTGTGAAAGTACTGTCATTATATTTTCACCTCTTTCGTGTAATATCTTATGTCTAGTAATGACAAAATCTAGACACTACTAAAATAATAATATAAAAACACTAATATGTCAATAGAGAAATTACTTAGCACTCTTGCTCTTTAAGTGCTAATTTGTTATAATTGTATATATGAGTAAAGCTGATTATTATGATATTTTGGGTGTAAAAAAAGACGCCAGCGCAGATGAGATTAAGAAAGCCTTTCGAAAAAAAGCGGTTGAACTTCACCCGGATAAAGGTGGTGATGAGAAAGCTTTTAAAGAAGTGAATGAAGCTTATGAAGTTTTAAAAGACAAAGAAAAGCGACAGCGCTATGATCAGTTTGGCCACGCGGGTGTTAGTGGAAATTCTGGCGGATTTTCAGGAGGAAATCCTTTCGAAGGTTTTGGTGGATTTTCTGGGCAGAATGTTAATTTTGATTTTGGCGGAGGATTTGGAGATATTTTTGATGGAATTTTTGGCAGTGGTTTCTCACAAAATAGAGGGTCTCAAGCTAAAAAAGGTCGCGATATTGAGGTTGAGTTAATTTTAAATTTTAAAGAGGCAATTTTTGGTACAGAAACTGAAATCTCGTTAAATTTAGATGATGAATGTGAACATTGTGAGGGTTCTGGTGCTGAACCTGGCCACGGAATGCGAAAATGTCCAGATTGTAATGGGAGCGGTCAACAAACTCGAACGACTCAAACGCTTTTTGGTCCAATTCAACAAACGGTCGTTTGTCCGACTTGTGATGGGCGGGGTGAGATTCCAAAGCAAAATTGTTCTGTTTGTGGAGGTAGTGGCATTTCGCGTAAAAAACAATCGATTAAGCTTAAAATTCCTGCTGGAATCGATGATGGTGCGACAATTCGGCTTTCTAGCCACGGAGAGGCGATAAAAGGTGGCAAAAAGGGTGATTTATATGTGAATATTCGAGTTAAAGCTGATAAAAAATTCACTCGCGAAGGCGATTTAATTTTAAGCGAAGAAAAGATCTCGATGATTGATGCGGCACTTGGTGCGGAAATTGAAGTTGAAACCATTGATGGACCGCTCACGATGAAAGTTCCTGCTGGTACTCAGAGTCATACCGATTTTAAGCTTTCTGGTCATGGAGTTCCGCATCTTCGAACTGAACGACGTGGCGCACAAATTGTGACGATTATTGTTGAGACTCCAACCAAGCTTTCAAAAAAGCAAAAAGAACTTTTAGCGGAATTTAAAAAAGCTAAAAAATCATTGTTCTGATAAAAAAGCCGGTTTAGCTAAACTGGCTTATATTTTTGGTGAAAAAATATAAGTGTGATAAAATATGAATATGGCGGCAGTAGTTTTTATCGTTATTTTGGCAACTATTTTAATCCTTTCTCGCCGAAAAATGGGGTATTTTAATTTGGTTATTTTGGCTGGAGTTGTTTTAAATAGATATTGGAATAAAGATCTCACAGTTTTTTTGACAACTTCAAATTTGGCAATTCCAGAATCCACTTTGAGTGGAATTATTGGTATTTTGCTAATTTTAGTATCGGCATTGTTAATTTTAATGAAAAATCCAAAGCAGGAAAAACTAATTTTAGGCTTATTTTCGTCAATATTTTCCTCAATTTTTGTTTATGTGGTTTCAATTTCATATTTTGAAAAAGTATTTTTGCCAGATTTGCTTTCAAAAAGTATTTCCGGGCTTTTAGAGCAGTGGGTAGGTTGGATTATTTTAATAGGGGTAATTCTGTCAATTTTGAGTATAACTTCATTTAAATTCAAGAAAATAGAAAAAACCTCTTGACTTTTGCGAAAAAATGAGATATACTTTTATATGTATTCAGCAAGTGGGTCTGTAGCTCAGCTGGTTAGAGCACCTGCCTTTTAAGCAGGGTGTCATGGGTTCAAGCCCCATCAGACCCTCCAAATATTTCATAAAAATCACCAAAAGGTGTTTTTTTTATTTTCGAAATATGCTAAAATAGTATATGTGAAAACACAACTGATGGAATTTATAAATCGATGGTTCTTGAACAGCTTTTTGCTTTGGATTTTGGTTTCCATTTTTGGGAGCGTAAGTAATTATAGCGCTGGAACTTTCTTTTTAGCAGGGTTGATTTTTTCGGTTGTGAATAGCTTACTTAAAACTGTTCTAACAATTTTATCATTACCAATGATTATATTGACATTTGGCTTCTTCACGTTAATTGTGAATGGTGTAATTGTTTGGATTTCAATGCTTTTAGCGCCAAATATTTCGATTGGATTTTGGAATTCTGTCTTTGTTGGTGCTGCGATAAGTTTATTGAATTATAGTTTGAGTCAGTTTTTAAAGACCGAAGATAAGGAGATTTTATAATGAATATTGATATTATTTTACAATTTACTACTGTTATTTCTGGTGTAATAATGATGCTTTTAGTGCTTTTGCAACAGCGTGGCGCAACTTTAGGTGCAGGTTTCGGTGCTTCTGGTGAGCTTTATACTGAGCGTCGCGGTGTCGAAAAGAGTATTTTTCGAGCAACTGTATTTTTCGCATTTATTTTTGTGGCTTCAATTCTTATGACGCTACTTTTGCCTAAATAAGGGGTATTCTGATGGATTTTAAAGATAACCCTAAAAAGGTTAAGCGGGTTTCGAGCTACTTACAGAAAAATAAATCACAGACTTCGAAAAGTCAAACTGTTCAAGTTATACCGAATAAAAAAATGTCACTTTCTGAAAGAGCTGATTTTGCTGAGAAAGTAATTATTTCGCATACGAAAAAAATGTTTTTTGGTCGTTTTGAGAACTTATCAAATATTCGAAAAGTGGTTATCATCTGGGTTGCGGTGATGGCTTTTTTGATCTTCTCGGTTGGTTTTTTTCGAGAAGTTAGTAGTAAAAATTATAGCGAAGAAGTTTTTTATAAAGGTGGAACTTATTCTGAGGGAATTTTAGGCGAAATTAAAACATTGAATCCGATTTTGGCTTCAACTGAAAGCGAAAAATCGTTCGAGCAGCTTGCTTTTTCGCAACTTTATGATATAGATGAGAGTGGAAGTTTAAAGGGTGATTTGGCTGAAGCTGTTTCAACTAAGGATAATTACCGAAATTTTGATATTAAAATTCGAAAAAATGTAAAATGGTCTGATGGAGAAAAACTAACTACGGATGATGTTATTTTTACAATAAAACTACTTAAAGAGCAATCTTTAAATGTTTCAAACTTTAAAGTTTGGAAGAATGTTGAGGTCTCAAAAAAAGACGATTATGAAATTTCGGTAAAAGTTCCAACAAATTCTTCATCGATTTTGTATAGTTTTAATTTTTCAATTTTACCAGAACATATTTTAAAAAATATTCAACCAGATAAAATTCGAGAAATCACTTTTTCGAATAATCTTGTGACATCCGGTGCATTCAACTTTAAATCGATTCAGTCGGATGCAAATAAAACTACAGTTTCTTTGGTAAAAAATAAGAATTACTACAAGGGTGAGCCTTATATTGATAATTTTGACTTGGTTGTCTTTAATGATAGTGATAAGTTGAAAAAATCATTAGTTGCTGGCGAGATTGTGGCGTCACCGAGCGTTAAGATTAGTGATTTTTCGGAAAACGAACAGATTAAGTTTAGCTCAAGAGAGATCAAAGTCAATCGAGGTATTTATGCATTTTTAAATAATTCTGATCCGATTTTGAAGGACCCTAAAATTCGAAGAGCTATTCAATCTGGAATTGATATTTTAAAAGTTCGAAAAGAGATGGAGTTTGTCGAAAAACTTGATTATCCGACTTTGAATCAATTTATTAATACGAAAGATTTAAATTTACCGGAATATAATTTTAAGCAGGCCGAAAAAGTGATTGAATCGGCTGGCTGGCGTAAAAATTCTAATGGAATTCTTGAAAAAGATGGTCAGAAAGCTACGTTAAATCTCGCAACGACTAGTGTTTATAACTATAAAAAAGCAGCTGAGGAAATTTCGAAACAACTTAAAGATCTTGGTTTTGATGTAAAAATGACAATAATTGATAAGGATGATAAAACAGGGGCGTTTATTCAATCAATTCTTCAACCAAGGAATTACAGTATTTTGGTTTATGAAATTGATCTTGGAGCTGATCCTGATGTTTATGCTTTCTGGCATTCATCTCAATCTGGGCAGAGAGGGTTAAATTTTTCAAATTATAGTGACGTGATTGCGGATGATTTGTTGGTAAATTCACGACTTGCTCAAACTTCCGAAGATAAAAAACTTCAACTTACGAAATTTAGCCAGCGCTGGATTGCGAATTCGGCGGCAATTGGTTTAGGGCAAACAAAAACTAGTTATGTTTTTCGAAAATCAGTTAAGCCTTTCTCCCAAAAAATTTTTTTTGAACCAGATTTAAATCTTTATTCTGATGTTATATATTGGTCGGCAAAAAAATCGACTCTTTACAAGACGCCGTAATTTTGATATAATAAAAATGGTTTTGCGCGCGTGGCGGAATTGGTAGACGCGCTAGCTTGAGGGGCTAGTGAGCTTCGGCTCGTGGAAGTTCAAGTCTTCTCGTGCGCACCATACCAGAATTTTTGAAAAATATTCGCGCGCCAGCGCGTTTTTTTTATTGCTGAGCAAAACTCGGAGTAGAAGCAAAAAGTTAACTTAGTTTATACCACTTTAGTCTATTTTATGATATTATATAAAGTGAGAGGAAAAATAATGATTAGAAACGAAGATTTTACAAGAAAATATTTAGACAAAATTATTTTTGCATCCGAGAGACATACTGTTGATGAATGGCTAGGCGCATTTAAAAAACTTTCGGAAATTATGAACGAGCTTAATCTTGACCCCGATCTTTACGTACATAGTATGGGTGTAGAAAGCTTAAAAATTAATTTTATAAAAAATGAATCTCTAATCATCAATGAAGTAATACGTTTAAATTCTTGCACAAAAAGAGTTCTTGATTTGTCTATTAAAATTGTTCAAATATCTTCCAGAAATGAATTCAAATACGATGATGTTTCGGGATTGATAAGAGAGGCTTGGTGGGAGTTAATTTCGCTCTTTGACTATTCTTCGGATTTATATTTAAATATTTACTCACTTTGTTTGTTTAACAATCTTGCTTTAACCTTGGAGAAATCGGTGAAAATAGTTGCCAATAAGCTTTCGGATAGTCTATCAATAGTTCCAGATGACAATATGGAGAAAGTTGAGATTATTCTAAAAAATTAAGATTTTTAGCATCAGTTTGATATTTAAGCGGTTTTTTCGCTTTTTTATTTTGTAAAATTGCACCATATTTTTGGTGCAATCTTATTAAATTATTTGATATTTTTTCGAATCCAGCCATCAAGTGAGCCAGCGCTCATTGCTAGAATTAATCGGTTTTTTGCTTTTAAACTTAAAATTTTCTCTATTAATTCTTTTGGACTATCTGAAAAATCTAAAATTGTTGTTTTTTCTGATATTTTTCTTGAAAGGAATTCTGGTGAAAGAATTTCGAAATCAGGGTTTTCACGACTTAAATATGTTGGCAACCAGATAATTTCATTCGCATTTTCGAAAACTTTGGGTGTATATTCATCTTGAACTTCAATTTGGCGAACATTCTGGTGTGGCTGATAAATAAGAGAAATACCAGAAAAGCCTTTTTTTTCAGCAATTTCTTTGGCCATTTGAAGTGTCGCCTGAATCTCTTTTGGATGATGACCATAATCAGAATAAATATTTTCGGTTATTCTTTCGAAACGGCGATTTGTTCCGGGGAAATTGTTTATGGCTTCAATTGATTTTTTGTAAAAATCTTTCGAAACTTTTAGATCTTGCGTCTCAACTAGGTAATCTAACGCTTCGATAACCAAACTTGCATTTTTGCGATTGTGGATTCCGGGGAGTGTTATCTCTTTATCTGGTTGTTTCAAAATAACTTTATTTTGAAGATTTTTGAAAATTTCTGGATGTTGATCTTTCCAAGAAATAATAAAATCACTTTGCTCTCCAAACTGACTGAAGGCCTCGAAATAATCGGCTTCAGTTTCATAAATATCAGTATGGTCATGATCGATTGATGTAATTAAACTGACTGCTGGTGTAAAATGAAGGAAATTACGGTCAAATTCATCAGCTTCATAAATAAAATATTCGCTTTGTGGATCGAAAAAACCGCTTTCGCCAAATGAAATCGTTGTACCGATCGACCAGCTTGCGGGAATTCCAAGTTGCTTAAAAATCCAGATTGCCATTCCAGTTGTTGTGGTTTTTCCGTGTGTCCCAGAGATTGCTATAAGTTTTAGATTTTTTAAAGTAATAATTTCGTTTAAGAGTTCGTCGCGCTTGCTAATTTTTATTCCTAAATTTTTCGCCATCAAAAGTTCAGGGTGATCTTTTGGCAGAGCGGCAGTATAGACAAACCAGTCGATACCGTTTTCGATAAATTTATTTTTTAAAAAATCGCCATTTTGTTCACCTATTTCGATTTCGATATTCTTTTTCGAAAGTTCTTCGATCATTAAACTTGAGTTTTGGTCACTTCCAAAAACGCCATATCCTGCACTGTGAGCAATGCTTGCGAGTGCCCCGATTCCAACACCGCCAATTCCAGAAAAATAAATATTCATACCTTTATTTTAACATTTTTAATGGTTAAAATAAAGCTTCTGAGCTTTTAAAAAATTGCCAAATATGATAAAATAAAATAGCTTATGTTAAATTTTTTCGATAAATTCAAACATTATTGGCGATTTATTTCTTTTGATGAAATGTCGATTTTGTATATTTCGAAAAATATGCGAACTTTTGCGACAAAATTAACAAGTACTTTTAGTTTAATTTTTATATATAAGTTTACGCATTCAATTTGGATTATTCCTATTTGTATTTTAATTTATTACATTGCAAAATTTACAGGTTCGATGATTGCTCTTTTCTATATTTCAAAAAATGGCCCAAAGCACGGAATGCTACTTGCAAATATTTTGTTTATTCCAGCTTTAGTTTTAATGGCTTCGATGGGAATTTTTGGTAAAGAAATGGGTTTGATTGTGGCCCTTATTAGTGCGATTTTTAAAGGAATATCAGTTTCGGTCGAGAATCTCTCATATAATGTTGACTTTTCGAAAGCTAAAACTGCCAAAAAAGTTGGAAAACAGCTTGGAGTTGCATATATTTTGGAGCATATTTCGAGTAGTATAGCTCCTGCAATTGGTGGATTTCTTGCGATATTTTTTGGAGTTGAGAAGCTTTTTGTGGTATCTTCGGTGATTTTAGTTTTGACAACGATTCCACTTTTAACAACAAAAGAGCAAGTGAAGCCTGTTCGAAAAATGAGTTTTCGAGGTTTTCCGTGGCGAAACTATAAGCATCTTCTAGTTATTTGTTATAGTTGTGGAATGGCTTGGAATTCTTTATATATTTGGAGCTTTTTCGCGCCAGTCTTTTTACTGAAAGGTATTAATGCTTATGGCTCAGCTGGAATTTTGTCTTCAATTTCTTCAATTGCAGCTTTGGTTGCAGCTTTTATTTATGGCAAAATGATTGATAAGGATAAAGAGCGAGGACTTTTAAAAATTGGGGCTGTTTTTATGGGGATAGCTTTTTCGCTTCGAATTTTTATTTCGTCAAATCCGCTTTTACTTGGAGTTTTAGAAATTATTGCTGCAATGGCGATGAGTGGCTTCAATATGGCGAATTTCAAGGGTTTATATGGTGAAGCTGATGAATCCGGAATGCGCACACAATATTTGTTTTTGTATGAAATTGGAATGAATACAGTTTCTATTATTGCTATTTCCTTATTCGTGATTTTATTTTTTGCAGTACAAGGAGTAGATCCATCAGGTGAGTTATCAATGAGGGCTATGCTTTTGATTTCAAGTTTGCAAATTTTACTAATGGTTTTTGTGAATTACCGAATTTATCGCAATAAAAAACGTCAGTTTGAAGAATGATAAGCGACTACACGCATCGATTTTATATAAATTTTTTATTTTTTGCTGGAATTATTTTTGGTGCAATTGTTTCTATTTATTTGAAAAGTACAATTTTTAGTTCCGTTGTTTGGTTAATTTTATCATTAATTTTATTTATTTTTGCATGGATTTATTCGCGAAAATTCTGCCTAATTTTGGCTTTAGTGGCAGGAATTTTATTTTCATTTTGGCGAGGCTCGATTTATAATTTCGAAGATTTAAAAGTTGCAAAATTTATCAATAAAACAGAAGTTATTCGATCGATTGTTATCGAAGATCCGGATCTCAAAGAAGATGGAAGTTCGCAAATTCGAGCAAAAGTTAGCGATATCTCTGGCGATAAAGTTAATATGAAATTTTTCGTTACTTTTAAAACTTCAAAAAAGATTCGGCGAAGTGATGAAGTTATGATTAAAGGGAGGATTTCAAAGGGTTTTGGTGATTTTTCTGCGGCGATAAAGCGTGGAAAATTGATTGAGGTTACCCCAAAATTAGATTTTATTCGAGATGCTCGAGATTCTTTTGCGGGCGGGATTCGAAAATTCATCCCTTCGCCAGAGGTGGATTTAGGGCTTGGCTATCTTTTAGGGCAGAAAAATTCATTACCCGAGCAGCTGTTAAAAGCCTTGACTATTACAGCATTAACGCACATTGTTGTTGCGAGTGGATATAATTTAACCATTCTGGTTATGACAATACAAAAACTTTTTAACAAAATTTCAAGAAAAATTACACTTTTTGGTGGAGTTTTGCTAATTTTGGGTTTTATTTTTGTTGTTGGATTTACGCCATCTATGATGCGTGCAGGGATTTTGGCGATTTTTGGGCTAATTTTGTGGTATTTTGGTCGAAAGTCTCGTGCTTATTTTTTATTAACATTTGTTGCAGCAACAACATTAATTTTCGAACCTTCAAATTTACTGAATTTAGGCTGGCAACTTTCTTTCGCTTCATTTTTCGGTGTTTTGATTTTTTCGCCACTTTTACAGAAATATTTTTTCGAAAAACCAGAAAAACTTAATTCGGTGATGAGCTTATTTTTTGAAACTTTAAGCGCACAAATTATCACATTGCCACTAATAATTTTTACTTTTGGCACGGTAAGCTTAATATCGATTTTTGCCAATATGCTAGTTTTACCATTTGTACCGGCTGCAATGCTTACAACATTTTTGACTGGAATTTTTTCATTAGTACCGTTTATTGCTAAGATTTTTGGATTAATTGCGGAATTTATTTTGAAATATTCGATTTTTATAATTAATGAATTTTCTAAATTTGATGGAGCGCAATTAGAAATTCAAAGTGGATTTAATGAAATGCTAATCTGTTATTTTTGCTTAATTTTGTTGGTGATTTTTATGTCAATAAAAGTTAGAAAAAATGAAAATGATATAGCCGGAGCTTTAAACGATGCTGATAATATGATATAATTGAATTGTGAAAACTTTCGAAAAAGATATAAATTCAACCGAGGATATGATTGCTTTCGGTGAAGAAATTGGCTCACAAATTTCGGGCGGAACAGTTTTGGAATTGATTGGTGATGTTGGCGCTGGAAAAACAACCTTTACAAAAGGTTTGGCGCGCGCTTTAGGGGTTTTTGAGACAGTTCAAAGCCCAACTTTTACGATTTCAAGAATTTATGAAGGTGAAAAAATGATACTTTCTCACTATGATTTTTACAGATTGGGAGATTATGGAATTATGGAAATGGAGCTTGCAGAAAGTTTAGAAAATCCGAATAATATAACAGTTGTAGAATGGGCTGGCGATCTTGCGAATATTTTGCCTAAAAAACATTTAAGATTAACTTTTGAAAGTGTGAGTGAAGATTGTCGAAAAATTAAAGTGGAAGAAACGGAATGATTTTATTTTTGGATACATCGAGTGAAAAATGTAAAATTTGGCTCGATCAGGAATATTTTGAAAAAGAATTCGGGCGAGATATGGCGCGAGATATTTTGACTTTTCTGGAAGAATCTCTGACAAAAATTGAGAAAAAATATGAGGATTTGACCACGATTGGATTTTTTGCGGGGCCGGGGAGTTTTACTGGGTTGAGAATCGGTGCTTCAGTAGCCAACACTTTAGCAGATGGGCTGAACATTCCGATTGTTGCGATAAGTAAAGATAAAGATTGGCGTAAATTGGCTGAAAAACAATTAAAAAATGGAGAAAACGATAAGATTGCGGTGCCTTTTTATGGTAGGGGCGCAAACATAACAAAACCGAGGAAATGATGAAAGATATAATTTCTATAATTATTGGAAGAATAGTCCAATCAATTTTAAGAATTAAAGGTGGAGGTTCGGCTTTGCCGGGGCTTATTGTTGAAAAAATCAACCCGAATTTTATTTCAAATATACTTGAAAGCTTGCCTCATGGGGTTGTAGTCGTGAGCGGTACAAATGGAAAAACTACTACAACAAAAATGGTAGTCGAGCTTCTCGAAAGTCAAGGATTGAAAGTTTTTTCTAATAAAACTGGTTCTAATTTTGTGCGTGGCGTTGGTGCGGCAATTCTCTCTGAAGCGACTTGGAAGGGTAATTTGAATGCTGATATTGCAGTTTTGGAGCTTGATGAAGCTCATGCAACTCATTTTGTAAAATTAGTTCAACCGCGATATTCGCTTCTTTTGAATGTGATGCGTGATCAGCTCGATCGTTTTGGTGAAATTGATTATACTGCGAAATTATTACAAAAAATTGGTAAAAATACAACAAAAAGCGTTATTTTGAATGCGAATGATGCTTTTTTGAGTAAAAAAGAGTTTTCGAAAGGTTTTTCGAAAGTAGTTAAGTTTGGTTTTAACCAGAAGCTGGCAGATTTTTTTCCGAACGATGATGAAATTCACTTCAAAAAAGTGACAAATTTGCATAAAAAAATATCCGCAAATGTGTTGCTTGAAGGTTTTTCGGATAATTATGCACAGATTTTTTGGGGTGGAAAAACGGATAATTTTAATCTTAAAATTAGTGGGGTTCACAATATTTTAAATTTAACGGCAGCGATTGCTCTAGTTGAAGAAATTCTTAAAGTTGAAAGATGTAGAATTAATCGAAAGAAAATTATTTGTGCCGCTGAGAAAATTCATCCAGCTTTTGGACGCGGGGAAAAGATTAAAATTGATGGCAAAGAAATTGAGATTTTGTTAGTAAAAAATCCGGCAGGTTTTCGAACAAATTTACGAAATTTTAACCCCGATAATTACGACTCAATGATTGCAATAAATGATAATTATGCTGATGGGCGCGATATGAGTTGGCTTTGGGATGTGGATTTTTCGATTTTGAAGCATTCAGGTGTTCAGGCTATTTCAGGTTCTCGCGCTTATGATATGGCTATCCGGCTTTTTCATGATGATGTTGATTTTAACGAAGAAAATATTGATTTAAGTATTTCCGAATCGGTGCAAAATTTTATAAAAGGTGGTCGAGATAAAAAGCGAATTTACGCTACCTACACAGCGATGTTGGAGATTCGAAAAGAGCTTTCGAAAATTTCAGAATTGGAGAAGATTTTATGAATTTGAAGATTTTATGGCTTTATGCTGAAAATATGAATATTTATGGCGATTATGGTAATATTTTGGCGCTAAAAAAACAAATGGAATTACGCGGAATTAAGTATGAGGTTGTCGAGTATAACCCAGGAGATATTTTTCCGGAAGATGTTGATATTATTGTTGGTGGTGGTGGTCAAGATTCGGGACAGAACCAAATTCAGGATGATTTGCTGAAAATTGCTCCAAAGCTGAGAGAGTTAGCAAAAAAGGGAACCCCAATGCTGATGATTTGTGGATTATATCAGCTTTTTGGTGATTTTTTCGAGACAGTTGGCGGTGATAAAATTAAGGGAATTTGTCTGTTTAAGGGTGTAAAAACTGTTGGTGGTAATCAGCGAATGATTGGAAATATTGTCGAGGAATCTGAACAATTTGGAGAGATTATTGGTTATGAAAATCATAGTGGAAAAACTTATCTTTCAAAAACAGTTGAACCCTTGGCTAAAATTAAAAGTGGTTCGGGGAATACTCCTGATAGTGATTTTGAGGGTGCTCGCTATAAAAATGTAATTGGAACATATCTTCATGGTTCAATTTTGCCAAAAAATCCAAAAATTTCTTTATTTTTGATCGAGGAAGCATTAAAAAATAAGGGTTATGAGATGCCAAAAATTATCTATAAACATATTCGAAAAGCGAATATTTTAGATAGGATAACAGATAGCGCACGTGAAATTGCGAAAAAATGTACAAGATAGTTCTTGATTTTTGTGTTAAAATTTGGTAAAATGGTCTGGTATTGGGATGTCGCCAAGTGGTAAGGCACCAGGTTTTGGTCCTGGCATTCGGGGGTTCGAATCCCTCCATCCCAGCCAAATTAAGAACACGAGTTAGGTGTATAGACTGACTCGTGTTTTTCATATTTTCCTTTCTTGGAAAACACAAAAGAGCCGACACATCAGCAGTGGTGTCGGCTCTTTTGTTGTTTCAAATGGAGTGATTGAGATTTGTACTAATCATTCCATAGAGACAAGAAAAACTCTATAAATAAATTCATACTTTAACAATCTGGCAATTATATCAAATCAATCTAAGATTTCAAAAGTGGTTTAAATAGTAAAGAATTAAGAAAAACCAACGAATAGATTTCGAAGATTTAATAATTTCTCAGGCTATTTGAGCTGATAACGATGCCCACCCGAGCAGTTGCGGGTTTTGTCATCTCGCAACTGTAGTTATCAGCTTGAACAGCCTGAGAAAGGGAATTATGAACAAAATTAACGAAACCGAGTTCGAAAAAGAGTTCGAAAAAATCAAGAACTCTAAAATTGAACTCAAACCAACAAAACAAAAACAAGGAGAAAATAAAATGAAAAATATTAAGAAATTTAACTGGAAAAAATTAATCGAAACAACTAAAACAATTGTAATTTATACAGCCGTTATTGCTGGTTTAGCTTTCTACTTTGGCATGAAACAAGGCGAAGCTAACACAAAAGTAAATAACGATAAATTAGTTGAGACTATTCGAAATTTAAACCAAAACAAGTAAATCCAAAGGTATCGAATTCGATAGGTTTAACTATGGCGAATTCGCCACAATTAAAACCAACTCTCGAAGCTGCGACTAAACAGCCAAGCTCAGCTCAAACTGTGGAGGTTCGAGTTCAGCCCTCGCCCAAAATTGCGAGTTCACAGGTTGCTGGTCGGTGCGAAGAGTTTCGAGAATTGGTTGAAAAATACCCGTGGAATTCAAAAGTTATGCTGGCAATCGCTCGAGCGGAGAGTAATTGCAATCCAAGATCAGACAATTCCGGATTAAATACAAACGGAACTTACGACTACGGATTATTCCAGATCAACAGTATTCACGGCCACAGCCGAAGCATTTTAGCAAATCCAGCCAAGAATACCGAGATTGCTTTCAAAATCTGGCAATCGCAAGGTTACCGAGCGTGGGCAGCATACAATAACGGATCTTACTTGAAATTTATGAACTAACCAACATAAGGAGAAAATATGAATGATAACCAATTAACCAACCAACAAATTAAAGAATTATTCTTTGAAATCGTTTTGAAAGAAAAAGCTTATATCGAAGATGTCGATTGTGACGGCAAAAACTATGCCACAATCGCAGGCGATATATTTGATGAAGAATTTAACGATTATTTAGATAGCATCGGTTTTTGGGAAGAATCACCAAGTGTTGAAGCTTGGCGACAATACAACGAAGGAGGATTTTAAGATGAACAGTTTAGTCAAATATGTAAATAACGAAGTTAGGATTGAAGAAATAAAAGACTCAGCCCGATTGAAAACTATCTTAAACAATCCTGTAAACACTAAGTGGCTTAAAAATCACCCTACCGCAAAAAATGTTAAGTATCTTCCAATCGATAAAATCGAAATGCTGCTTGATATGATTTTCCAAGAGTGGCGAATTGAAATTTTAAGCATTTCGCAGCTCGCACAAAGTGTTTGTGCAACAGTTCGGGTTCATTACAAAAACCCAATCACTGGCGAGTGGAGTTTTCACGATGGTGTTGGCGCAAGTCCACTCCAAACAAACGCTGGTAAATCTGCTGCAGACCTTGCCAATATTAAGAATAACGCCGTTCAGTTAGCCGCCCCTGCTGCTAAATCTTATGCAATAAAAGATGCAGTTGAACATCTTGGTAAAATGTTTGGTCGAGATCTTAATCGAAGTGATACGGTCGGCTATAAATTTTTGTATAAAGATGAGCAGGAACAGCAAAAAGAAGTTAAAGATAATTCGCAAGAACTTATCACTCAGCTTAAATCTTCGAAAAACCTTAAAGAACTTCAAGCTAATTTCGTTAAAGGAGTTAATAAATTCAAAGGTAATAATGAAGTAATTGAAGAGTTAATTAAAATTAAGGACGAATTGAAAGGTCAATTGAAATAATGAAAATCTTAAACCTTGAACAACGATCAGATGAATGGCTACACTTCCGTGAAGGCAAAATCAGCGGAAGTAAAGCCAAGGAGTTCGGCACACCTCGAACGGTTTTAAAATCTGAATGGTTAGATCTTGCGGAAAAGTTAAAAATCGAAATTCCACTCAACCAGAAAGGACAACCAAAAAACTTAACAATTCAAGAACTTAAAGAACTCATCGGTGAAGCTGAAGTTAATAAAAAAGAATGTGAAGTTGAACTTGGTGATGCAATTTATAAGCTTATCGCTGAACGAATCGCCAAACCAATCAACGAGAACGATTACGCAGATCGCTTAGGAGATCGCAAATATTCTGCTGCTCTTCGTGGTGAAATTTTGGAAGAAGAAGCGCGTGAAAAAGTTGCCCAAAAACTTCGCAAAGAAATTATCGAAGGTCGGGTTTGGCAATCTGACATTAACGAAAATATCATTTGTTCACCAGATGGCGAGATTGCAAATGAAAATGGCGAAATCACTGAAGCTGTAGAGATTAAATGTTTAGACAACTGGAAACAAGTGCGAGCGTTTTATGAACGGCAAACACCTATCGAATACAGACAGCAAATTATTCAATATTTTGTAGTTAACGAAAAACTCGAAAAACTCTACTTTGCAATGTATTCAGACTCTTTCGCTCTTGCGCCACAGCTCGAACTCTTAATTTTCGAACTTAACCGTAAGGATTTCGAAAAAGAGATCCAGCGAGCGATTTATTTTGAACAATCTGCTCTCGCGTTAGTGGAGCAAGAAGTGGAAAAACTATTATTTTAAGAAAGGATTTTATGACTCAGGAAGAACTTAAAAATATCGTAATTACACCAGAAGAAACTAAAGAAAGCGGCTATTTCGAGTTTGGTATTCACGAAGTAAAGATTGCTAAAACTAAGATTGATAAGCATGACGATAAACCCTATGCTGAAATCTTTGTTGAAAATGATTCTGCCGAAGATCGTGCGCGGCTTTGGTTGCACACTCCCGACACTCGCCGAATCTCAATTGATACCGTGCGAAGAATTTTAGTTCATAATCAGGAAGATGAAAGCGTTAAACAAAAGATTCGTGAGAAAATCCAGCAGATTAAAAACTTGGCAGATTTTGCAATTTTACTCGAAAAAACAGTTGGCTGCACTGCTTGGTTTAAGGTTAGCGAAGATGAAGACCGAACTTATAAAAAGAATGGAGAGATTAAAAAATCAATTAATCGCCGAATTTATGGTTACGAGCCAAAATCTGATACTTCAAAAACTCAAGCTGAAACTAAATCTGAAACTCAAGAGCCTGAAGTACCAGACAACTTCGATGAACCAGTTGATTTAAGTGATATTCCTTTTTAAGGAGTTAAGATGATCAAGAAAGAAGAACTCTTGCACCTTAAAGTTTGCGACTACCTGCGCAAGAATTATCCTGATGTGCTATTTCGAACCGATTTTAGTTCAGGCATGAAGATGACACCAGGCCAAGCAGCAAAACACAAGAAATTTCAGAAATCACGAGCTTGGCCAGATTTGTTCATTGCTAAGCCAGAAAAAGATGTTTTTCGAGATAGCTTCAGTGGCGATAAATATTTCGAATTTTTTGCCGGATTATTTCTTGAGTTGAAAGCTGAAGGCGCAAAACTTTATAAAAAGAATGGTGAAATGGTTGCAAATAAGCACTACCAAGAGCAAGCAGAAATGCTAGAAAAGTTACGAAAACTTGGCTATTGTGCGGATTTTGCCGTTGGTTACGATCAAGCAATTCGAATTATCACAGATTATCTCGGCGAGCCAAAACCAAAGAAAGTTGAATTTTAATAACTAAAATGGAAGGATAACTATGAAACAACCTGATATTCAGCATTTGATTATGCAAGATCTAAAATTTAAAATGTCGGCTTGGCGCGCGATTGCATTTGCTACAGCTATAGCGTTTGGTATTTTACTAGGGCTATTTATCGGCTCAGAAGCTGAACTCAAAAGCACTAAAGCTAAGCTAAACACTACGGTTGATTGCCGAAAGTAAATTAAAACCATTTTCCCGACTTCAGGAATATGGTTTTAAGGAGAAAAATAGAAGAAATGAATGATTTTACTGTTAAATGGATAGATGAAAAAGGCATCGAACGCACCAAAAACTATAAAACCATAGACGATGCAACCTACGCTCGAAATTGGCTGCTCAAAAAAGGTGCTAAACAAGTCGAAATATTTATTAACAAATAAGGAGGAATATGAAAATTGAAATTCAATTTAAAAATAGCCAAACTTTAATTCCCGTAAAGGTGATCCCTGCTGAATGAAAGCGATATATCGAGGTGTAGCTTGTGCTGAGCTATTCAACAAGAAATTCGAAGTTCCGGAACACAAAACGCGAACTTTTGAAAAAACACCTGAAGAAATTAAAAAAGCTTTAAAGATTGAAGAAGATCGAAAAAGATATTTAGACAATCAGCGGAAAAAGAAAAAAAGAAAGGAGAAATATGAAGAGGTATAAATTACTTAAGGATTTACCTTTTGCGAAAGCTGGAACGGTATTTACGAGAAATACTTTTAAGAGTAAAGATGGTCTAAGTGATTATGATTATCTTGAAGCTCATATATTGTTAGATGGTGATCAAGATGAAACTTGCTTTGGTCTTAAGCGAAACTATTTTATAAATAATTTTGATCAATGGTTTGAAGAAATTAAAGAGCCTAAAATATTTTTCACTATAGATATTTATAGATCAAAATTTAAAGAAATAAATATTGATTACTATTCTGGCTGGAGTGCTTTGGAAGTTAAAAATATAAAAGATTTAGGATTACTATTTAAAACCGTAGAAAAAACTAAAAAGTATCTTAAATATCTAAAAGCCAAAGAAATTATCAAGCAAGACACCAAAGGATTTAAACCTGATTGGAATAACGGAGATGAAACTAAATTTTTTGGCTACTGGGATTTTATTCTTGAAGAACCAGGTCACGGTCTAGACTATAGAGCAAAGACTCCAAATATATATTTCCAGTCCCCAAAAGACATCAAAGAAAGCTTTGCAAAACACCCAGAAGAATGGAAGACATATTTGACTTATGAGCAATAATGAATTACAACTAACAGATTTAGAACAACAAGTTTTAGAAGCTTTTTGTGAATTATATTGTGACTTTGTAATAAACAAAGGTGATCCTGTTCCAAGGCGACACATAAAAGGTAGATGTAATCTTTCAAACTATAAAATATTGAAAGCCTTGAAAAGTCTTCGAGAAAAAGGCTTAATCAAATTAGTTCGAGAATATTATGAGGGAGATTTAGAAGAAGAAGCCTTTATGATGATTGGTTATAGACCAACAGGCAAACTTGAGGCTACAGAATTTTATAAGACAATTGATAAAAAAGTCGAAGAAGAGATTAGGGAACATTTCAAATTATATTAACCTTAACAATTCGATTCCAGCCTTACGAGGGGCTAAACCCCGAATGTTCTAAAATGTTTTAAGGGGAGGATTAAAAATATTTAATCGTCCCTTGTAGGGCTGGAAACAGAAAGGATTTACAAAATATGAATAATGAAGATGAATCAACAAACATATCAACTAACGGCGGTATAGGCTTTTTAGGAGCATTAACAATTCTATTTATTGCTTTAAAATTAACTCATGTTATTGATTGGAGCTGGTGGTGGGTTCTAGCACCATTATGGATACCAGTTGCAGTAGTTCTCGGAATTATTGCGATTGTAGCTATTGTGGCGTTGTTTGTAAAATTTATAGTAAACGAATTGAGGTAGATATGAAAAATACAGAATGGAATAAGCTTACCACGAGGCCTCTTAATAATGAAGAAAAAGAGTGTTACGGAAATAGATTTGATTTTATGTGGGAAGGTAATCAACCTGAAATAGGTGAAGAAGTTCTTGTTTATACACTTCGAAGCAAAGAAGTATATACAGATATTTGGACTGATGATTTTAATTTTGGCCTAGGTTTTGAAAACACAGAGGAAAAAGTTATTTATTGGATGAGCTTCCCAGAACCGCCTAAAATTAAGGAGAAAAAAGATGAATAAGCAAGAACCAACTAACAAGGAACTTTTAGAAATAGTGGCAATCCTTGCAGAGCTATCGCTACAAATCGTGACTGAAAATCGCACATATTGGAACAATTTTAAGAACCCTCCAGAAACAAGAGCAGAAATGTGGGAGCAAGCGGATAAGCTCGAGGAGATAAGTAATAGAGTTAATTTCCTTTGTGAGAAATCACAAGACCTCGTATTGGAACATAAGGATTTATTGAATTTAGACATATTAGGAGAATAAAATATGAACAAAGCGTCTAAATGGAACTTCAAGGAACAAAAATACGAAGATTATGAATTACCAGAGAATTGCCCTTTAGTCTGCTACGATATGGAGAAAATAATAAATTGTGCAGATTGCAAGAAAGAATTTCAATATAGAAAAGGTTATTCTAGTAAAGCAATTCATAATGAATACGGCTTCGGTTATCCAGTATGCGAGGAATGCTATAAAAAGGAATTAGAAAATGAGAGGAAGTATAAAGAATATGTTTAAAGATATAGATTGGTCAAAAGTATTTTTATCCTTAATGATTATGCTTTTAATAGGTTGGTTTATTTTTCTAATTATATGGGGTATCCAAAATGAACCGCCACAACACAGTGCCGACACACTTCGAAAAATCAAAATCTGCCAAACCTACTCAAACGATTTTTGGCGGAACGATATAGATTTTATCGATGGTAAATGTTATTATAAAGGTAAAGAAGTAGAGATAAAATAAGGAGAGATAATGAATTTTAACGAATACCAAAATCAAGCAATTCAAACAGATGTTGCACATAACGCCACTACAAAATCTGCTCGCTATAACGGATATATGGAAAAAGCCTTAGGTTTGGCTGGTGAAACTGGTGAAGTTTTAGAGATAATCAAGAAAATGATTCGGGATAAAGATGGAGTTTTCGAAACTGCGCCAGAAGATCGCGAAAAACTTAAAAAAGAACTCGGTGATGTCTTATGGTATCTTTCCGCTCTGGCCTTTTATAATGATATTAAACTTGAAGATATTGCAAAAACTAATATTGAAAAATTAGCTAGCCGACAACGGCGAGATAAGATTCGTGGTAGCGGAGATAATAGGTAATCTGTAAGAAAGACAATTACTGAATAACTGGGTTCTTTTATTTCGCACTTTCTGGTATAATAAAAGAAAAAAAGAGGTGGCCGCTATGAAAATAGGACTATTGATGCGTTATGATAAAGTCTACGGATTTTTTCATGAAGACGATAAAACTAAGCCAGTTGTGCTGATTTATTCAGGAGATCGGACAGCA
Source organism: uncultured bacterium (assembly GCA_963527165.1). Taxonomy (GTDB): domain Bacteria; phylum Patescibacteriota; class Saccharimonadia; order Saccharimonadales; family Saccharimonadaceae; genus Nanogingivalis. The sequence continues at coordinate 21,478 of CAURQO010000001.1, forward strand.
GAGTTTAGTTATTTCAGTTATTTAGTTGATGGAATGAAGGGAGTAGAACAACACTACAAGTTCCTTCCAAATAATATTCAGCTAAGCCCTTTCAAAGACGGCTGGATCAAAGCCGTAGAATAAATCACTCATTATGAGTGGTTTTCTATTGTGCTTTTGTTAAAAATATGATATAATAAAAGTATTAGGGCATCGTTATCAGCATTTTTAGATAACGGTGCTTTTTCTTTTGGCACGGAAAGGTTGAAGGTGGCTAATCCTAATTTTAGCTCAAAAATACTAATTCGTAAATTAGAAGATGACTCAATAGTTGTTTTTTACGATAAGCATTCAATTTATGTTAAAAGTAGGATGGGTATTATAGTATTCCATCGCTGGTTTGCTCCAAAAGGCTATTACACTAAAAACTTCAAACCATTTTCTGAAATAGCTAAGCGTAAGAAGCACTTAACAGTTAAACGTTTACTAGATGCTGGGTTAAAATATGGCGTAAGCTACGCTATGGGAACTAAAATACCACAACCAAAATCTGATAATCAAGAAATAAATTTTATTTCAGAGAAAGGAACTTGGACAAGAAGACTTACGACTGATTATTATTCAGAAAAGGAAAAACAAGATATGCTTAGAAAGATTGGTTATGGCGACTAAAAAAGTAAAAAAAGGTAAAGAGCGGATTTTTTCACCAAAGCAGATTAAATTTGGTATGTATTATTACTTGCCTGATTCTCCAACTTTTGGGAATGCGTTACAAAGTGCGATTCGTGCTGGTTTCTCTGAAAAATACGCAAAGAATATTACAGTTAAGAATTTGGAATGGCTAGAAGATATTGTGGTGGAAATTGGTGGAAAAGGCGTTTCGAAAGATAAGCTCGTTCGTAAAGCTAAAAGAGTGTTAGATAAGAGCTTGGATAGTGAAGATGAGAAGATAGCACAAGATACGGCTAAATTTATTGCGAAGACTACAACGGAGTTCAGCGAAAAGCAAGATATAGTATCGAATGGCGAAACGCTAACTGTCGCGACATTGGAGTTTGTAAATGGAGATAATCCGAAAGAAAGTTAAAGTTCCGATTGAATTTAAGCCACTTTTTGAAGAAAATAAATGGCGAAACCTTGTTTTCTATGGTGGTCGTTCAAGCGGAAAAAGCCACGATGTTGCACTTTCTCAAGTTTTAAGAGCAAGAGAAAAGAGATTGAAATTCTTAAATTGCCGAGAATTTCAAAACTCGATTAAAGACTCAACGCACGCTTTAGTTAAAGCGATTATTTTTGAATATGGCTTTGAAACTGAATTTATAATTACTAATGATTCTATAAAACATAAAAGAACTGAAAGCGAATGGATTTTTAAAGGCTTGCACGACAATGTCGAGAGCTTGAAATCTATACCAAATATTGATGAGGCTTGGGTTGAAGAAGCTAGCACGGTTACGAAACGCTCTATTACGCTGCTTAAAAACACTGTGCGTAAAGATAATTCGAGGCTTATTTTCACCTTTAACCGAGATACAGAACGTGACCCTGTTTATGTTGAGTATGTGATGAAAAGGCCAGATAATACTTATGCAATTAAGGTAAATTATGATGTGTTGGAAAAGAACGGGCTTTTTCCAGAAGTGATGCGAATTGAAATGGAAAATGACAAGAAAAATAACCCGCAAGAGTTCGCTCACACTTGGTTGGGTGAGCCACTTTCACAGATTGAAAACGCTATTTTGAGCCGTGATAGAGTGTTAAACGCTATGGATCGAGAGATAGAAGATGACGGCGAAATTCAAATAGGTGTTGATGTGGCACGACTTGGTGACGACCGCTCTGTGTTATGGAAACGTAAAGGCCTAAAGACAATTGACTTTAAGGTTTATGAAAAACTCAGAACTAATGAGCTTGTAGAGAAGATAGAACAGTTCGCGCAATTAGATAAGGAAGTATTAATTAAAATTGATGATACGGGAGTCGGCGGTGGTGTAACCGATCAGTTGCTAGCTAAAAATTACAATGTTCAAGGTATTAACTTTGCGCAGAAAGCGGTTAATGATGACAAATATCCGAACTGGATTAGCGAGGCGTGGTTTCATTTGCAAAGCGTGATTGATGAAATACAATTACCAAATAATACAGATTTGTTGCAAGAATTAACGACTAGAACTTGGAGTATGGATAAAAAAGGCAAGCGAGCAGTGGAAAGCAAGGGAGATTACAAGAAGCGGGGAAATAGAAGTCCTGACTTGGCTGATGCGTGCATTTTATGTTATTATACGCCGCCAAAACCTAAGCCTATTGTTTATGCTGGCGTGAGATAGTGTAGCATTACTCGACTATTTGAATTTATAGTTTAAATATGTTTAGAGATTTTTTTAGCCGTTTGGTCGGCGGTAATATGAAAAAGAAGAGCGCCTCGCACTACGCTTTTAATCGGCCAAAATCAATGTTAGGTGCGCATACATTTTATAAAGGGCTATCATACGATAACTCATATCCGTCTATTTCACGAATTGTAAATGAATTTATGACAATTAGGCCGTATGCAATAGACAATAACGGTAAAACTATTCAAGATTCGGTGGTGATGAATAAAATATATCACCCGAATCAACAGATGAGTGGTGCGACTTTTCGTGAGGCTTTAGCACTCCTAAGCTTGGTTTTTCCTAAGGTTTATGTTTTGGTTTGGAGCTATGGTGAACAGGGCGCTCCGATAACTGGACAAAAAATTACTCCTGAAAATATAGCAGGGTTTACTATTCTTGAGGGAGTTTCTGAATATTATGTTGGTGAAGAGAAACGCTATCGAGTTGGTTCTAATGAGTATTTTGATTATGAAATTATTGAACTTCGAAGTGGGGTTAATCCATATGATTTGAGCGGAGGTTATAGCCCGACTGATGCCGCTCGAAAATGGGCGTCTATTGACGATTACATTGCAAGCTATCAAGCTGGTTATTTTGAAAATGGTGCTGTGCCAGCTGGACAGTTTATTATTACTGCTGGAAGTGTTGAAGAATATAATAATATCGTTGATAATCTACAAGCACGACATCGTGGCAGTGGCAGTAATAATAATGTGGTTTATGTTCATCGCCCAATCGAAAGTGTAACAGGTAAGCCAGTTAATGCTCAGATTGAGTGGGTGCCATTTGCTGAGAGTAATAAGAATCTTGATTTGAAAAGCTTATTTGACCAAGCTAATAAGAAAATTGACAGTATTTATGGCGTTCCTGCAAGCGTTCGAGGTGTGAATGATAACAACACTTATGCCAGTGTGCGAATAGATGAACAGATTTTTATTAAATATACGATCAGGCCTTTTGCGACACGGATTTGGAGTGAATTTACGCATCAATTAAACCGAATTACAGGTGGATTGGGCTTTGCGATAACTTTTGACCTTGATATTCCTGGTGTTGCTGAAGAAGAGAAGATTGAAGCTGAGCGTAAAACGGCTGAATTAGCTTTGATTAAGACTGGCTTAGAAATGGGCTATTCATTAGATAGCATAGTTGATGCATTTGAGCTCTCGAATGGCTATAAAACGCTTAAAATGGGTGAAACTCCACCAAAAATTGAGAATGACAAGCCTGAAGTTGATGACGGTGGCGAAGTTGAGGAATCGCCAGAAGATTTAAACGTAAAAAGTGTGCATATCTGCAATGATTGCGGAGATCATCACTGTTTAAAAGCTGATACGAAAACAAAAAACGAAAAACAAAAAGATAAAGACCAAAACGCACTAGAAACTGTTTTTCGTGACATGACTAATGAGCAGATTGAGCGAGCTATTGATAGTGATTTTGAAGATTTTGACCTTGGCGATAAAGACCGTGAGAAGTTTAAGCAAAGAATAAAGGTGATATTGCTGAGCGTGCTGGTAACTCGTGGTGTAGTGGCTTGGAGTGATTTTGCCTCGATATTAAAACAAAACAACATATCGACTGATGATCTGACTGAATTTAAGCTTTCTGACAAGCTGAAAAAACATTATGACAAAATGATAACTGATTTTACTAAGAGTTTTAGTGAAGATACGGCGAGATCAATTACTAACAGAGTTGCTCAAGCAGAAATAGAAGACTGGAATAAAGAAGAGCTAGCTCGTAGCTTGCGAGATATAACAAAAACCGAAGAATGGCGAATTCAGCGAATAGCTCGCACTGAAACACACCGAGCACACGGCTTGGCTGGTGTGGAGGCTGGCGTGCAAATCCAAAATGAATCTGGCGTGCAGATTTATAAAGAGTGGGTGGTAGTGAGCGCTAATCCATGTAAATATTGTCGTGGAATGGACGGCCGGCGAGTTAATGTAACTGAAAGCTATGTTAAAAAAGGTGGAATTCTAATTGGTAAATCGAAAATCCGTGTCAATGATTACGCCGATATTGACACAGCGGGAGCGCACCCTAACTGTTCTTGTGTGGAGAAGTTTGGGATTGAAGAAAATAATAATGAACCTTGGCGGAGTGTTGAGATTGAAGAATTACCAGCCGAGAAATTTAATGAGGTTTATGGTAAAGGCTGGAAAGATTTTAGTTTTGATAGAAATGAACCCCTGAATAAACGAGAAAAAGAGGTTGCTAAAATTCTATCACATAGCCTTGATGCAAAAGTATATTCTTTACGACGCGTCGAGAAGCCTAATGGGGTGAAGACACCAGACCTAATGATTAATGGAATAAAAGCTGATATTAAGAGCGTGAGTTCCTTGCGAGCTATCGAGAAAGCCAGTTCTAAGGTAGCTAAACAAACTGGAGAAGGTGGTATTGCTGTCTTTGATTTGAAAGAGCTATTCGAGACAGAGGAAAAGATTATTAAAAAAGCCCAATTCGAAACCTCGATAAGAAATCTTGAATTTTACGTAATACTTGGTGATAAAATTATTAAGAAATAATAAAAGAGGCATCGCCCTAGTGCTATCCAGCACAAGAGTATGCCTCTTAATATTTTCATTATACCGCATTTTGACTAAAAAGTCAATATTATCTAATTATTTTGTATAGCTCGACTATTTGCTAGTAATATTAATTTGTAATAGTAAATTTAAAGAGGAAATATGGCAGAAAAAGTTAAGAAAACAGCGCTGGAGCTGAAAACTGAAATTTCGAAGTCCGTGGGAGAAAATGAGGAGCGAAAAATTAGGTTTGTGGCATCGAGTGTGAACGAAGACCGCCATTATGAGAAAGTGGACGTTGCGAGCCTTCGCCTACCTTTAAAGCAAGGTGGTGAGATCCGAGCTGGAGCGATTCCGACAGAAGGAGTGAATGATTTAGTGGATATTCCACTGATTCTAAACCATTCCGGTGATGTTCGGGACACAATTGGTTCAGTACGTAGTGCTTTCTATGAAAATGGTGAGCTGATTTTTGAAGCAGGTATCTCAAAACGAGAAATAGCACAAGAAATGCTGCTACTTCTTGAAGAAGGACATCTCTCAAATGCGTTCTCGATTACAATGTCAGATTTTGACTATAATTTTGAAAGCGAAACGATTAGTAACGCTGAGATTATTGAGGTGAGCTTGGTTTTCCGCGGAGCTAACAGAGAAGCGAGGCTTTTGGCCGTAAAATCTCTGAAAGGTGATGAAATGAGCCAAGAAAAAGAAACTCCAGAAGTTTTGAAAAAAGAGGCTACGACTACAGTTTATCCTGAGGTTGTAGCAGACGATGAACCTGAGGTTGAGCAGGCTGAAAATTCAACCGAAAATAATAATCATAACGAAGAGAAAGAGGAAGAAATGGATAAAGAAATTGCAAAAGATGCTATTTCAAAAGCAGCACCAAGTCAAGCTGTGAAGTCTTCAAGTAATTACCTTGAAACTCGTGAGGCGATGAGTGACTATGCGAAAATTCTTGAGAAATTCGCTGGTGCAGGCACTAACGAAGTGAAGAAGGCTTGGGCTGATCATGTAGCACAAAAAGGTATTAGTAATGTTGAGGCTCTACTGCCAGGAGCAATGGTTTCAGCAATTAGTGATGGAATTGAGAAATCTGGAACTATCTGGAATGTTCTTAATAAAACTGGTCTAACAGTTCGTCGAATCGATGCTGAAACAGCTGGTAATCGAGCACAGGGACATAAACGTGGCACAACTAAAAAAGAAACAACATTAACATTTACTGATCGTGTGATTCGTGCTGGTTTCATCTATGATTATCTAAAATTGAACAAAGAAGATATTGTAGAAAACCGTGATACTGGCGCTTTGGTGAAATTCGTGCTTGAAACTTTGCCAAAACGAATTATTGCTGAAATTGAACGAGCAGTAGTGATTGGCGATGGTCGAAGTGGTGAAGATGACAAAATTAATAGCTTTGTTTCAATCCTAGAAGATGCTAAAAATAGTGTTTTTGCTACTGAATATACTCCAACAACAGGCGAGCCACTTTATAAATCAATCGTTAAAGCGGCTGCAAATATCGTGGCAGAAGGTGATGTATACCTTGTAATGAGTAAATCTGCAAAGGCTGATCTAAAACTTTCTGAAACTAAGAGTGGTGCATTGGTGTTCCCACTTGGTGGTGATATTGCTGGAACTTTGGAAGTTAAAGAAATCTTTACTCCAAGCTGGTTCGCACCAGAAGGTGTTCAGGCTGTAATGTTTGTGGGTGATGCTTATGAAACAGTTGGTGATAATTCAATTGAAGCTTACACAAACTTCTCACTAAGCCAGAATAAACAAGAGTATCTACAAGAAATTTACGCTGGTGGTGCTTTGACTAAAGTTAAATCTGGTGTAGTTATCAAAAATGCGGCTTAATTGAAAGGAGAGGGCTAAGATGAAACAACCGATTTCAAAAGATGAGATTGTGGCGTTAATCGGACGCCCTCTCTCTTCTTATGAAGAACAGAACTTTACAATTTTGAATGAGCTAACTTCGGAACGCTTGAATAGACTGTTGAATGGTGGGTTTGATTCTGCGACTGATTGGACATCGGGGCTGAAGGTATTGTATGCGCGATTGTTTAATATCAGTGAGTTGGAACGAAACCACGATGCGGGTATTTCAAGAAAAGCCGTGGACGGTTATAGTGTGGATTTTAAAGAAAATACCAATTATTACGCTCAATTCTGCGAAGAGAATGTAGATTTGATTGCAAAGTATAGAATTTCTAACGGTGGAATTCGGCACGGAAAGACTATTTATGAGGATATTCGACACTTTTTCTGAAACGGAATATTCATTTTTACGAGTTAATCGCGGGAATGTTTACGGTAACACGATTGAAGAAGAGCTGACGAACCGAAAAGGAGTGTTTCGTGAAAAATCTGGAATGAGACGAGGCACGAATGGTGAAGAGTTTGCAGAAAATTCAACACTGTTCGTAAAACCTGAAGATATTCCAGTAGATGCCGTAGGTAACGGTATTCGAATAAATCACAAAACATACACTATTATTGCGATGCACGAAGGCAAGAATTTTGATACTAACGAAGTGGAACATTTAAAATTAACCCTAGAAAGGGCGAGCTATGGCGAAAGTTAAGGTGACTTTTAACAGCAAAATGAAAGCTTATTTGCAAGTTCAGCGATTGAATATGCAAAAAGAGCTTGAGGCTAAGGCGGAAAAAACGCTTGGTCGAGCTCGAATACTCGCTCCTGTTCTATCTGGTGATCTAAAAATGAATGGTCGAGTGGAAAAAATACCAAATGGGGTTTCTGTGGTATTTGGTGATAGTCGAATACCTTATGCTCGGCGACGGCACTTTGAAAACCGCAAAAATCCAGCAACGATAAACTATTTGGAACGAGCTGGCAATCAGACTAAGAAAGAAGGCTTTATAATTATGAAAGGAGATAAATGATTACGCTAAATTTGCTAAAACTCCTTGAAAATAACGGATTTGGTAAGATTGATAAAAACCTTTTCTGGCAGAAGCTTGGCCTTGGTAAAACTGGCTTGTATATCTCGAACATATCAGTGAGTGGAGAGCGTGGCAAACGAAGAGTTCAGCATTATGAGATTTTCAGTATTGGTGGAAATGATGTCGAAGGCTTGAAAAAGCTTGAATCTGTTGCTGAATTTTTACGAGAAAACTACGCAATTAATGAATTACCAGCCGTGGATGGAATTTGTGAAAAAGTTCGGAATGTGGCGATTATGCCACCCTCTACGATTTCGAATGTAGGAGAGAATAGCCAAGGAAGAGTGGTTTATTCAATAAGTGGAGAGATAATTTATTAACAATAAAGGAGTCAAAAAATGGCAACGACATATGAAAAAACATTAAATGCTGGACTTTGGGAACTTGCTCTGGGTGATGTTCTAATTCCTGCTGAACTTTTGGGCGATATTAAAACTAAAATCGCTCTTAAAACAGTTGAAAAAGACACTCAAGCGGGAACTTCGAAACGCCGAACTAATGTAGTGGACACTGCGGAGGCAACTTTTACGCTTTATGTTCCAAGTTTGGATTTCTTGGGTAAAATATTCCCTGAATATTATACAAGAAGCACTGCTGGTGGTGGCGCGGTAACCTTTGGCGGTAAAAATGTAAAAGTGGCTGAAATGCCAGTAAATATGCATCAAAAAGGCGCTGAAACTGATGAAAATGATGTGCATTTCTTTAAAGCAACAGTTAATGTGGATTTTGAGCTATCTCAGACAACAAGCGATGATCCGAGTGTAGAAATTACATTGAATGCACAACCAACTGACAAGGGCTATGTGCGACTTGGAACTGGCGACCTAACAAAAAAGTCGATTTATGATGTTGCAACACAGGCGACAAAAGCAGTAACTGGGTAGGAATCATAGACCATTTGTAGGGGTGAAGGATTGTATATAAATACCCGTAGATCGTATATTGACAAAAATACGACCTACGGGTATAATTTAGATATGAAAATATTTTTATCTAATCAAGATCATTTGAGGAATTTTTCAAGGTTTGTTAAATCTATTGATTTTTCTAATCCTGATTTGTTAGAGGTGGAGACTCATAAGCAATGGATAACTGCACATCCAGCCATATTGGCTTTTACGGCCGCCTTGGCTATACAAACTGGAAAGGAGAATAGTTCTATTGAACTACCACTACCGGATAATGGTAAACACCTTGATTCTATGGGGCTTTTTAATTTTTTAAAAACAGAATCACCTTTTAAGTATGATAAGAAAGAATCATCAGGTAGATATATACCTTTGCAGGTTATAAAAACTGCTGATGATCAGTCTAAATTTATTGCTGAAATGGTGCCATTGCTACACTTACCTGAGAAAGAAAGTAGAATTATTAAGTATATAATAGGAGAGCTCGTCAGGAATGTTCTTGAGCATTCTCAATCTAATGATGGAGCAGTGGTTGCGGCTAATTACTATCCTAAAAAAAATAAGATTAGCATAGGCATATGCGATACAGGAATCGGTATATGGAAAAGCATGAACAAATATTGGCGCCCTAAAGATGATATTTCAGCTATCAAGCTTAGTCTTACTCCGGGAATTACTGGAACTACGCATAAAGAGGGTGGAACGGTAGATAATGCTGGTGCTGGGTTATTCTTTACTAAATCTATAGCACGAATTACGAGGAGTTATTTTACTATATTTTCTGGTAAGGCTGAATATACTCTTCTAAAAGGAGATAAGAGAAATAATGTACTTAAATTAAAAACAGATCCATTTGATGATCCGCATAGAAGCACTCTCATAGAGGGAGATTTTAAAGGCACTTTAGTTGCTATAGACATGTCCCTTAATAATACACCTGAGTTTCAAGCTATTTTAAAACTTATAAGTACAGTGTATGATAACGCTATTCGAGATCGTAAAAGAACTAAATATAAGGAACCTAAATTTCTATGATTGTTATGTATAAAGAAGTTGGCAGTTTTGCCGAGAATAAAGAGTTAGCTAAAAAAATACGAGAAGAAAAAATTTTACCGACATTGGCTAAAGGTGAAAAAATTACATTAGATTTTAATAAAGTTGACGGGGCGACTCAATCTTTCGTCCACGCTCTTATTAGTGAAGCTATTAGAAGATACGGAGAAATAGCATATGAAAATATTCAATATAAAAATGCTAATGATGACGTGCAAGAGGTAATTAGGATAGTATATAGATATATGCAAGAGAGTTTGGAGTAAAAATTGCTTGCGAATAAAATTAAAACAGACCTTCATTGGTCTGTTCTTTTTAGGTGTGAAATATTTATTTGTATTTATTATAAAGCTTTATGCACGCATTGATTCGATTCTTAGCGCTGGTAGCAGCCATTAGTAAACCGTCATAAGTGTAAGCATTCGAACCCATTTTGCCACCTTTGGTGTATTCACCTCTTAATACTAGGGTTCCTTTTGTGGTGTAAAGCATATTTTCGAAAATATATTTAGTCTTTTTGCCCGCAGAATCTTTAATTTGGCGATAATCGAAGCCTTTAATCTCTTCCCAAGAAAAAGTTTGCACAGTTTCATATTTAAAAGCTGAACCATATGAAAATTGAAGCTCTACGCCACCATTATAAGTAATTTTGAGGCGAGCTTTAGCGACTATTTCTTCTATTCCTTCGAAGTCGCCATCGTAGCTACCTAAAACATACTGGCGCATATTTAGATTTTTAATTCTTAATTTATCTATAAAATTCATAATATAAATACCTTTCTTATATTTAGATTTTATATCTTTTAATGTCTAAAATCAACTGTATTAGCTCGACTATTTAGAATTAATATAATTTCATAAGATTAAAATGCTGAATGGAGGATTATATGACAGCGATTAGTATTACAATTGAAGATTTAGGTGTAAAAAAACGTGACTTTGAAATTGAGGGCAAAGTCTTTACTTTTACGAAGCCAATGGCTGGACATGAGCTTGAAAAAAGCCAAATTATGTCAAAAATTGTTCGTTTACAAAATGAGATGGTTAAGATACAAAAACAGGGCGAAGAAAACCTTGATGAAACGAAAGTTGAAGAAATATTAACTGAAATAGATAATTTGACGGAACGCTTGATAAATCACTCTGCAAAATTAGTAAGTGATGGAACACCAGAAAATCTTGGTGGTAAAGAATTTGTGTCTAAATATGGTGAAGATGGAATTAAATTATTGACCAAGCGGCTATTTGGTGAGGAATAAGTGAATGACAAATGTTTTAGATCTATTAACAGATGAAGAGAAGAAAGAGATTAAAACTCGATATCAAGAACGCATAAAACGACGCCAAAATTCTTCTAAGCCTAAAATAACGCCAGAGATATATTTAATAGCTAAATTTGGAATTTATTTTGGATGGGAAGCGGTGCGAGATGTTTTAAATGACAAAATTAGCCTCGAGATGATGTTTGCACTGATCGAGGGGGCAGAAAAAGTGTATTATTCTCAGCTTTGTGAGAATACGAGAGGAACTTTTGTGGCGCAGACGTCTTCTATGGCTAAAAATGGGTTTGAGGCTCAGAAATCTTTTAACACCGGAACTGAAGATTGGCGCAAACGAGCAAAAATGGAGGTGTAGCTGATGACTACAGTTGGAACAATTAACTATGATTTTACTGCTGATACTAAAGATTTAGACGAAAAACTGACCAAGTCTGAGAAGGAAGTCAAAAAGAAAGCCGAGGAGCAGAAAATCGCTTATCGTGACAGTTGGTCTTCGATAGGCGATTTTGCGATTAAAGGTGCGGCAGTAGCTAGTGCTGCTGTTGGTGCCCTTGGTGCTGCTGCAGTTGGGGCATACTCAAGCTATGAACAGCTAACTGGTGGTGTGGAAACGCTTTTTAAGAGTTCTTCAAACACAGTGATGAATTATGCTAACCAAGCCTATAAGACCGCTGGAATGAGTGCGAATAAATATATGGAAACCGTGACTAGTTTTTCGGCAAGTCTTCTTCAAGGCTTGGGTGGTAACACGGAAAAAGCAGCTAAATATGCAGACAAAGCCGTGGTGGCGATGAGTGATAACGCAAACAAGATGGGAACATCGATGGAGTTAATTCAATATGCCTATCAAGGATTCGCAAAACAGAATTACACGATGCTTGATAACTTAAAGCTCGGCTATGGCGGAACTGCTAGCGAAATGGCTCGTTTGGTTAATGAATCTGGTGTAATGGGTAAGAGTTTTAAAGCAACGGCTAAGAATATCAATGAAGTTTCATTTGATAAGATTATTGAAGCGATTAGCGTTACTCAAGATAGGCTCGGCATTACTGGAACGACTGCAAAAGAAGCTAGCTCAACAATTGAAGGCTCTTTTAATTCGATGAAGGGAGCTTGGGAGAACTTTATTACTGCGCTAGCTGGTGGTGGTGATTTGGAAACAACTTTCAATAATTTAGTTGAGTCGGTCAAGATTTGGCTGGGAAATTTAGTGCCTGTGGCTAAAAAGGCATTTGAGAGTATTGCTAAAGTGGCTTTTAAAGCTTTTGATGATGCGTTTAAAGATATGCCTGGTGGTGATATTATTAAATCTTTAGTTGTTGTAGTAGGAACTCTAACTGCCGCACTAACAACATTAGGTGTAGTTATGAAGATAGCAGCTGCAGCTCAAGCTCTGCTTAATTTCGTAATGGCGGCTAACCCTATTGTTTTGATAGTAATGGCTATCGCTGCTCTAGTAGCTGGTCTGGTATATTTCTTTACTCAGACGGAAATGGGAAAGAAGATTTGGCAAGACTTCTGTAATTTTATAGGTGAAGTATTTAAAAATATTGGTAACTGGCTTGGTGAAGTTGGTGCGAATATTGGCGCATTCTTCAAGGGAATTGGTGACTTTTTCGTTGGAATATGGAACGGCATAACTAGCTTGTTTAACGGGATTGTGGAATTCTTTAAACAATGGGGCTTAACTATTCTTGCGGTTATTTTTTGGCCTATATCCTTGCTAGTTGGTTTGTTCTTTACTTTTAAAGATCAGATTATTGGGTTCTTCCAGTCGGCATGGAACGGAATAGTCGCGATTTGGAATGGGGTAACAGCCTTTTTCGGTTTAGTTTGGAACGGAATTGTTGCGATATTTACACCGGTGATACAATTTTTTGGTGCGATATTTCAATCGGCATGGAATGGGATTATGGCGATTTGGAATGGTGTAGTTTGGTATTACACGACTATTTGGAATGGAATTAAAGCGGTGTTTGGTGTCGTGGCTGGATTCTTTATTGGCGTATTTACTACGGCTTGGAATGGTATAAAAAATGTCTTTTCAGGTGTGTTTGGCTTTTTTGCTGGCGTTTGGAATGGAATAGTTGGCATCTTTAAAGGTGTTGGGGACGCAATTGGCGGTGCAATTAGCGGTGCGGTTAAATGGGCTATCAATGGCGTATTGGGCTTTGCTGTTGGTATGATCAATGGCTTTATTGATATGATTAATATTGCTATTGGTATCATTAACGCTATCCCTGGGGTGCATATCGGAAAATTAGAAAAGCTTAATGTGCCACGCTTTGAGACTGGTGGTATTGTTGGCCCTCAAGGTGGTGGAAGCTTGATTTGGGCTGGTGATGGTGGCGAGAATGAATGGATCGTGCCTGAAAGCAAGATGGCGAGCCTGATTGACAAAATTAATAGTCAAACTGGCGGAACTGGTGGAAATAACTATACGATTAACGTGAGTGGAACTTTTGCAACCAGCCCTGCCGAACAACGAAAAGTAGCTGAATTGATTCGTGAGCAGTTAGAGCTAAACGATAAGAGGAGGTTTGCGTAATGAAGATAATATTGAGCGATTCTACTAAAACTGTTGAATGGCCAATCGTTGAAGTGCCACTACCAGAAACGACAGTGGATAATGTTAAAAAAGTTAAAACGCTTGATAACTCACTAACGACTTATGTTGTTGGTGCGAGAAAGCGAACTTGGGGACATACTTGGAACTACCCAACCAAGGAGGAATTTGATGAGATTAAAGGCTTTTATGACCGACAAATTCAAAACCAAGAGCCAGTGAGATTGACGATTGAAGGAATGGAAAATGTGGTAAATGTTCCAGTCTATATGGAGCTTGGCAAGCGAGAAGTGATAAGCTTTGACGGAATGGTTAAGCAAGCTGAAGTGAGCTTTACGGAGATTTAATAAATGCAGATTGTTAGTGAAAGGTTTAATAAGGCGTTTGCTGGTAGTATTGTGGCTTTGGATTGGCGAGCAAAGATGAGTTTTACTCGCAAAAAGAATGAATCAACTAATTGGTTCATTCTTGGCAAATCTAAATTAAACGAAACTGATCTATTGGCTACTCCAGAAGGAAACCCAGCGCAAGTTTGGGATGCTTTTCAGTATGATGATATTTCTGATCGCTTATTGGAAATGAGCGTGGAGCGTTCAGTTAAATTTCCATATAATGTGCAGTCTGGAATAGCGGACATAAAGCTAAATAATTATGATGATTATTTCTCATTTTTCGAAACAACAAAAAAGAGCCCGATTGCTGAATATATTCTGCCAAAACGACCTTTGAGGCTTTATTTAGGCGCAAAAAATGTAGGAACGGTTCCAGTTTTCGTTGGGAACACTGAAAAAATACCGACTTATAATAATGATAAAACGATTACTTGGTCTGCGTTAGATTTTTTGAGTGATATTGCTGAAACAAAAATTAATCGAACTGTTATGTTGAGGGATGTTTCAACCGATGCGCTCTTGAAAGAAATATTTAAACAATATGGAATGGATGAAAACCAATACCGTATAAGTAGGGGACAAAATATAATTCCATTTGTTTATTTTAAAAATGATGACAATGTTAGCACGATATTAAAGAATTTGGTTCAGGCTGAGAACGGTTTATTGTGGCTTGATGAACAAGGGATAATTCGTTTTGAGAATCGCAGTGGCAATTTGGATAAAACGCCAGTAATGACATTTAACGCAAGTAATATTATTGATATTGAAACAGAAAAAGCTAATGATGTGGTTAATTATGTTAGCATTAAAAGTGATGTGCGAGAAGTTCAACCACTGCAACCAATTTTCAGTGCGGAAGGTAAAAATGAGTGGGTTATTCAGCCTAGAGCTAGCTTATCGATATGGCTAACGCTTGATGACCCTGCATGGAGCGTTCGTCCTATCTCGGTTGGCCAAAAAACTGGTGAAAGTTGGATTGATTTTAAAAAAGGCGAGAAAATTGATAATTCAGGCATTCAATTGAAAGGTGAGCTTTTTGCTGATGCCTACAAATTGACAGTTAATAACCAAGGAACAAGCCCTTCGAAGATCTCGAAAATTGAGCTATGGGGCGAGAGTGCGAAAGTCGTAGACACCATTAAATATGAGGCTTTTGATCGTGAGAGTATGGAACGCTACGGTAAAAAAGCGATCGAAATTACCGACAATCCATATTTTGGCAATTACCGAAATTGTGATTTATTTGCGACAGATATTTTAAAGAAATATGCTAGTTTTTCACCAACAATTTCAATGAAAGTTAAAGGTAATCCAGCTTTACAATTGGGAGATGTTATTAGTGTAAATTACAAAGATAAAGGTGACTATTTGGTGACAGGTATTAAGATGAGCCTAAGCAATAGCGGTTATGAAACAACTATAACTGGAAAGCCACATATTGTTTCGAAATCATTTATTTTAGATAAGTCTATTTTGGACGGAAAGGATTTATTGGCGTAATGGCGATTGAAAAAAATATTGAATTTCAGGGCGACAGAGTGGTAAATTCGCTGGGTGGAAATATAAAACTAAACCAGACTACGGGTGAGCTGATCGTGTCGAAAAATGGAGTGATTTTGACTAAAATTAATAAGGACGGCTTTGTTTATTCGGAAGAAAATGGCACTCGACGAATTTTGATTGGAAGGCATCCTAAAACTGGGGCTGTGGGTGAGTGGGTTAGCGTGGCTGGTGAAGATGTGATTGAGATTTTAGAGAATGAAACCTAATAAATTTATTGATCGAAGTGAATTTATTAAACCTGTTATAGTTTTTGAATATAACGGTAGCTTTATGAGTAATATTAAAACTTTTGATATTGCATATAACCTGCCGTTTGTGCCATTGATTATGGGGGAGTATAGTTTAAATAGTGATTTTTCGGATGCTCGAGATTTCCGTTTTTGGACAAGTGGAGATGAAAACTTTCTTGTGGGCGCATTAGAAAAAACTATTCGGTTTGCTATTCGAGGAGTTGATCCACCGCGAAGAGTCTATGTGCGTTTAATTGGTATCGCTCCACCTGATTATGCTGGCGAAGTGACACCATTGAAACGAAGAATATTAAATGATTCAAGAAATAGAAGCTTGAAGATTTTAAACTTTGGAACATTTAGAGGTGATATAGTTGTTAGGCATAATTTAGGCTATTTGCCAATGGTTTATTTTTGGGAAGAAACAGTTATTTTTAGGAAAAATAATTCATCTATTCTTGACTTAGAAAAATGCTTGAGACCAAGTAGCCCTGTTAACAGCATTAATAATAACGAAGTTCATATATCTGGAAGAGGTGATGGAAAAGGCTATTATGCTATTTTTGGAGATGCAATAGATGAAAGTTAATAGTTTTGTTAAAAATTCTGATTTCTGGCAGATGTCACTTGATAGTGAAAGTGTTGTTTTGGATTTTAGCTTGCCAGCTGGAGATTTTAAGAACGGATATAAGACCAAAAGGGTTTTTCCTGGTAGAAACCGCAAAGGTTTGATTATTGATCACTATTGTTTTAATGGACAATGGGGATCAAGAAACGAGTATAAAATTAGCTCTAATGGATTAACGAGGAATGTAATATATTTTGAGATAATTAGGCGTGATGATGACATTATTGTTACGGCTGAATATATGGAATTTACAGACGGAGAAGGAAGCCGAAATAATCAAACGATTTCCTCGCAGAAGGTGGATGTAAAAATTAGGATGAACTTCATTAAGAATAATTGGTAATGTGGTTTTATCACTCGACTATTTATTTTTAAAATATGAATAGATAGAAAATTACAATTTAAAGGAGAAGCTAAAAACTAATATGCAAATAACAGTTGGTGAAATTGGGACTTTTATTGCATTTCTGGTTGGGTTAATTGGCGGAGTTTTAACACTTTTTCGCCACGCTAAAAATGGATTGAAAGAAATGCTCAAAGGAGAGTTCGAAGGGGTAAATGAAAATTTTGATTCTGTTCGCAGAGAAATTCACGAAGTTCGAGATATTGGGAAGAATAACGCCAAGAACGGCAAGCGTAACGAAATTTTGTTAATGATTAATGTTCAGCCTGAAAAAGTTGATGAAATCGAGCGAGCGTTCGAAGAGTATAAGGCGTTAGGAGGTAATGGCTATGTGGACAGTTTGATTGAGGCTTGGCGAGAAGAATATGAGAAAGATTTAATCAAGGCAAGAATTAAAAGAAAGGAAAACAATGGACAAAGTAATTGATTGGTTTCAACAAAGACAGAGCAGAGTTAGCTATTCGATGGACTATAGAAATGGCCCTAATTCTTATGACTGTAGTTCTGCCGTTTATCACGCATTGATTTATGCTGGAATTTTATCACAAGGTTTCCGAATCGGAAATACTGAAACAATGTTTGTAGACCTGCCAAAGTTTGGTTTTCAGAGAATTGAGGCGGATGCAAATGGTTATATTCCGACACAAAGGGGTGATATCTTTATTTGGGGCAAGCAAGGACAAACTAGTGGAGCAGGCGGACACACTGGAATTTACCTTGATAGCGATAATATTATTCATTGTTCATATGGATATAATGGAATTCATACTGACAATCACGACTGGTTGGCAGGCATTAACGGTGTTCAAGATTTGACAATCTTCCGCTATACTGGCAAACCACAAAATGCACCAGCACCACAACCACAACCAGAAGTTATTGATGATGTAATCAATATTGGTTCGCACTTTAAGATTGATAAATCAATGCGAGTGGCGGAAGTTAATATTCATGAAGATCGAAGAGAGCTAAAAATCGATGCTCTTTGTCCAAGAGGTTTCACTTGGGCAGAAAATGGTATTCCAGCTAACTGGGCAGTCAAGGTTGATAGCGATGGTTATAAAATCGATGGTGAAATTAACGCAGGTGATTTGGTTAAAATTCAAGGTGCTTTTGTCGCTCAGGAAGTGGTTCAAAATGACGGAATGTGGTTTGCGCGAGTAAAACGTGATGGTATTGATGTTTGGATGGAATTGACACCAGTATCAGAAGTGTCAGCTGGTGATAAAGGAACGATTACCGAATATCGCCCAGCTCCACAGCCGGTTGAAGAACCAAAACCAGCTGAGCCAGTTGTGGAAAACCCTGCGGAAAACCATATTGCTGATGTCAGCAAAATGGTCGAAGATAAGCCTAAACCAGAAGAAAAACCAGCTGAAAACCAAGGGTTAACAGTCCAAGAAGAGGAGAAAAAAGATATGTCGCACAATTTAGAAAATAGCGGAAATGCTGAAAATTCTAAAAAAGCAGAGAAAAAGCAGTTAATTCAAATTAATGCAAGACCATTAACAGAAGGAGAGTTAAAAATGTTGGAAGATTTACAGAAAAATACAGTTGAGAACATCGCAAATACGGATTATGAGCCACGAATTAGCGAAAAAGCTAAAACAACAGTCTATTTTATCGCTGACCTTGGGATTTTGACAAATATGCTAATTGCAACAATTTGTGTAATTTTAATTCCAAACGCCACGAAAGAGATTTTGGCGATTAGTGGCGCAATCGCTACAGCTTTTGCGGGACTAAAGCCAATTTTCAAGTTAGGGGCTAAAAAATAATGGCTAAATTAACTTTACCGCATCCAAATAAGGATTTTGTGCCACTATCTCCACTAACGGCACAAGAACTTGATGAAATGGTGGCTAATAATAAAGCGGTGGCTGATTTTGCAAACGGCTTAGCAAGTGGAAAAAATATTGATGATAGTTCTATTGAACCAAATAAACTCAAACAATCTAACGTTCAGATTATTCAATCTGGAAATTTAGCTACTCAATATAAAACACAACAAGTTCACACGCAGTGGTTTGATCAGGAATATTGGAATTCTAACTTCTTCCGCCAAAGGAATGAAAAGACTAGAATTGAGTTTCCTAAAGCATTTAAAAATCCACCAGCTGTGGCGGTTCAGATCTTGAACACGGGGATAATTCCGCTGACCGTGTTTAATACAGTGGCAACTACAACTTATGTAGAGTTTAAGATGGTATCTATAGCAAGAATCAATCAGGAGCTTGATGTTACTGCTTCAGTGATTGCGACAGGAGAGTTGGCTTAGTTGTAATTAATAAAAGCTAAAGAAATAAAAGTTTACTAATTTAATGTTTTCTAAAAAACCGCTGTTGAAGCGGTTTTTATTTTTTTATTGCTTAGCATTTTTTTAATGAAAAGTTTGACTTTTGAGAAAATATAATATATAATTAAAAGTGATTAGTGCAAATATCACTAAAATCACTCCACGTCGCGGTAAAACGACGATATTGGAGTGATTTTTCTTTGAAAATAAATACTTCGAATTTTACTCTAAAATAACA
Source organism: uncultured bacterium (assembly GCA_963527165.1). Lineage (GTDB taxonomy): Bacteria > Patescibacteriota > Saccharimonadia > Saccharimonadales > Saccharimonadaceae > Nanogingivalis. The sequence continues at coordinate 40,899 of CAURQO010000001.1, forward strand.
ATAGATGGAGTAAATATGAAAAAAATAACAATTATTCGCGATGATTTGCGAAATTCAAAAATGCGTGAAGCTCTTGGCGATGCAACTAAATTTATAGATGGCAATAGTTTTTTGCCGATGTTTCGAAATCGCCAGAAGAATTTTAGCAAAGAGTTCGAGGCGAGCGTGAAAATGATGAAAAATGCGTCTTTTGCGGGTAAAATTAAAGATAAAAAGGGTTATTTTGCGAAAATTTGGAGTAAGAAAAACCTTGAAAAAACTTTAAAAATAATGCGAGAATTTCTAAATAGACAAATTTCAAAATTAGCTGAAAAGCGAGAGCGGAAAAAACAAAATGAATGCGATGAAATAACCTCGAAAAGCTTTAATAATTCTAGCTACGCTAAATTTCAAGCAATGAAACATAATTTTAATTTAAGTTAATTTACAACAATTTGACAAAACTATAAAAACACTTTGTGGAAGTGTTGTTTGTTGCGTTTTAGCTAAATTATTATATAATATTTTCTAATATCTGTAAAATATAAGGAAATAAAATGTAAATTTGTAAAATATTAAAACATTGAACGCAATTTTTATCAATAGAAGATTCTGAAATGGAGGGGAAATTTTTAGCAAATTTTAACGAAGTTTAGTTCTATATAGAATTTCTGTTTAATTCTTTTTAATTTTATATAGAGCGAGAGGAGATGAAATGATTAATGAACAAATTGAAACATATTTAAATTGGTGCGAGAATATCACAAACTTAACAGAGCAAACAATTGGAACGAAGAAGTTTATTTTGCGGATATTTGTAAAGCAGACGATGATTGATGATATCTTTGAACTTGATTTGGAGACTTTTATTGAGTGGAAAAATGGGATGCTCTCGGGCAATTTGACAGGTAGGACTTATGGCGTGGAAACAATAAACACACGACTAAAAACTTTGCGGTGCTTTTTGAGGTGGGCAGTGGAGTATTATGAGAGAAGACCAAAAATCAGACCGATTATGATTCAGAAAATTAAATCAGTAAACAAAACACCAGATTATATCTTTTATCGTGAGAATGAAATTAAATATGTTTTGAAAAGTTCACCAGAGTTCGAGAAACTTTCAATTGCTTTGTTGTTCGAAAGTGGTCTACGGATTTCAGAATTTCGAAATATTAAGGTTGGCGATATTGATTTTGAAAAGGGGAGAATTGCGATAATTGGTAAAGGGCGAAAGTTTGGCTATGTTTATTTTTCGTTCAGAACCAGCTTAAAACTTGAGAATTATATTGCTAAAAATGGACTTTTCGACCACGATTTCTTATGGAGAAGCCCTGCGAGCGCTTCTGGACAACCTTTGACTGTAAAGGCGATCCGAAAGCGCTTAAAACGGCAATTTGAACGATGCGGATTTAAGAATTTTCACCCGCACCAACTTCGACATTCTTTCGCGACTAATTTAGCCGAACGGGGTGCAGATATTTATGAAATTCAGCAGCTATTACGACACGCAGATATTCGAACGACTCAAATTTACCTTCATCACCTTCAAAATAAACTTGGTAATTCTTATCGAAGAATTTTCAACGAAGAGATTTACTACTTTAAAATACCTTTTTCAGAAAAAACTTATGTTTAGGTATTGACTTTTTAGCTCGGGTGTGATATTATAGGAACATAAGACGCAGAAAGCGTTAAGTAAATGAAAATATGGACTTTTATCACTGCTGATAAAGTCTATACACCCAAATACTCTTATTGGTTGGCAGGGTTCTGGTCCTGGCATTCGGGGGTTCGAATCCCTCCATCCCAGCCAAATTAAGAACACGAGTTAGGTATATAAACTGACTCGTGTTTTTATTTTTTTTTGGGGGGGGGGGTATTAGTATAATTAATATTTTAAAAATATATAATGTATTTAAAAAAGAAAGAGCTTTTATGGAAGTAGTAAAATAGAAAAATATTCAGAAAATATTATTAAAGCTTGTTTATAAATTGGCTTGAAAATAATGGTTGATTTAGCTATTTTAATTTTCCACTGTATTATAATGGAATTTTTTGATTGAATGAAAAACTTTTCGAAAATATTACACCCTTATTTTACAGACAAGCATTCAAAAAGATATTTTTAAAGAATATAATTTTGAACTATAGATAGGTACATATAGCTAAAGTTGTTTGAAAGAACGGCTTATTTTAAATAAAAATAAAATCGCTAATCTTTCAAAAAGCGATTTATAATAATTTCTTTTGGTGATCTTACCGGGAATCGAACCCGGATTGCCAGGATGAAAACCTGGTGTCCTAACCGTTAGACGATAAGACCATTGAGCTGAGCTTTGGGGTGATAAAGCAACAACTCTTTATCATTATATCAAACTTTAAAAAATAAATCAACCCCTTTTTAAATAAAAATAAAAGTGTTATAATGGAAGAGTATGGAAAAAAATATTTACAAACGAACAAAGATTTTGGCTACGATCGGCCCAGCAAGCGACAGCCCTGAAATGATCGAAAAACTTATTAACGCAGGAATTAATGGTGCGCGATTGAACTTTTCACATGGTTCATATGATGAGCATGCTGCAAAAATTAAAGCAGTTCGCGAAATTAGTGAAAAGCTTGGTCGTGAAATTGCAGTTTTGCAAGACTTACAAGGTCCAAAAATTCGTCTTGGGGACATCGTCGATAATCGATTTGATGTTGTTGAAGGTGATGAATTGGTTCTTGATTATGCAATTGAACGACATGATGGTTCAGCAAATCTTCCAGTTCAATACAACTTGGCAGAAAAAGTTAAAGTTGGTGAGCCTGTTTATATTTTTGACGGAAAAGTTCGAACGGAGGTTATTGAAATTCCTTCAAATACAGCAATTAAATTACGTGTTTTGAATAAGGGAACTTTGATGAGTCGAAAAGGTTTGAACTTGCCAGATACAGATTTTGGTGGCGATGTTATTACTGAAAAAGATATGCGTGACCTTGAATTTGGCGCAACCCAAGATATTGACTATGTTGCAATGAGCTTTGTGCAAACCGCTGAAGATATTGAAAACGTTCGCCAACTTCTTGTAAGCCATAATAGCGAAGCACAAGTTATTGCGAAAATTGAGACTAAAAAAGCTGTCTCTGATGAAGAACTTGAAAAAATCGTTCTTGCCGCTGATGGTGTGATGATTGCTCGCGGTGATATGGCTTACGAAGTTGCGCCAGAAGTTGTGCCAATTATTCAACGAAAAGCTGTAGCTCTTTGTCGAAAACATGGTAAAATTTCTATTGTTGCAACTCAAACAATGGGTTCAATGGTTGATAACCCACAGCCTTCACGAGCAGAAGTTTCAGACGTTGCTAATGCAGTGATTCAGGGCGCTGATGTGGTAATGCTTTCAGATGAATCTGCGACCGGTAAATATCCAGAAGAAACTGTAAAAGCAATGCGCGATGTAATTATGTACACACAAGAGCATGCTGCTGTTTCTCCTATTGATGATATTGTTGAACGCGGAAACGATGAAGCACTAAATGCAATTTCACTCGCTGCAGTTGAACTTGCTGAACAAATTAATGCCGACGCATTGATTGTTGAAACAAAATCTGGTCAAACTGCTGCAACTGCGGCTGCAAATCGTCCAGCTCTTCCAATTTATGCTGTAACAAGTTCAAATCGCGTTGCTCAACAACTTGGCTTGAATTATGCAACTCGAAGTTTTGTACGCCCAGATGGTGAATTTGCTGGTCTTGAACTTGCGAAAGAATTAAAAGCTAATCAAACTTTTGGCGCTAAAGAAAAAGTAACGGTTGTTATTGTTTCTGGTCGTCAACCTGGATTGGTTGGTGGAACAGATACTATTCGTGTTCGAACAATTTAAACTTAAATATAAAAATAAGCACTCAATTGAATGCTTATTTTTATACGCAAAAAATAAATTAGCCAATCTTTCGAAAGGCTAATTTTGGTTATTTTATAATTATCGTTCCGAGATTTTTCGAAATTGCATCTTGGGCATTTTCAAGGCTTGTGATAATTGCTTTTTTGCCGGTTTGTGCAAATTTGAGCGAAGCTTGAACTTTTGGAAGCATTGAGCCTGCGCCAAATTGTTCATCATTGATATATTTCTGAGCTTCTTCAACCGAAATTACACCAAGCGCCTGTTGATTTTCTTTACCAAAATTAATCATCGCATTATCAACACCTGTTAAAATTAGAAGTGTGTCGGCGTTGATTTTTTCAGCTAACAATTCTGCTGCGAAATCTTTATCAATAACTGCGTCGATTCCTTCGAAAGAATTTTCGCCAGATTTTACAACAGGAATCCCACCACCGCCAGCCGCAATAACAATTGCTCCAGTTTTCATTAAATTAATAATCGCTTCGGCTTCGAGAATATGAATCGGTTTTGGTGAAGGAACAACCCTGCGCCACCCACGCCCAGAATCTTCCTTAACTGTATAGCCTTTTTCTTCGGCAACTTTTTGTGCTTCATCTTCTGAATAAAATGGGCCAATTGGTTTTGTTGGATTCTGAAAAGCTGGATCTTCTTTTGAAACTTCAACTTGTGTAATTATAGTTGTAGCATTTTTCGAAATTTTGTTTTTCGAAAGCTCTTCTTGTAGTGCTTTTTGAATCCAGTATCCAATCATTCCTTGAGTCATTCCAACGCTTACGTGAAGTGGCATTGCAGGTGTTGAAGGGGAATTTCCAGCTTCTTCATGAAGAACGAGATTTCCGACTTGCGGTCCATTTCCATGAACAATCACAAGCTCATGACCGTCTTTGATAAGTGGGATTAATTTTTGAACAGTTTCTTTTGCGACTTCTTCTTGAATTTGAGCAGTTAGTTCACCATTTTTTTGTAATGCGTTTCCACCAAGGGCGACAACAATTTTTGACATCTATTTTCCTTTTTGTTTTTATTTTATTAACTAATTATGTTTAAATTATAGCATAAGTTTTATTAAATGTCAATAGTTTTATTTTTTTAGAATAACATCTGAAGGCTTGGGCAGATTGGATCGCCAACGGGACATTTGGCGTGGTAATGTTGAAAATAACTATGCTAACCAGCTAAACGACCTTGAGAATAGCTACACCCAAAGCAAGGGCGCCTATGAGATGAACAAACGAGATTCAGAAGCTCAGAACCGTGCAGTGCGTTCACAAATCATGGAAGACGCAAACAACCAAACTAACTCTTTGCGCCAAATGTTTGCAGCAGGTGGAGCTGGAGATTCAAGCGCAGCACAAATTGTTGCTCCTTGGGCGGTTGGTTTGGAGGCGAGCCGAAACGCCGGAAGTGCACAAGATGCTTTCGCCCGAGATCGCCGAAACCAAGACTTGGAGTTTGCTAGCGCAACTAATGCATACAACAAGAACAAGAAAAACTGGGAAACAAACCGCCAAGATGCGCTAAATAACGTTGATTCGCAAATTGAAAGTAGCCGAATTGACCTAAATAACCGCATTATGGATGCAAGGCAGAAACAAAAGACTGCCAATGGCCAAGGGTTGCAGAGTGCGATAGACCAAACACGGGATCTATCTAACCAGATTAGCAACAGCCAGAATAGAATTTTGGATTTGAGTAAGGAAACACCAAAAGCCCTTGAAAAAGTGGAATTTAAAGCACCAAAGCTTAGCGATTATAGCGAAAATGTGCAAGGTGTGAAAGTGGATAGCGGAAACCCAGACCAGGCAGGACTACAAGACCAGCTTGACCCACGGCTTGCTGCGTTGCTTGATCCAAATAAGAAGAAAAAGGATTTGCAGGCGTAGAAAAGGGAAGGCGAAAGCAGTTTAATATTGAAGAAATATACAAGATATTGAATAACGAGATTATAGACTAAAAATAGACCAGATCGCCGAGTCCTATGCAGGACACGACCGCTGGTCTATTTATTTTTGTAAGCCTTACTATTTAGATCTTATCATATTTAAGCTAAAAAGTCAATATTCTTTTTAGAGATAGCTTCATTAATGATAATAAAAGTAAAACAGCCCGCATTCCCTGGACCAGACCCAGGTGCGTAGCTGTTTTATACTTCAATAATATCATAAGTCGTCTAAAAAATCAAGGATATTGAACAACCTCAATAAGAAATCTTGAATTCTATATAATACTTGGTGATAAAATTATTAAGAAATAAGAAAAGAGTGATATTGCAATCCCGAACCAATTCCGGGGCAATATCACTCTATACTTTAATACTATCATAAAATAGCTAAAAAGTCAATATCCTTTTTGAAGGTGGCTTTATTAATGGCAAATAATAAAAGAGGCATCGCCCTAGTGCTATCCAGCACAAGAGTATGCCTCTTAA
>CAURQO010000002.1:0-29845 GCA_963527165.1 uncultured bacterium
ATGCCGAATAACACCAATTTTTGCACCCATTGCAGTCGCAAAACTTTGCGCGATAAATAGCCCCAAGCCTGAACTTTGCGGACGCGAACTCGCCTGAACTGGCCGATGATTTTGCTTTTTGATTGCTCGCCAAATCGAAATCGGAAGCTCCTCGCCATAATCTCGCACCGAAATTCGAACCTTTTCACCAACATTTGAAATCTTAATTTCAACATCATTTTTTTTATCTGAAGAATAAAGAGCGTTATCAGAAAAATTCATCAAAACTGAACGCAAAAGTTCATAATTTGCAACAATAAGCTCGCTTTTTCGAACATTTTTAAACCGAATTACTCTTCCATGAAGCTTGAAAACATCAGAAATCTCAGAAATCACATCGCCACAGATTTTCTTTGAACTAATCGGTTCAAGCTCAAACATCGCATCTTCAAGTTTCGAAATTTTAGTTAAATCTTGAACAAGGCGCAAAGCTCTTTCGCTTGTTGTATTAATTTGACGCAAAATTCGATCTCTTTCAAAACTAGAAAGATCGATATCATTATCAGTCAAAGTTAGTGAAAGCTGGCGAATAATTGAAAGCGGGGTTTTCATCTCATGAGCAGCAACAAGAAAACTACTATCTTGCGCTACCAGATTTAAAAACTCCCGCTCATTCATACTTTTATTATAGCAAATTTTTGCTATTTTTAAAAGCTAATCCATTTTCAAAGTTCTTAGAACATTCTCATTCAAAACATTATTATAAGTGTCTGCATCTGTTCGAATCATCAAAGTTTTACTATTGAATTTAAAATAGTAAGCCGTTCCGCGAATTCGGTTATTCTTATCTGGTCCAGGGAATAATCCTGAAATTTTTGTTGCAGGATATCCGTTGACAGTTGCCGCTTCAGAAGAAAGTTCACCCTTCTTAATTGCCTCTTGGAAGTCTTTTAAAACTTCGTCCATATTTTTTTCATAAATCGCAACTCGAAGTCCAAACCTTTGAACATCTTTATTTTCTTTTGGAACTGGCGGAACAGTATCAGGATAGAAATATGAGAAAAATCCCTTTCGATCTGATCCATTTGATTCAATATATTGATTCCAGAAAGTTGGGTAGCTAAATGTTACCTTTCCTAAATCTTCTGGTGCACGGAATTCTTTAACAGTTTTTCGGCGTTCTTCATTATATTTCTTTTCATCATCTTCGGCTTGTTTTCGCTTTGCTTCTGCTGTAGCTAATTCAATTTTACCGTCAATATCTGTTTTTGCGTTATTATATTCAATATAAGCCCAAATCCCAAAAGAACCCGCACCGGCAAACCCGATACTCAAAAGAATAATTGCAATTGTTGAGCCTTGTACTGCACCTTTTTTGAATCTATTCATACTACCTATTATACTTATGTTTTTATTTTTTTCAAGTGCTTTTAGGATTTTTTTGAAAAATAAAAAACCGCATTTAGCGGATTTCATCAAAAAATTGGTGGCTCCTCCCAGACTTGAACTGGGGACACAAGGCTCTTCAGGCCTCTGCTCTACCAACTGAGCTAAAGAGCCAACCTTTAACAATTATACAGTATAAGCTTTTTTTATGCAAGAGTTTTTTAAATTATTTTCGAAAAATAAAAATCTTCCGTATTGACTTTTTATCTAAAAAATGTTATTATATAGGTATTCCAAAAAAGGAGGTTCTTTTATTTGTTATTAACAATACATAACGTGCAAATTTTTCGCAGTTTAGCTTCAAACGGTGTTGAATTACCACATAAAGTTAGACTAAAAACCAATCTTGGCAATTTTCCTGCTAAAATTATTTTTATAAAACAGTACGAAAACTATATTCGTATTGAAGGAAAAATCGCTGTAAATGAAGAAAAACCTGAGCTACAAAGATTTGAATTAAATCTTTTAAATAGTACAAACGAAGCCAAAATTAAGATTAAAAAAATTGCACAAAACTAAAGCCCATTTTAGATGGGCTTTTTAAATGTCTCAAATTCTGATATTTCCTTGCGATGTTCGTTTCGAACCTTATTCATTCGCACGATATCTTGAAAATCAATACTTTTACTTTCCGCCTGTGCATCCATTAAATCATAGAAAATATCTAAACTTTCATAATTCGTTAATGGTGCCGAAATTAAAATTTTATTAGCCTTATAATCGTGCATTAATTGATCGAAATCATACATCAGATCTTCATAATTCTCGTCGCGCAGATATTTTTCGTTCAAATCGCGATGAGGTGATGCTAAAACAGAAGCACCAATTTTTCGAAGTAGATTTAATCGTGTTGGGTTATTTTCGAAACGACGGTTATGATAGCCTTCATCTCGCTCACCAATTCCTCGACCAAAATCATTATTTTTATCATACCAAACTGGAACAGATCCATGTGTTAATTTCACTTCTCCACCAATATTAGACTTCACCTGACGGTCTTCACTTTCCCAGAAAGTAAAACCACTATCATTCACTTTCGCCTCAGGCAGTGCATGATGCAAAAGAAAGCTCGCAACACCAATTGTCGCGCCCGAAAAACTGGTTTCATCAACCGCTATAACTTTCTTACCTTCAACAGTAGTTTTTGAATTTAAAATCTGCTGAATAATCTCATCTTCATCAGCATCCATATCAATCTCAGCATTTTTATCCAAAAATTGCGAACGCACCGCAGCCAAAATCCGATCCCTAGCTTTTTGCGAAGTTTCCCTTTGCCAACGATTAATAAAGTGACTCGTTTTTGCAATTCCGTTATTTTCAGTTCCATCATTAAAATATCCGTCACTAATTCCAAAACCAAGCTCGGCAAAAATCTGATTTCGGTCGATATTTAAAAATTTCGAATCCGGTCGCTTTTTGTCTGGCAAAACCGTTTTTAAAACTTTTCGTGCCAAACCATCAAGCGGACGCGCCGACTTATCAAGATAAACAACCGTGTCATAATTCGAAACTGTGTCAGCAAGTGCAATTCCGTGTTTTAGATATTTTGTCACTGTTAAATCAATTCCAACACGCCCATTTCCTTGAATCATCTGTTTTGAAAGAATTTTATAATCATTAGGATCAACGACAAAATCGTCTTTTTCATCAAAATAACCCTTTTCAATTTCTTCTTTTCGGCGATTTTTTAAAGCAATTTCACGCTCAAAATGTTCTTTTGCGTTTTCGCCGTAAGGATTATTTAAATAATCAAAACGCTCACGCTTTTTCGAAAAATGGTGAGTTTTTTCAGCAATCTTCAGAGCAGTTTCGCCAATATTTTGAAAGTCTTCTTTCGAAAATTGAGTTTCATTTCCTTGTAAGTTTTCAAAATCTTGCTCTTGTGAAATTTTATTCAAATTTTTCATATTTTTATTTTTGCAGTTTTTATATTAAAAGAATATCATAAAATTCATATTTTGTCAATATTCTTATGCTTTTATTCTTTCGAATTTTCCAAAAAAGCAAAAATAAATCCGTCAATTTCACCATTTAGCACTTTTTCAATATCTTTTTCTTCGTGCTTTGTGCGAGTATCTTTTACAAGTTTGTAAGGGTTCAAAACATAATTTCGAATTTGTGATCCCCAGTCGGCAGATTTTCCAGCTTGAAGTTCACTCAAATTTTGAGCATGTTGCTCAATTTTCATTTGAATAAGTTTTCCACGTAAAATATTCATCGCAGTTTCTTTATTTTGAGTTTGTGAACGCTCGTTTTGAATTGCTACAACCGTGCCAGTTGGAATATGTGTAATTCGAACTGCGGAATCAGTCGTATTAACCCCCTGCCCACCTTTTCCACCCGAACGATAAACATCAATTCTAAGGTCTTTTTCAGCTATCTCAACTTGCTCTGGCGCATCAATTTTTGGCAGAATTTCAACCAAAGCAAAAGAAGTCTCTCGTGTTCCAGCACTGTTAAATGGTGAAACTCGAACTAGCCGGTGAACACCATTTTCGCTCCGTAATTTGCCGTAAGCATAAAGCCCTTGAATCTCAAAAACACTAGTTTTAATTCCAGCCTCTTCGCTCGCGCTTCGTTCAATTTGCTCAGTTTTTAGATCATTTTTTTCAGCCCAGCGCAAATACATCCGTTCCAACATTTCAGCAAAATCCTGCGCATCGGTTCCACCAACACCAGAAGTTATTCGAACTATTGCATCACCGCCATCAAATTCTCCATCAAACAAAAGCTGTTTGCGAAGCTCTAAAAAATCACTTTCAAACTGCTGAATTTGGCTTTCAAATTCATCAAGTAGATCGTCGTCACCAAGATCAATTAACTCAGAGATATCTTCAACCTGCGTTTTTAAAACTACCCACGGATGAATAACTTTTTTCAAATCCGCAAGTTTTTTAACTTTTTCTTGCGCATTTTTTGGATTTAGCCAAATCTCAGGGTTTGAAATTTCAGTTTCAAGCTTAGTTATTTGATTTCTTTTGTTTTCAAGATCAAGCTTCAAGCTCGCTTTTTCAAGCTCATTTAAAATATCCGCTACGCGAGCTTTTAGCTTATCCATAAGTTATTTTTTGGCCGCCTTTTCAGCTTCTTCTTCAATATTTTTAGCTTCTTCTTCAATATCGTCATCTGTGAAAAGTTTTTCAACAAACAAAAGTACAAAGTACACAACAAATGCAATCACCAAAAAGTTGACTATATCATTCAAAAATGCGCCATAATAAAGAACCGCGTCTTTTCCGGCAGGCGTTTTTCCCATATTCCAAACAATACCCTTAAGCCCTTCAGATGATCCAAGGATAAAACCAAGTGGTGGCATGATAACATTATTAATCAAAGATTTTACAAGTTCTCCAGATGCGGTTCCAAGAATTAAACCGATAGCCATGCCAATCAAACCTTGATCTTTAATAAACTTCTTAAAACCTTTAAAATGAGCTTTCGGATCTACTTTTTTAAGTTTAGCAGTTGCTTTTTTAACTACTTCAGTTTTAGCAATCTTCTTAATTTTAGTCTCTTTTTTACTCATAACACCTATTTTATCATAAAAGGTTTACATTTTCAATAAACTGCTCACCTCTATCAACATAGCTTTTAAACATATCGAAACTGGCGTGAGCTGGACTTAAAATTACAACATCACCACTTTTGGCATTTTCGAAAGCTGCTTTCACCGCTTCCGCCATATCTGTTTTTGCCCCCAAATTAATAAATCTTTCAAAATTAACATCGGTCAATTTTTGCACCAATTTCTCCGCCTCGGCACCCATTAAAATCACTTTTCGAAGCTCATTCTCTGACATTTTTGAAATTTTCGAAATTAATTCACTCAAATCTGCGCCTTTATCGCTTCCACCAAGAATCAAAACTTTCGGTTGAACAAAAGAATTCAAAGCCGCAATCGCACTACCCGGTGTTGTTGCAATTGAATCATCGTAAAACTTAACTCCGCCAAATTCGCGGACAAATTTTAAACGATGTGGCAAACCTGTAAATTTCGAAAGTCCTTCTCGCCAAAAATCAAAAATTTCCTCAATTTCAAAGCCTTTTTCACGCAAAAAATCAAAAGTTGCAATCATCGCAGCACAAGCATTTTTTTGATTATGTACACCGGGAATTTTCAAAATGTTAGTCGAAAAAATTAACTCATCCCCCCAAAAGAACTTGTCTTCTTCAATGTGAGCTAAATCAAAATTTGGAAATGGTTGAAGTTCAGCTTTCAAATTCTGTTTTTCAGATTTAACTGTTTTCGAAACAATCTCATCTTCTTGGTTAAAAATAAAGAAATCACCTTTTTTTTGATTTTTCGCAATATTTATTTTGGCCGAAACATAATCTTCAAAATCATTATGAACATCTAAATGATCAGGTTCAATATTATTCAAAATCGAAATGTGCGGCGATTTTTGAGCATCCCAAAGCTGAAAACTACTCAACTCATAGACGACCACGTCGCTATCTTGAATTTCGCTCAAATGATTGAGCGCGGGTACTCCAATATTTCCAACAAGATGCGTTTTAATTTTAGCCGCACGTAAAATTTCAGCAATAAAACTCGAAACTGTCCCCTTACCTTTTGAACCGGTAACCCCAATAATTGGTACTAGGCAATTTTCGAAGAATAAATTTGTAACAGATGTAATTTTAGTATTTTGCGGCAAGCGATTAGGGTTAACCGCCGGGGTTCGCACGATTAAATCTGCCTTGATTTTCGAAAAATCATGAAAATTACCAAAAAAATTCACACCTTCTGGAAGTTCAATTTTACTTTTTGAATTCTCATCATAAATGTCGAAAGTATAATTTTTATTAAGTTTTTTAAAATATTCATAAGCGCTTTTTGCCTCAAGTCCAAAGCCAATCAATGCAATTTTCATATTTCTCCTTTTTGAATTATTCACTCATTTAATTCTAGCATATTTGAGCAAAAAAAACACCCCTTGCGGAGTGTTTAAATCTTAATGTCACTTTCGATTAGGGTGTTCTGGATCACTTGCAGTCGAATCTGGCTTCGAAGTATCACCAGAATCTGCTGTGTCATTGTTCGTCGAGGCATCTTGACGTTGAGCTAGTAAAGCTATTCCTCTCATTGCTTCAAAGTTCTTCTGCTGATCAGGAGTTAATGATAATGCACCAGCAGCATTTGCGTTGAGTGCCTGTTCGGCAATTTTACCCATATTTCGAGCTTGTGAAATTCGAGCAGAATCACCACTCTTAAACGCGCTATACATAGCTTTAATCGCTTTATTGTCGTTTATATTAGAACTAGACATAGTCGCCCAATCCGCCATTTGCTTTGCGCTTGCACCAGAGTATGTTGAAACATCACCCTCCATTTGTGCAACACTCTTTATAGAATCTGGATTTGAAAAATCTTGCATAACAGCTTTTGCAGCAGCAGGGTTAACTTTCTTAAAGTCTGAACCGGCCCTTGAAGCAATTTGTGCAGCAACAGCTTTGCGCTGGCCCTCATGACTAATATTCAACGCACTTTGAGCAATACTATTCATTGCAGTAGCTTGACCTGATGAATTTAGACCAGAACTAGTGACTGCCTGAGCGAGAGCTCCATACATTAACCTCTGCTGACCTGGATCTTTAACTTCTGAAATCTTGTCAAGCTCATCATTAACCCTCGAAGAATCGTTTCCAATACTATATGTCATAGCAGCAACCATTCCTTCATTCTGACTCTTTTCATAGCTAGCAACTCTAGCACCGTATCGTGCTCTCCTTCGATAGTCTGCTGCAGTTTTATTTTTCTTTTTATCCAACTTTTCAAGAGCAGCTTTATCTCTTTCATATTGACCTTCTTCGAATTTATCGTTTCTGGCATTTTTACCAATAGCAATACCACCAATAGTTCTATCCGCAAGTTTAGCCCTTGAAGCCCTAGCCCAGTTCGAATCTTGCGCTGCTGCATTGATATGACCACTCATCTTGCCTAGAGCACCACGCAGATTTCCACCAGTAAGACCATCAATAACAGATACTATAGTTTTAATTATCGCAACAATAGCAAATAGTGACAAAATCGGCAAAACACCATACATAACTTTAAGTATTGGCTTATCGGTAATATTGAAAAGTAAGTTAGAAACAAATATAGCACCACCAACCATCAAAGAACATATTGGATATATGATGAGCATATTTTTCATAAACCTCATCCATTTTTTCAAAAAACCTTCTGTGTTTGGTAGTAAGCCCATAACAAAAGCTAGAGGAGAAATAACCACCAAAACAACAACAGCCGCCTCTCGAATCATCAAAATTAATAATGTCGTAATAAGTGCTATAGCTGCAGATATCATAAATAGCAGAATAGTTCCTCCACCAACAAGCGCAGCAGTAACGCCAGCAACAACAACAAGCCCAGCAGCTCCAGCAACGCCCGACAGAATAGATTCAACAGGCGATTCAGTACCTTTTGCAGCATTTGAAAAATACCAACCATCTTTCACTAACCAGTTAAAGATAGTGCTCCCTGCAATATTTGAAATATCAACAGCTATCACGGCAAGATACCAAGAAATATTTACCAAAATAGCATAAATAATAATCTTTGGTAGCATTTTCTTGATTCCATAATTCGAAATTCCTGCGCTTGTAACTTGCGAAAAGATAATGATCGCAATCATAATTACAAAGAAAACATTTGCCATATCGCGGAATGATGACCAGTTTCTATAAACTTCCGCTCCCTTTCCGGAATTCGAAAATAACTGATCAGACTTGATGTTCAAGAAATTATCTTGCATAAAGTTATACATACCCACAACAATACCGGTAGCACCGCGGGTAATTGGACACACAATCCAACCAACCCATTCGATATCGCAAGAATTTTTATCTTTAGAGCCATTAGCGCCGCCATCTTCTTTACCAGCTGGATTTTTTTTACATTCCTCACTATCCTTGTTCTCTTCTTTATTGCACTTGCCTAGGTTTTCTCCAGCTTTAGTACCTTCTTTAGCGCAAGTATAAACAGCCTTTTGACTCTTACCATACCATTCAACAGCATTTGCATCTGTATAATCTGTTATTTTTTGGTTTTTGCTCTTGATAAAACCTGGCGCGCACTCTCCAGTAGTTAGATACCTACTTGGTAAAGAAGATAGGTTATTGTAAGTTTCAAGCTCACCTTTCTCATTGTTAAAAAAACAGTTCCTACTACTTCTGAACTTATTATTGCCGCCGACACCCCAAATACCACCACTTTTCTTACAAATATCTTCCGTTAACTCGTTCTTCTTAGAAGAGCCAGATGGAAGTCCAACATTTTTAGTATCCTTATCAGTAAGTTCGCACACATCAATGCCGTTATAGCTTTTCTTAGAATACCCGTTAAAGCAAACCCCTCCTTCATTTAATTTATAGGCTGGTTTCTTTTTTACTAGATTTTCAGGTTGGCCAATTGGATCTAGTCCACCATCTACTTCTACTTTGCCATTCTTAATCTTAACACCTTGAACAAGACAACCGTAGCCCCACTGTCCACCGCCATCTTCATCGTATTTAAATCCACCTTTTTTGCATTCTTCAACGCTATATTTATATTCTGCATAAGCCTGCCGATTATTGCTAGATGGCACAATTGCTGTTATTGAAGACAAAGCTAAAATAGCTAAAAACAGCCCTTTTTTGTTTTTTAGTCCAACCCAAAACTTATTCATAATGCTTATATTTAATCACAAAAAAACAAAAAAATCAATATGGTTAAGCTTTAAAAAATAAAAAAATAGCCCACAGAATTCACGAGCTATTTTCGAAAAAGTTTTTAGGATGCAGTCTTAGCAGTCTTAGCAGCTTTACCAGCCACCACCACCGCCGCCACCAGCACCACCGCCAGAGAAACCCCCTCCACCGCCAGAGCTACTCGAACTTGGAGCTGAATAGCTATTCATTGCACTGCTAAAACTATCCAAGTTGTTTGAAAATACCATAGCATTAAACGCTGTTGAACCAACATACCAGCCCGGCATATAGTCGTTGTTTGTAAATTCAACTTCAAGCACTTTCGCCCAAGATTTTTCAAGCCCAAACAGTGCTGCCCAAGGCAAAAGTTTTTCATAAAGTTTAATCCGAGAGCCACCAAATTCAGTTTGAAACCTTTCAGAATTTTGCAAGCTTTGCGAGAACATTAATCGTTCACTTTCCGCTACCGAAATATAAAGCTTTAAACCTTCAAGATAATTCTTTGTTTCAAAACCTTTTCGAGATGGAATTTTTATATTCGAAATAATAAATATCATAATTGCAAGCACAATAGCTACGATAAAAGAAACTATAGCTACTGTAAACCAAAGCGAAACGGTTGAAATGAAATTAATTAATATTCCGCTCGCAAAGAATAATGCTACGGATAAAATAATAACCCCGCCAGCAAAAAACTGAGAATTACTAAAAATTGCCGGCTTTTCTTGAATATAGTAAGAGGTTTTATTAAATGCTGAGTTCAAAACTTTAGAAGAAATATTAGAGGCTTGTATGCCACTCATCTGCTCCGATAAATCTAATTCAGTTTCATTTTCGAAAAGCGAATTCAGTAATGAAGTCATATCTTGGTTTAAATTGTCCTGGTTTAATAGCTTAATTTTATATCTCTTTATCTCGTTGTTAAAAAAGCCCTTGGTGGAATCTTCAACAATTTGAATATTACCATTCACCGCAAAAAATAACATTGCAGCAGTAAGTTTTTTATTTGACTTCACCAAATTGCCTGCATCTAAAATATCTAATTCTTCAATTTTTGGTGGCAAATATTGCGGAACAACCGCTTTAGAAACCTCATTTTCTTTCTTAACTAAATTATATCTTATAACAACACGAATAGCAAAAAATAGAGCAATTAATGCTAAAATTAATGCTAAAATTCCAAAAATTATTGTATTTATATCAATACTACTCACTTCTGGTTGAGCAAATTTATCATTAAAGTCAATCTCAAATGTTAAATTCTCGCCAGCTTGAACATCTTTTTGCGAAAACCTAAAAATTCCTTTTTCCAACTTACGTTCAAGATTATTACATTCTTCAGCTGAGCCTTGCGCTCCAGCAAAACATTTCGCCGCACCATTAAATTCCTTCAAAACCGATGAATCCAGATTAACTGTTGCGACAACCTCATTAAAAGGCCGTTTCCACTGAACTCCATTAGTATTTACAATTAATTTTTGTATACCGTTATCTGTTAATAATATATTTTTAAATTTATATTTCAGCTGGTATTCGTGTCTCCCGGAAACAAAACTTCCGCTTTCACCAATTCGAAATACGATATTTCCATCACTTTCATAAGTTGAATATGAAACTTTCTTACTGTCCATTTCAATTTCAGCTCTGCCATCAAAAATAGTTTTACCATTAAAAAACCGTGGAATCGCACGCTCAATTCCGTGATTTATGCCATCATTAATAAAATATGTCGAAATATTTTCAGTAATTTCAAGATTTGTATTTCCTTTTTCATCGGCACTGAAATTATATTTTGCATCAAATTTTGAAAAAATAATATTATTGTTTAGACGCTGAAGCTCAGCTAATTCCTCATTACGATTTCTTTTGCGTCTAGCGAAAGCTTGTTGCTGATTAGAAAAACCAAAAACAAAACTAAAAGCCAAAACCGCCACTAAAAATAGAGGCGTAATTTTGGCTATTTTTCGAAGAAAACTATTTTGTGATTTCATTGTCGGTTGTTCCTGCATTTTTGAAGCTAATTAGATTTTCTGTCGACATTTTAACCATATTCTGAACTGCAATATCAGTATTAAATGCGACATGTGGCGTAATAATTACGTTTGGAAAATTCGCTAAATCGCGATAAACCGCATCTTTAATGATACTTCCACTTAAATCTTTTCGAATCAAGCTCTTTTCATGTTCAAAAACATCCAAGCCTGCTGCCGCAACTTTTCCACTTACTAAAGCGTCACGCAAATCAGCAGAGTTTACATGACCACCTCGCGCAGTATTAATAATCACAACTCCATCTTTCATTTTCGAAATGCTTTCAGCATTAACAATATGGCGATTTTCAGGCGTTAGTGGAATATGAAGCGAAATTAAATCACTCTCCGCAAAGACTTCATCCAAACTTTTGTATTCTAAAATTTCGCGAGCAGATTCATTTTCAAAAGTATCATACGCAATAATTTTCGCACCAAAAGCTTTAAAAACTTTTGCCGTTGTTAAACCAATATGTCCCGTTCCAATAATTCCGATCGTCATCGTGTTAAGTTCGCGACCCATCAAATTATTCACTGAAAAATTCTGATTTTTGGCGCGCGAAAGACAAAGCGGAATTTTTCGAAGTGTCGCCAAAGATAGTGCAACAGCAAACTCTGCGATTGCACTTGGTGAATACTGCGGAACATTCGAAATTTTAATTCCGAAACTTTTAGCTTTTTCAATATCAATTCCGTCAAAGCCAGCCGTTCGAACAGTAAAATATTGAATTCCCATTTCGGTGAGATCTTTCCAAACATTGTTTAATTCTTCACTCGAGGTATAAACCGAAACAGCATCAAAACCTTCAGCTAATTTAACCGTTTCGGTGTTTAAATCTTTTGGTGTTGTGGCATATTCAATGCCGAATTGATCCGCAAATTTTTCGAAATACGGAAGCTCATCTTTTCGTACACTATAAGCAATAATTTTCATATGTTTAATTATACTGCTTATGTTTGGAATTTTCAAGATGTTTAATTATTTTACGATTTTTTCAAAAAGCTGATCTTTTGAAAGAATTTGAGTTTCGCCAGTTGTACGAGAAACAACTTCGAATTCACCACTTTCAAGCAAGCGATCAGAAATAGTTAAGCGATATGGAATTCCCATAAGTTCAGCATCTGCGAATTTTTGGCCTGGGCGAAGATTTCGATCGTCAAATAAAACTTCAATTCCCTTTTTTAAAAGTTCGTTATAAATTTCTTCTGCAAGCTCTTTTGAGTTTTCGCCAATTTGCACAAGATAAATTTTTGCCGGTGCAATATTTTCTGGCCAAGTCAAACCTTTTTCGTCGCTGAATTTTTCAGCAATTACACCCATAACACGAGTAATTCCAATTCCGTATGAACCCATCCACGCAGATTTTCTTTCGCCGTCTTTGTCGGTAAAGTAAAGCCCCATTTCGTCGGTTTTTTGCGTTCCAAAATTGAAAATATTTCCAACTTCCGCAGTTTTAACCTTTTTCAAGCCTTCTTTCGAATCAATCTTACCCTCTTCAATCGCTTGATCCAAAATTTCTTCATTGAAAGCGAGAGTTTTTTCGCCATCACATTTCAAATAAACGTAATCTTCACCAGCATCGCAAATTGTTTGGAATTCGTGACTAAATTTTGTGAACGCACCACCGCTCGCAAAAGTCACAAAAGTATCATCACCCAAACCAAGACGTTCGAATATTCGCTCGTAAGCTTTTGAAACTTTTACATAATATTCTTCTAAATCCTCTTTCGTCGCATGAATTGAATACAAATCTTTCATCAAAAATTCGCGACCACGCATAATTCCACTTTTTGCACGAAGTTCATTGCGCATTTTATTCTGGAATTGAAAAACCGAAACTGGCAAATCTTTATATGAATGGATGTGATTTTTCAACATTTCAACGATCGGCTCTTCATGACTCCAACCTAAACCAACCTCAGTTTCATCTTTTAATTTTGTTTTAAACCAAACATCCACAACATCATCATTCCAGCGAGTTGTTCGCTCCCAAGTTTCTCGGCGTTGAAGAGTTGTCATCAAAATTTCGTTTGCGTTAATTTTTTCAAGCTCTTCTCGAACGATTTTTTTGATATTTTCTAAAACCTTAAAGCCAAGCGGAAGGTAATCATAAGCTCCTGCCATTTCTTTATGAACAAATCCAGCCTTAATCAAAAGTTGCGCATTCTTCGCCTCTTCACCAGATGGAACAGTTTTGCTTGTTTTAGTGTATAATTTTGATAATCGCATTAAAATCTCCTTTTATAAAATTAAAACTCGGCTGAATTGGTCAACCGAGCATAAAAAATTAATTAATTTCTGTAATTTCGTATTTAATTACGCCTTTTGGTGTGATGATATCCACTTCCTCGCCGAGCTTTTTACCCATAATTTGTTGACCAATTGGTGATTCATTCGAAATCTTACCCTCAAGGGGGTTTGCTTCAACTGCGCCAACCATCGTGTATTTCACTTCTTTACCATTTTCAAGATTCTTTAAACTAACTTGATTTCCAAGTGCAACAATTCCTTTTTTGCCACCACCGATAATTACTGCATTTTGAAGAATATTTTCAATCTCCATAATTCGAGATTCTGCCAAAGCTTGTTTTTTACGAGCAGCATCATATTCTGAGTTTTCACGCAAATCACCAAAATCACGGGCAGTTGCAACTTCTTCTGAAATTTCTTTTCGTTGTGAAATTAGAAGCGCAAGTTCGGCTTCAAGCTCTTTTTTTCCTAATTCTGTAATATTAAATTCTTGTTTCATAAAATAAAATTCCTTAAATAAGTCTTATAATTATATCAAATTTTTACGCCATCGTCAATGCTAACCTTGAAAAGTTTGAATCACCGGAAAAACATAAAGTATCACAAATGCAATACCATTTTTAAGCATATGAACCACAATTCCCGACCAAATTGTTTTGGTAAATTTTTCACGAATTAAGCACATTACAATACTCATCACAAAAACCGTTACACCAACATTCATCTGAAGATGCACAATTCCAAATAATAAACTTGTTATAAAAATTGCGAGCCAAACATTAACTTTTCGAAGCTGGCTATAAATTATTCCACGAAAAATCACCTCTTCAAAAACTGGTGCAATCACCACGACTGAAATAAAAGCTAGCAAAAATTGCCAAGAATAAAGCATCCCGCCGCGTTCGAAAGTTAAATCCTGAACCTGAGATTTATCGAAATTTAGGATATTCGGCAAAATTTCAAGCAAAATTCCAGCTAAAATCATCGAAATAATAAATCCAAAAATCGCCAATCCTAAATCTTGCCAAGTAATCAAACCTTTTAGCGCAATGTCATCTTTCAAAATCTTTTGTTTGAAGATTTTCACTGGAACAAAATAAATTATTGCAAACATTAGCGAGAAAAATAAAACCGAATAGACCGTTGTTGTGATTGTGTTAGAAATTGCATTCTGGTAGCCTGTGCCATTATTCCAAAAAATCAAAGCAAGCGAAACCTTAATAATTACAGCAGAAAAATAACTCGCAACAAAATATGATATTAGAGGAAAGATTGACCAAAAAATTAGCTTAACCGACTTTTTTGAAAGTTGTTTTTCGGCTTTTTTCTGAATTTTCAACGCTATTTTTTTAATGTTTTTTTGCACATTAACCTCTAAAAATCTTTGTAAAATCAAGCACTATAATTAAGATTGAAAGCCCCATCAAAATCATAAAACTCCAACCATTAATATTTTCTTCTGTTTCTTTTGAAAGTGGTTTTTTAAGCAAAAATCGAAAAATAAATGTCATCAACCAACGGCCACCATCGAGTGCCGGAATCGGCAAAACATTCATACATGCCAAGCTGATCGAAATAACCGCGGTTAGCATTAAAATCATATCTAGACCCATCGAAACAATATTCGGAAAAATTCCACCAACCACTAAAATTGGCCCCGAAACACTTTCGCCTGCTTTTGAAAGTTGAAGATTTGCATTTTTTTGCGATTCTGAATTAGGGATAAACTTTTCAAAAACTCCACCAAAGAAATTCGCAAAAAGCTCGCCAACACCTTTAAATGTTTCACCCGTAAATTGAATAGTCGTTCCCAATCCAACAATTGGTGCGCTCCAAGTTGCATGAATTTTTTGCATTTCATCTGAAAGTACAGCACCCAAAAATCCGTTTTCGCCTTTTTTATTTAGTTTTATAGTTTTCAAAAAAGTTTTATCGCCACGCTTAATTTTCAAAACTACATTTTTCCCAGCGTTATTTTTTAAATCTTCCCGAACTTTTGCAGAATTTTCCGCTTTTTTGCCGTCGAATTCAAGAATTATATCTTTTTTTTCAAGACCAGATTTTTGAGCTGGTGAGTTTTTTGAAACTGAAGAAATTTGAACGCCACCACCAGAAATTTTTGCGTCGGAAGCTAAATGAAACTGGTTTGGGATTAATTTTGGAATTCCAAAAAGCGCAAGAATTGTAAAAATAATGATCGAAATAAGCCAGTTCATTGCTACCCCAGCGAATAAAATTTGTGTTTTCGCCCAAAAACTCACCGCTCCATAATCGCCCTTCTTCGAATCTGAATCGTGTTCGCCTTTCAATTGAACAAAACCACCAAGCGGAATTGAACCAATCGAAATTTTTGTTCCTTTTGGTAGAATTTTATTGGTTTTCGCCTTAAAACTTTTCAACCTTGGAGGAAATCCAACTGCATATTCTTTTAGTTTAACACCATTTTTTTTCGCAGCGAGTGCGTGGCCAAGCTCATGAAGCGCAACCAAAAAAGTTAGTGAAACTAAACCTATAATTATCCCAAAAATTAAATTAAAAACTTCCATCCTACCCTTTCAAAAAAATTAAATTAGCTTTTGCCGACGCTTTTGAAACGCCAGCAAAAAATAACTTAAATTGTAAGAATTTCCTTCTCTTTATCTTTAAAAATTTCTTCAATTTGTGCGCTAAATTCTTTAATTTCTGCGTCGATTTCTTTCTCGATTCCGCGTAAATCATCTTCGGTCAATTTTTTTTCGTCTTTAAGTTTTTTAGCATTCTTCAAAGCATCTTGACGAATATTTCGCAAAGTGATTTTCGCACCTTCAACTTTTTCAGAAGTTTGCTTTACAATTTGCTTACGGCGCTCCTCTGTTAAAGGTGGAACTGGCACACGCACTACACGGCCATCATCACTTGGATTAAAACCAAGACTTTGGTCATTTCGAATTGCCGCTGAAATCGCAGAAATATTATTCGCATCAAATGGCGTAATCAAAATCATTCCAGCTTCTGGTGCAGTCATATTCGAAACTTGGTTGAGCGGCATTTTTGTGCCATAAACTTCAACCATCACACCATCAAGCATTGAAGGATGTGCACGACCAGTTCGAACTTTTTTCATTTCACCTTTAAAATGCTCAACAGCTTCGGTCATTTTTAGTTTATATTCATCTGTATCAAACATATTTCTCCTTTCCTCCATTATACCACATTTTAGTTTTTTTATTCAAATTGACTTTTAAAAGTTTTTATGCTATAATATAAATTGTAGCTTTAATTTAAAGCTAAGAAAATTTCAAGGAGGTGCTTCATGGCACTAGTATGTACAAAACTTACCAACCACGCATTGGATACAGCTCATCTTGCAGTTAATAACTTTATCTTACCTTATAATCCGCAAGACGAAAAATCTGTTCGAACAATTGTTCGAAACTTTCTCAAAAAACACGAGAACGATAAAATAAACGTTTTCGCTCATCAAGAAAAAGATAAACTCGGCAATTTGGTTATTCTAAAACAAGAATGTACTAAGAAAGAAATTGAGCTACAAATTTCGCTATATTGCAAAAATACAGACCCAAATGATGAAGAATTTGGTCAAATGATGTTTCGCGAAGTTAATCTAAATCTGAATGAAGATTTAGAAGAAATGTTAGTTTGGTAAGTAAAAACTATTTACCCCGCAAAATTCGCGGGGTTTTTCTTGACTAAAATTCCAAAAAGTGGTAAAATATAGAGATTAAAAATGGAGGTGGTTTTATGATAAACCAAGAACTTTTAAGTACAGATCGAACCGATTTAATCGACAAATTTGGCGTAATCCAGATCAACCTTTCGAATAGAGGTTTTCGAAATCAGGATTTATGCTACATTTTTCATAAAGATGCACGATTTAATTATAGTCAAAATTGCAGAATTTTTGCAGATTCACTACTTAGAGCAAGCAGATTATCTCAGCAAAAAATTCGCGATATTGAATGCTATGTCAGTTTTAAAGATCCAAAAAGTCAGCGCGAAATTTTGTTGAGTTTTTGCCAGGAATATAGAATAAATCTCCTGCTCCATACGGCAAAAGGTGATTCTCGCGGAACTTACGAAACACAAGTTTTCGACTTTTCAATTTAACCTTAAATCTCGCAAAGTGCGGGATTTTTTATTCTTCTTGCGCAAAATTTTTGCTCAAAATTTCAATCTCATTTTTTAGCGAATCCAACTCGCTTTCAAGGTTCTGCGCTTTCAAAATTGCCTCTTTATATTTTTCAGCAACCTCTTCGATCGGTGTTTCGCCATTTTCGATTTGTATCAAAATTTCATCAATTTCTTTAATTTTTTCACTAATTTTGTTCGACATTTTTCACCTCCGCCGTTATTTTTTTATCAATCGTTTGAACAATAATCTCGCCACCAATTTCGAAATCTCCACCAACAAAAGCATAACCTTTCGAAAGAATATTTTGCGGATTATTGCTTTCTAAAATTCGCTTTTTTGCCTCAATTTCTCGGTTTTGTTCAAAAATTTTATTCAACGAAATATGCTTAATTTCGTTTATTCTCTTATGATTTTCAGTTTTTAAATCATTAATTTTCAAAATCATAGTCTCTTTTGTTCGCAAAATTCTTGAACATAAAGACCGTATTTCATCAGCTTTATCGCTAGTTAAAATTTGAGCAACATTACTTGGTGTGGATGCTGCAAAATCAGCCACCAAATCGCAAAGATTTTCATCAATCTCGTGTCCAATCCCCGTAATTATTGGTATACGAGAATTAGCAACCGAACGCACTAATTTTTCATCATTAAAAACTGCTAAATCATCAGCACTTCCGCCGCCACGAATAATCGCAATAACCTCCGGCAGATCACTTTGCGAATTTAAAAAATCAATCGCTCTAATAATTTGATCAGCTGCAACAGCACCCTGAACTTGCGTGTGTGCAACTCTAATCTTTAATCCACCCCAACGCTCATTAATGATCTTAATGAAATCCGCATATCCCGCAGCCTGTATACTTGAAATTACAGCAATTTTTTGAGGATTTCGTGGAATTTGGCGTTTTCGATCGTCGCTGAACAAACCCTCTCGCAACAATTTTTCTTTCAGAATTTCGAAAGATTTCTTAATACTCCCCTCACCTTTTGGCGTAATTTTTTCAACTGTTAGGCTAAATTTACCCCAATTCGTGAGCTTTGGTCGAACCTCCGCAATAACCTTCATTCCATCCTCAAGTGGAAAACGCATTTGCCAAACCGTCATAAAGCAACCTAAGCTTGATTTTTCATCCTTCAAATCAAAAAAAATGAACTTACCCTGATTAACCTTAAAACTCGAAATTTCACCCTCAATTAAAACAGTAGGGAAACTTTTTTCAAAAATATCATTACTAATCTCAACAAAATCTGAAACACTATAAATCACCTCGATCTTTTTTGATTTCTCGATCTCAAAATTAAGTAATTCCTCAAATTCATCAAAGTCCATATGTTTAAATTATACCACGTTTTCAAAACCATAACAAATAAAAACTCCGCTGATTTGCGAAGTTTTATTCGAAAAGTTTCGAAATTTCTTGATTAAGTTCCTCGATTTGCAATTCTTCACCACCAGAAACAGCACCAAAAACCCAGTTGTTAGTTTCTATAAATTCTTTTGCAACTCTGAAAATATCTTCACGCGTAATTTGCTTGATAAATTTTGGCTGAGATTTATAATCACGAATGTGGCCATCCCAAAAATAGCGAGAAGCATAAAAACCAGCAGTTGAAGCCACCGTCTGTCCGCTCATCTGGAATGAACCGAGCGCATAGCTTTTCATTGCATTGAGTTCATCTTCAGTGATTTCCTCATTTAGAACTTTTCGAAGCTCTTTAACAATCAATTTGAACAATTCCTTTGATGTTCCATAATTTGTTTGCCCTTCAATATCCCAAGATGAATCTTTCGGGCCCCGAGAAGCACCACTATAAACACCATACGTTAAACCACGCTTACGAGCTTGCCCTAAAATTCTAGCGTGCATCGTGCCTGTTAAAATATGATTTAAGGCATGCATTGCGTCCATTTCAGAAGTAGTTAGTTTTCGTGGCAAAAGTAAAGAAATACCAAAGCTGATATTTTTCAAATCTGGTCGATGAATAAAAATCGGTCCTTTAGGCTTTAAAAGCTCATCACTAATGATTTCGAAACGCTCACCTTTTTTGAGCGGGATTTTTTCGAAAGCTGTAATAATTTTTTCCTTACGAGCTGGTGTAATTTTTCCGGCAATGACAAAACGTAAATTATTTGTGGTGTGCGTACGGGCATGATGTTCGCAAATATCTTCAAGCTTGATATTATCAATCGTCTTCAAACGCTCTTCATAAGTTAAAACTTTTTCGCCAAACGATTGCTGAATTTTTGGCCAAAGAAGTCGTGCATTATTATTCAGATACCCCGTGAGCTCATTTCGAACATTCCCCTTTTCAGCTTCAAATTCAATTTGATTAAATTTTGGCTGACTAATTGATAAAAGTTGAAGTTCGAAAATTCGATCCCATTCAAAATCGGCGCAATCTGCTACATAATTCATGCTCATATCAGAGGTCGAAGCGTTGTGATATGCGCCGTTTTTAGTAAATTCAGCCTCGAATTCATGCTCACTAGCAAATTCAGCATTTGCACCAAAAGCCATGTGCTCCATAATATGCGCCGTTTCGTAAATTTTTGCGCTTTTAGTATAGCGCGAACCAGCTCGAAACTGGAACTGAAAACTCATCACCGTAGCGTCTGGAACATTTACGAGAAGACCGCGCGCGCCATTTTTCAGGCGCACTTCTTCAACGGTATGTCGCATCTATTTTCGACCCTTCTTCTTGTTTTGACGTTGTACTTTTTTAGCTTTTCGAGCATTATTCTTTTTTGCTTTTTCGTTATTTTTTGAAGCGGCTTTTTTAGCTTTTGAAAAATCTTCATCACGATTTTTATCACCAGATTGAATCTCGTTAACACCTTTTTCGACCGAATTTTCAGCCAAGCGAGTAAGTTCGGTATCATGATCTTCATCTTGTCTAACGGCAGCATCATTTGGTGTAATTCGAGTCAAAATTCGAATTGTCTCATCACGCAAAGTCCCTTGAAGTCCGTCGAACAATTTTTGCGACTCAGCACGATATTCAACCAACGGATCACGCTGACCAACACTTCGCCAGTGGATTCCTTCTCGTAAGAAATTCATATTTTCAAGGTGATTCATCCAAAGCGTGTCAAGAATTTGCATATAAACTTCACGTTCAACTTTTTGGAATGCTTCTTTACCGATCTCATTTTCTTTGTCTTGATAAAGTTCTTCTGCAATATGTTTTGCTAATTTTATACGTTTTTTATCGTTCGAAATCCGACCAAGTGCTTCGATTTTTTCTTCATCAATTGGGAAAATTTCAACAAAATCTGAAACGAATTTTCCATTATTTTTTGAAGGAATTTCAGCAAGTTCTGCTGCTTTTGAAACAAACAACGCTTTAATTTCAGCCGTGATATCTTCACCTTCAAGAATTTTTCGGCGCATCGTATAGACAACTTTTCGGTGGCGGTTAATCACGTTGTCGTACTGAACAACATTTTTACGCGTATCAAAATTAAAACCTTCAACACGTTTTTGAGCATTTTCAAGTGTTTTCGAAACTGATTTATGTTGAATTGGCATATCTTCTGGTACACCAAGTCGATCCATTAATATTGCAATTCGCTCACCTTGGAAAATTCGCATCAAGTCGTCTTCAGTTGAAACGTAGAATTGAGTTTCGCCTGGATCTCCTTGACGACCACCACGACCGCGGAACTGATTATCGATTCGACGAGATTCGTGACGCTCTGAACCGATCACTACCAATCCACCAAGCTCTTTAACACCCTTGCCGAGCTTGATGTCTGTTCCACGACCAGCAATATTTGTTGCAAGTGTAATCGCACCCTTTTCTCCGGCGCGCGCCACAATTGCAGCCTCGTGTTCGTTATTTTTAGCATTCAAAAGGTTGTATTTAATTCCTTCTTGATCGAGATATTTTGCAATTTGCTCGTTCTTTTCAATTGAGCCTGAACCAACCAAAACTGGGCGACCTTGCGCATGATATTCTTTAATAGCCTCAGCAACAGCTTTCAATTTAGCTTTCTCGGTTTTAAAAATCAAGTCTTCTTTGTCATCACGAATAACTGGTTTATTCGAAGGAATTTGTACAACCTCCAAAGAATAGATTTGTTGGAATTCTTCAGCTTCTGTGAAAGCTGTTCCAGTCATACCTGAAAGCTTATTGTAAAGACGGAAGAAATTTTGGAACGAAATTGTAGCAAGCGTCATTGATTCTTGAAGAACTGGAACTTTTTCTTTTGCTTCAATTGCTTGATGAAGACCTTCATTATAACGACGCCCGTTCATTAAACGACCCGTGTGCTCATCGACAATAATCACTTCACCATCATTCGTTACAACATAATCTTTATCTCGTTTAAAAAGAGTTTCGGCGCGCAAAGCTTGCTCAACGTGATAAACCGCACGCGAATGCTCTGGCGTGTAAAGATTCTTCATATTGAGAAGTTTTTCGATCTTATCAATTCCAGACTCAGTCAATGCTACACTTCGGCGCTTTTCATCAACTTCGTAATCATCTTTCGAAAGTTGTGAAATAATTTGCGCAAACTGAATATAGCTCTCTGGATTTTCGGCCGCAGGAGCTGAAATAATTAATGGAGTTCGCGCTTCATCGATCAAAATTGAATCAACCTCATCAACAATTGCAAAATTTAATTCGCGCTGGCGCAAAAGATCAACTTCATTTACCATGTTGTCGCGCAAATAATCGAAACCAAACTCATTGTTTGTTCCATAAGTAATATCCGCTGCATAAGCCTCTTTTCGAGTTGCCGGGCGAAGTTTTCGCATATTCTCGTCTTCATGCTCAGCATTATCGTATTCTGGATCAAAAAGATAACTGGCGTCGTTAATAATTACACCAACCGAAAGACCAAGAAAATTATACAGATTCCCCATCCAAGAAGCATCCCGTTGCGCAAGATAATCGTTTACCGTCACAACATGAACGCCTTTACCTTCCATTGCGTTCAAAGCGACTGGTAAAGTTGCAACGAGTGTTTTACCCTCACCAGTTTTCATTTCCGCAACTTTTCCCTCATGAAGAACCATTCCACCAATTAACTGAACGTCAAAATGACGCATTCCAAGCACGCGAGTCGAAGCTTCACGAACAAGTGCAAAAACATCTGGCAGAATTTCATCCAAATCTTTTTTCGAAAGGCTTTTTTTGAATTTTTCGAAAGTTTCTTTGAGCTTTTCATCACTCATTTTATTATATTTTTCGCTCAAATCATTGATTTCATCAACTTTTCGTTGTAATCGACGCAAAATCTTCTTTTGCGGATCACCAAAAACGGCAGTTAAAAGTTTATCAACTTTATTTTCTTCTACCATTACATTTTTTTTCTTCGCAGTTTTTTTAGACATTTCCCTCTCCATTAAAAACAGTATAAAATCTATCTATAATTTTATCATATTTCCAATATTAAAAAAAGCCCTTTAGTGGACTTTTATTCAAAAACTACGTCAATCACGTGAGAAAATGCCTCAATCAGCTCTTTTCGTAAGCTTTCAGATTTTTTATTAAAAGCTTCTAGATCGTCAAGAAGCTTTTCGTATTCCGAAACTTTCAAACTCAATTTTCGAAGCCCGGCAAGAGTTAGCTTAGTTTTTTTACTTGATTTCCCTGAAATTCCCGAAAGTGGCAAGAAAATCCCTTCATCAATAGAGTCAGCCAGCTCAAAAGGTTCAAGCCAGTTTCCTTCGTCTTGATCATTGGAAATATAAAGCTGTTTCGAAAACTCGTTAAATTCGATAATTTTTAATTTGACGATTGGTGGTTCATTTTTGATTGTTTTAATCTCATAAATCACCACTGTCGATATCCCATCATTACTTTTCGAAATCTCAGCAAATCGCCGACCATATTTTGCGAAAAGCTTTTTGGCATAGAAACTACCATTCATAGCTATAACCCCCATCTTTATTAATATGCGCGCAAAAATACGGAACAATTTCACGAACTTGATATCCGAGATAAGTCAAATCTTCACTCACAACTTTTTTAGTTTCGCCGCTTAAAAATTCATTCACAATAACCTCTGCAATATCTTGAATTTTGAAAAGCCGATCCGTCCATTCTTGAGAATCATACCAAACAAAATGTCGATAATTTTGAATACATTTTTTAATACTTAGCGTTTTAAGTATTTCCCGCCCAAAAATATAAACCTTATATGGACGATACTCCAAACCTTGATCTTGCTCAAAAAACCAATCCAAAACTGTCAAAACCGGATCATCCTTGAAACCTTCAAACTCTTTTACAAACTGAACCCGAACACCAATCTCTGGAACAATTTTTCGCCCAGATTTTTGAAAGAAAACAAGCCCGTAAGTAATCGAATTATCTGCTTCTTTTTCACGATGAAGGCAAGCCAGCATTTCGCTCGACTTGCGATGTAGCACCTCATATAAAAGTTCTTGCTGTTTATTCATTTTTCCACCCCTTAAAATAATTTTAAATAACAATAAATTAATTATATCATATTTTATTTAAAAAGCAAAATCTCTGCGAAATTGCAGAGATTTTTTGAGTTTTCAAAAGTTTTTAGCCGCGTTTGAGTGAGCGTTTGAATTTTGCCATAATTCCAGATTTTCCAAGTCGAGGATTTTTCTCAGTCTTATAGCGGCGGATTTGCCCGTCAAGTTTTGCTTCAACAATATCAATTGCAGCCAAAACATTTGAACTTTGATCTTTAGCGACAAGAGTTTTGTCTGGTACGTTAACAACCGCCTCAACTTCATATTTATTATCGTGAGTGCCGTTAATTTGCGAAATCACAATGCGTGCCGACACCGATTTTTTGGCATGACGTGGCAAATATTTATCTAATTTACCGATGTGTTTTTCGGTGTATTTTTTTGTTGTTTCGTCAATTTCGTATTTATTTCCTGTAATTTCAATCTGTGAAATCATATATAATCCTTTTTTGTTAATTTATAGCTCTATATTAGCATAAACATTTTATTTTGTCAAGAAAAAAGCCCGCTTTATTGCGAGCTATTATTCTTTGAGCGCCTCAATCTTATCAGGCCGAAAGCCAGACCAGACGTCCGTATCTGTTTCAACAACTGGTGCAGCCATAAAGCCAAGTTCCTTCGTGACATACTCGCGAGATTGTGGACTTTCATCGAGATTAATTTCCCGATATGCAATCCCCTCTGAATCAAGAAGGCGTTTGGTCATTTTACATTGTATGCAGTCATTCATAGAGTAAAGAACTACTTTTTGAGCCATTTTAATCACCTCTTTCTATTTGTCTTGGCATCAATTAAGCTTATTTTTATTATAGCACATTCAAATCAAAAAAGCACTATCTATAGTGTTGTAAAATTTACAGAACTCTATATTTAGTGCTTATTTTCTAAATTCGCTCGCGACCATTCATATATGGCTGCAAAACTTTTGGTAAAACAAGATCTTCTCCATCTTGGAAGTTCTCGATGGCTGCCACCAAACATCGCGCGAGCGAAACAGCAGTACCATTCAAAGTGTGTACAACTTGCAAGTCACCATTTTCACGACGTACACGAATATTAAGGTTCCGTGCTTGATAATCGGTGCAGTTCGAACAGCTTGTAATTTCACGATAACTACCATCAACTGGACTCCAATATTCAATGTCATATTTTTTCGAAGCTGGAGCACCCAAGTCGCCACTGGCAATATTAATTACGCGATAAGGAATACCAAGTTCTTGATAGATCTCTTCTTCTACCGCCAAAATTTTCTCGTGAACCTCGACACTTTGCTCTGGTAAGGTGTAGGCATACATTTCAAGTTTATTGAACTGATGAACACGGAAAAGCCCGCGCGTATGCTTTCCATAAGTTCCAGCCTCTTTTCGATAGCAAGGAGAATATCCTGCATAGAAAATTGGTAAATCCTTTTCGTTTAAAATCTCGCCAGCATGATAACCAGTTAGCGACATTTCAGCGGTAGCAATCAAACTTAAATCTTCGTTCTCGATAAAATATTCATCACTTTGATCACTTGAACGAGGGGCAAAACCAGTTCCCGTAGCAACTTCACCGTTAACCATATGCGGAACGGTCATGAAATTAAAGCCCTTCGAAATTAATTTATTCAAAGCAAACTGATAAATAGCATTTTCGAGAAGTGCTAAATCTCCCTTCAAAAAATAGAATTTTGTTCCAGCAACTTTTGAACCACGCTCAAAATCAACCCAACCTTTTTTATTGGCAAAATCCAAATGATCCTCGGCATTTTTACGACTTTCGAAAAGTTCTTCGCCCCAAGTTTTTACTAAGTCATCTTCACCTTCTTCACCAATTGGCACATCTGGTTGAAGAATATTTGGGATACCTTTCAAAGCTGCGGTGAGTTTTTCGTCAAGCTCACGATAATCTTTTTCGAAAACTACAAGTTCTTCTTTGATTTTTTTACCTTCTGCGATTTGTTCAGCACTTGGCTTTCCGCCAGCATTTTTCATTGAAGCCGCAATCTGGTTTCGGCGAGTTCGAAGCTCATCAATTTTAGCTGTAAGAGTTTTTCTTTCATCATCAAGCGCGATAACGGTCTGAATATCGGCGTTTTTATAACCTTTATTCAAAGCATCTTGCCGAACGCGCTCAGCATTTTCACGAATAAATCTAATATCTAACATAGAACAATTATACTACAGTTTCAGAAAAATTTTAACCCCTTTTTAGCTTGACTTTATTAATATAAAATTATATAATATGTTAGTATAGATCTTTAAAAACTACGCAAAAAAATCCAGGAGGAATTTTTTTATGGAAAAAAATAAGCTTGTTGGGCCTTTAGAAAGCGAAGGTAAACTGAAAAAGTTGCAAGAAGATTATACTGTAATCTTATATAAGATTATTAGGTATATCATAGAAGAACTCGGTCAATCGGCCGAAAGGCAAACAATTCCATTTAATTACTATGATTATTGGAGGAAGTATTCCACAAAAATCAGCATTCCGAAAGAAATAGCAATTAAAATGGGCTATGGAAATGATACATTTATTGAGGTTCGAAGAGCTGTTAATAGTAAGTTTCATATTTTTGAAGAATATGAAACCGAAAAAGACGGTGTAGAACAAATCATCTTCTTAATAGAGCCAAAATTGATTTTGGAATCTGATAAGCCAAGTCGAAACGGTAAAGTTAATCTTTATTATGAAGCAATATCAGAAGAAGTTAAGAAACACCTTCGAAAACTTTCGAAAGATGAATACGATGATCTTTGTGAGCAAATTCGCATTGACAAAATGATTGAAATTCCAATTGTTTTACCAGAGAATATTCATCCGTCATCCTTATATAGATACCTAAAGAGACAGAAGACAGTATTTAAAAATATTACTGGTTTCAGGCGACCGCACATTGATAGTGAATCCCGAAAAAAGGGATATAATCTGTATGTTCAAATAAACGGACTACTGGATTTTTAGTTCTCAAGCTCCAATTTAAATTTGGGGCTTTTTCTTGACTTTTCTCTTCAAAAGTGATATAATCTGTAATGTAAAACACTCTCCCGTTAGGGACGCACTTTTAAAGGAGGAACCGCCTATGACTACAACAGTCTTAACAAATGCCGAACTTATTCAAACTTCTCGCGAAATTTCTTCACAAGCCCTTCACGATGAGCTTTCGATAAAAATTCGAAAAGCCTTTGCTGAACTAAGCTTCCAAGAAGTTAAGAATGCGATTAATCATTGTTTTACAGGAAAAAGTTATATTATTGAAATTCCTGTTAGTGATATCTTTGAAGAAGAATATCTTTACGATATCAACAATAATCTACGAATGAGTCCCCTTTTCAAAGCTGTTCGTCGAATTTTACTCTTCAAAAAAGGAGAAACTAAATTCGCACGCGTTTGGCTCCGTGGTGATATTCGAAAATTCTTGCCAGAAAATCACAAACTTTATCACAACGGAAAAACCAATTAAATTCGCGGTCAACACGCCTCGCCAAAATGGCGGGGTTTTCTATTGACTTTTTTATTTTTTTATGTTATTATAGTTATGTTTTAGAATACAAAACAAAAAACAAAAGGAATCAAATGAAACAAATAAAAACAAGAAAAGTATTGAAATACTTTGACCCAATTTTTAAAAAGAATTTTAGTTTGAAAGTTGAAAAAGTGCTTTCGAAAAATCAAGAAGAGTTGAAAATTACTCTTCCAACTGAAAAAAATTTCTTCCGTGGCGTAAGTTTTAGTGAAAATGTCATCCTTAAAAAACTCACAAACGGAAATTGGGTGAAAAATCTTCATGCAAAATTTGGTGAAGGTGCAGAAGAGGTTTTTGGCTTAAATGAAATTAACGAAGAGAGCGATTTGGAGTCTCGCGACGTTCGAATTATCGCTTTTGTTGAAAAAAGTTTAGCTTAGTTCTCTTCACTAAATTAAAAAATCTCGCTTGAATTTAAGCGAGATTTTTATAGTTTTCGAAAATCTTATTCGTTTACACCAAGTTCGATTCGTGAGAATTGGCGCACAACAATATTTTCACCAAGTTTTGCAACA
The DNA here is from genome assembly GCA_963527165.1 of uncultured bacterium. Lineage (GTDB taxonomy): Bacteria > Patescibacteriota > Saccharimonadia > Saccharimonadales > Saccharimonadaceae > Nanogingivalis. The sequence continues at coordinate 28,012 of CAURQO010000002.1, forward strand.
GTTTCTTTTAAGAACTGCTCAACTGTTTTGCTGTCGTCCATAATATAAGTTTGCGAAAGAAGAACTTTTTCAGCAAAATATTTTTTCACTTGACCATCAACAATTTTTGCAGCAATTTCAGCTGGTTTTCCTTCTTTCGAGACGCGCTCTTCAGCTTCAGCTTTTACGCGAGCAATTTCTTCTTCAGGAATATCAGATTCGTTAGCATAAACTGGTGCCATCGCAGCAATTTGCATTGCAATTTGGTGGGCAAAATTCTTGAAATCTTCTGTTCGAGCAACAAAGTCGGTTTCGCAGTTAACTTCAACAATAACACCGATTCGGCCACCATGAACGTAAGCTTCAACCAAACCTTCACGAGCTTCACGATCACCTTTCTTTTCAGCTTTCGTCAAACCTTTTTTGCGAAGAGCTTCAAGCGCTTTATCAAAATCACCTTCAGCTTCAACAAGAGCTTTTTTGGCATCAGTTAGACCAAGACCTGTCAATTCTTTAAGTTTCTTAATTTCTTCAATAGAAACAGCCATAATTCTCCTTTTATTTATCAGTTTTAGCTTCTTTGATAGCTTCGATTACATAATCCAAAAGCAATTTAACACCTTTGATTGCGTCATCATTAGCTGGAATTACATAATCAATTCCATCTGGGTTAACATTTGTATCAACAATCGCAACAACTGGAATATTCAAAGTTTTTGCTTCACGAATTGCATTTGCATCAGCGATTGCATCAGTTACAAACAAAATTCCTGGGCGACCCATTAAATCTTTGATTCCACCATATTTTGTATTCAAAGATTCAATTTCTTCAGCGTATCGTTGAACTTCAAGTTTCGAATATCGTTTTGAAAGTTCACCACTTTCCATTCGTTTTTCAAGAGTTTTCAATTTTTTAATTTGTTGGTTAACGGTTGCTGAGTTTGTAAGCATTCCACCAACCCATCGTTCAACAACGTATGGTTGATTTACGCTTTGAGCGGCTTCACGAACAGCTTCTTTAACTTGTTTTTTAGTTCCAACAAAAAGAACTTTTCGACCACCCTCAACTGCTTTTGTGATAGCTGGAAGAGCTTTTTCAAGACCTTCAACAGTTTTAGTTAGATCGATAATATGGCTATCTTGACGCTTGCTGTGAATGTATGGCGCCATTTTTGGATGCCAGCGTGAAGTTTTGTGACCAAAATGAACACCAGCTTCAAGCAATTGCTTGATATCTACTTTTACAGACATTTTAACTCCTTTGTCTTCATTTTTGGGTGATTTTCGAAAGCTTTTTCGAAAGGAATTCTCCCAAAAATTGTTTCATTAAATTTATATACTTTTTAATTTTACCACATTTTAAATAAAAAGAAAAGAGGTAAAGCACCTCTTTTCTAATTTTTATCGTCGCTTAACAACAATCGCAGAAATTGCCGCAAGAATTGCTGAAACAACACCGATCAAAGTAATTTCAAAGCTCTGTTTTTGGTTTTCACCGGTGTTTGGAGCTTGAAGTGTTTGAGACTGTTTATTATCTTTTTTCGAAATTTGATTTTCAGGTAATTCGGTAGCTTTTACTTCGACCGAATTCTGTTCCTGTTTTTCATCAAGCTTTTCGTCTTGATTTTTGTTCTCATTCTTCTTATTTTCTTCGTTTGCAACTTTCTCCCAAGCGTCAGAATTATTTTCTTCGTCTTTCTTCAAACGATCAGCTTCTTCTTGTGCGGCCTTTTTAAGCTCTTCCTCAGCAGCCTTCATCTTTTCTTCTTCGATTTTTTTATTAATTTGATCAATAACGTTATCGATTCCAGCAATCAAGCTAGATTTGAAACGGTCAGCAAGAAGAAACTCATTT
>CAURQO010000003.1:0-25361 GCA_963527165.1 uncultured bacterium
TAATTCGAATATCTGCACCCATTTCACGCGCAATAACATTCGCCATTGTAGTTTTCCCAAGCCCTGGCGGACCATAAAGTAAGACATGATCAATGCTTTCACCACGTTTTTTTGCCGCGTCAATTGCAAGCTTTAAATTCTTTTTTAATCGCTCCTGACCAATATATTCATCAAAACTCGTTGGGCGTAAAGAAATCTCCACCTGCTGCTCCTGTGGTTCATCCTCGTGTAAATTCGCATCAATAATTCTCTCGATAGCCATTGTTTATATTATACCATAGTTTGACTTTTTTTAAAAAAATTGATATAATTATCATATCTCTTATAAAAGAGAAGTACATAAAAGGATGGTGTTCTTATGGAAACACAAGTAACTACAGTTACCTCTTCAGAAGTTTTAGCACAAAATATTTTTGCAAAAGCAAAAAATATTGCAAATTTAGTTTATCGTGGTAAACTGAGTGGCCGAATTTTTGTTCAGAAAATTAATGTAAGAAATGAAGAAATCCAAGAAAATGTCTGGGTCATAGCTCTTAAAGATGAAAAAACTCCGGACCACGTTAATGAAGCTGCTAAACTTTTCGTAATCGATTCTCGCGAAGGATTTATTTGGGTTAAAAGCGAGGGTAAATATGAATATAAAAAACTAAAGATTGAAAAACTCGAGAAACTCGAGAATATCGATCTTGAATATATTCATGAAATTTTTTCCAAAATAGAACAGGATCTGTCCTATTAAATAAAGTTGCACAAAATGTGCAACTTTTTCTTTTTTCAAAAAATTAAATTCCAGCTTTCAATGCCAAAGTAATACGCTCTTCCGTTGGTAAATCTCCCGGGATTCGCTCTAATGCTTTTGTTGCATCATTTAAATTAAACCCAAGCGCAATAAGTGCCTCTAAAGCCTCATCCGAAGCTAAGTTAATGTTAACACCAACGCCATCTGGTTTTGAAATAGCCATTCCGACTTTATCTTTTAAATCTAAAATTACACGCTCGGCAGATTTTTTACCAACACCAGCGGCTTTTTGAATAAATTTCGCGTCTTCGCAAGCAATCGCGTTTCGAACTTCTTCAGTTTCGCCCAAGCTCATAATAGCAATCCCAGCCCTTGGCCCAATACCTTGAACAGTAATTAATAATTCAAAAAGTTTTTTTGCCGCCAAGCTTGAAAAACCAAATAGTTCTTGACTTCTATCAGTAATATTATGATAAGTATAAAATTTAATCTGTTCGTTTAAAACTGCCCGCTCAAATTCTCCTGCGGGAACAATAACTTCATATCCAACACCAGAAACGTCAACAATCACGCTCCCAGCAAATTTCTCAGCAATTGTTCCAGAAATATGTGCAATCATTATTCAATTTTACCATAACTGCTTTAATTTTTAAATACGCGTCATATAAAAATGTGTAATTGCAGCAGCGAGCGCATCAGCAGCATCATCTGGTTTTGGCACCTCCACCAAATTCAAAGTTGAACGCACCATTTCTTGTATCTGTTTCTTATTTGCACCGCCATATCCAGTTAAGGTTTGCTTAATTTGATTTGGTGTGTATTCAGAAATCGGAATTTTCGATTGTTGAGCCACTAAAATCGCCACACCTCGAGCTTGTGCAACTGAAATCGCCGTCGTTACGTTTTTTGAAAAGAATAACTTCTCGATCGAAACTTCATCTGGTTTAGTTTCAGTAATAATCTCTTTTAAACCATTATAAATCTCCTCTAATCGAATTTCAATCGGTGTATGAGCTGGTGTTGAAATTACTCCGCCAGTAATCATTTTTATTGGCTTTCCAGTTTCACAGTCCACAACACCAAAACCTAAAATTCCCGTTCCTGGGTCAATCCCTAAAATCCTCCTTTTGGTCATTTTTTACCTTTCGAAAACTTTGCAAAAATATCTTTTCGAAACTCAAAAAACATAATCGCCAAAGATATCAAAATTATAGCCGCAACCATCCACCAGCCTATAAATTCAGCATTTTTTGAATCTTCGCCTGCCTTCTCAACTTTTCCTTCTTCCTCGCCATTATTTTTAATTATTTTTCTACAACGGTTCGTTTCTTCATTACGTTCATATCCATCTTTACAAGGAGCTAATGCTCTCTTAGTCTCACTGATATTTTTTCGACAACGATTTGTTTTAGGATTTCGTGTATATCCAGGTGCGCACAAAACTTCTTTTTTTGAAAGCAAAGCTAAGCTAGTCTTTCGGCAACGGTTCGTTTCAGTATTTCGATAATATCCATCAGGACATTCCGCTATATTTTTCTTAGCTAAAACTTTATTACAACGATTCGTTTCCAGATTCAAAACATATCCGTTTTTACATATTTTTTCAGATTTTTCATCTCGTTTTTTATTACATCTGCCAGATTCTTCATTTAAAAAATACCCTTCTGCACAAGTTTTTTTAACTTTTTCACACTTATTCTCAGAATTCAATTTAAAACCATCTTTACAAATTTGAAGAATATTTTCACTATTTTTTGTAATTTTAACACTCTGGATCCATTTTTCGCCCTCAAAAATCCAACTAGAATCTTTTTTTGAATGTCTAATTTCGACCTTTTGAATTTCGTGATTTTCAGAATTTAGAAAAATAATTCTATTCATACCAGTTTTTAAAAACTTAAAATCATTACCAAAATCCAAAGTTAAAAATCCAGTAGCAGCAATTTCTTCATCTGTAAAATTATATATTTGTGGTTTTTTATTATTTCCTAAATAAACCTCAATTTTACATTTTTTTAATTTTACAATTTCATTTGAATTATTTTTTAGTTCCAAAAATTGCTCATTTGAATTTACTAAAATTTCATTAATTTGAACATTTTCGCAAAAATCCTGCTCTTTCTCAGCCAAACCGTTCGATTTAAAGAATACATCATTTTGTGAAATTTCAAATTTGTTCAAAAAACCTTCTCTTATTAGAATATTTTCATTTTCGAAAATTGGCGCATTTTTCTTTTTACAATTCATGCTATAGCCACATAAAAAATCTACCTTTCGATCGTTGATTTTCAATTCTATTGGGTGGCTAAAAATAAATTCCGCCGAAAGTTTTCCATCCGATTCTTCACCACCAAATAAAATTTGCGATCTTTTCAAAAAAATTCCATCGCGAATTAAGCCTAGACTTTTTCCGTTTTGTACAATTTCAAGTTTTGAAAATTGAAAATCTTCGCCAGTGTTCGAGATTTCGATCTTCGAATTTGAAACTTTCGAAATAAAAATACCATTTTGAGTAATTTTTGCAAAAGCCTGGGAAGAGTTAAAAATAAAAACAGTTAAAAATGTTGCCAAAAAATACTTAAATAATTTCATTATAAATCCTTTTTTGAAATCTAATAAATTAAAAAATAACAAACTTAGCTATAAAAATTTCACCCGGTATTTGGTGCTAAAAGTAAATTTTCTCTCAAAATTAAAGGTATTTTCGAATCTTTTCTATCTTCTGAAGTATTTAAATCTTCCTGTTTTTTTTCACCACCTAAATAATCCCGATTTTCAACCGGAGTTTTATTATTATTTTTATATCTATCTTCTTTTGAGGTTTCAGGAATCTCTTCTTTGGTAACAGCTTTTTTTTCAATATTTTTATTTGTTGGTTTCAAATCAGTTGAGTTTTTAAAGTAACCCTTAACACAACGCTTCTCGTCAGAGCAAATATAACTCTTCAATTCCCCATCAATACATAACCCTAAAATCAGCTGCCGGCCAATCGTATCGATATTTCGAAATTCTTCTTTAAACTTAATATCTGAATCCTCCGACTGTTGCGAAATTTTAATATAATTATTAGCCTTCAAAATTCCATTCTGAATATTCGCGATTTCAGTTTGTTTGGGAGTATTCCTTAGAGATAAATCTTTAAAATTACGATCTTTATCTTTATTAAAAAACTCAATAAACTCTTTACCATCTGTCGCATAAACTCGTGAGATATAAATATCTTTTTCGTCAGCAAAAGTGTTTTTCGAAAATAAAAAAGGAAAAATAAACGCTAAAATACCAATAAAAATTAATAATTTTCGCTTCATTTTCCTCCTCAAAATTTAAATAAAATACAGATTTATTTTAGCATAAGCTATTTTCAAAATCAAGCACAAAATAAAAACGCTCGCAGTGGAGCGATTTTATTAGACTGTAAGTCGTTTTCGGCCTTTTAGTCGGCGTCGTTTCAAAACTTTAATTCCAGCCTTTGAAGACATCTTATTTCGAAAACCATGAGTTTTCGCGCGATGTCGTTTGTGTGGTTGATGTGTTCTTTTTGGCATATCCATCCTATTTTACAATTTATTATTTAAAAAATCAAGTTCTTTTACTTTTCATAAGCTTTTTAATCTGTTATTTAAACTTGATTTTTGTCTGGATTCATTTCATAGTATATCATAGTTTTCCACAGAAATCAAGAAGTTTTCCACAATTTTTACAGTAGTAATTCTAAAATGTGGAAAAATCGCTTTCCTTTTCAAAAATTATATCATATTTTTATTTCTTTAAAATTTTAGGTTGTGGAAAAGTCCAAAATATTATAGAATAGAGTTATGAATGAGTTGTGGAAAAACATCTTAGCTGAACTTGAAATGGACCCTGAAGTTCGGGGCGCAACTTTTAAGACTTGGTTTCCAGATTCAAAGCTCTTATCTTTTAAAAATAATCAGGCTGTTATTGGTGTAAAAAACTCTTTTGCATCCTCAACAATTACTAAAAAATACCTCGAAAATATTAAAAACGCCTTTCAAAAAAATGGCGAAATTTGTGAAAAAATATCTTTTACAGTAATATCTTTCGATAAGCAATCTCGGGAACCTGAAAAGACTCCAGCTCCTTCCCCAAAAAAACCTTCAGTCGAAGAATTAATCAAGTCTAAAAATCAAAAAAGTAAACATCGAAGTGGCCTTGATAAAAATATGACTTTCGATAATTTTATCGTTGGCGGGTCGAATGATTTAGCTTTTTTCTCGGCACAAAATGTTGCAAAATATCCTGGAGAAAAGTATAATCCATTATATTTTTACGGTGGTGTTGGGCTTGGTAAAACTCATTTAATGCAAGCGATTGGTAATGAAATCGAAAAAAATCATCCAGAACTTTCGGTTTTATATGTTACAATGGAAAATTTTTATCGTGATTATCTCGAAAATGTCCGTTCGAGAAAGCAAGGTTATGCGAATAAATATCGAAACGTTGACATTTTGATCGTTGACGATGTTCAATTTATCGCCGGAAAAGAAAAATCGCAAGAAGAATTTTTTCACACTTTCAACGAACTTCATCGCGCTAATAAGCAGATTATTTTATCGAGTGACCGCGCACCTTCGAGTATCCCAACTCTAACCGATCGGCTTAAAAGTCGTTTCGAAAGTGGAATGACGGTTGATATTCAACTTCCAGATTTCGAAACACGCCAAAACATTGTTGAGGCGCGTGCTGAACATGAAAACGTTAAGCTCGATCCTGAGGTTTCCGAATTTATTGCTGAAAACTACCGCACGAATATTCGCGAAATTATTGGAGCCGTCATTCAGTTAATCACAGTTGCAGAATTTCAAAATATCAAACCAAATCTTGAACTGGCACAAGGATTAATTCAAAATAGTCGCCCAATGCGACCAAATCATTTAAATTCAAAAAAGGTTATTGATAAAACGGCTAAATTTTTTGGAATTTCGAAAGAAGATATTCTAGGGAAATCACGTCAAAAAGATATAAATCATGCACGCCAAACTGCTTGCTATTTAATGAAATATGAATTAAAGATGAGCTTTCCACAAATTGGTAAAGAATTTTCAAGAGACCATTCAACCATCATGAATAGTGTTTCAAAAATTGAAAAATGCTTAAAACTTGACTCTGAGATTAGATCACAAATCGAAAGCCTGCGGGATTTAATTTACGAATAGAGCTTCCTGGCTCTATTTTTTATTCTGTTAATTTGACAATATTATTATTTTGGTTTATAAAAAGCGAACAGTATTTTTTGTTCGCTTTTGACTTTTTTGTTTTTTATTTTATAAAAACAAACAGAACTAATATCCTATTCCACTTGAGAAAACTTTATTTTTATTTTATTGCTACGTTTGACATTCTTGCTGTATTATTTCGTAAAAGTGTTGAAAGGTTGTGGAAAAATCGTTTCATTTATTAGTAAAAGTCTTTTCAATGTTTGTTGAAACTTTCTGCGAGTTTTCCACAATTCAATTGTGTATAATTTCAAAAATTGAAATTTATGTAAAAACTTTAAGTTTTCCACATAGTTTTTCATAAAGTTTTACTTTGATTTTCCACACAAAAAATGATATAATTTTAAGTAGTGAGAGCTTGGTTTTCCACAGTTTCCACAACACCTATTATTATAATTACAACTTCTAAGAAAAAGGATTTAAAATTTTTATGGAACTAACTGTTCGAAAAGATGATTTAGCTAAGGCACTCAATAATATTGCAGGAATTGCAAGTAATAAAACGAGCCTGCCTAGTCTTGAATATATCCTTTTTCAAACGGATGGGTCGAGACTTTTAATTGCTGCAACTAATTTAGAGATTGCGATTTCACAAAAAATTAGTGCAAAAATCGAAAAAGTTGGTTCAGTGATGTTACCTGAAAAATTAACTAAAAGCTTTATTGATAGCTTACCGTCTGGTAGTGATGTTTCTTTTAAGGTTAAGGGTGAAAATATTTCAATTGAAAGTGGAAATTATAAATCAAAAATTAACGGTTTTTCGGCGGAAGACTTCCCTGAACTCCCAACCATTGACGATCCTACTGCTAGATTTTTTATTGGTACTGATATTTTTAAAGAAGTCGTTGGTCAAGTTGACACCGTAAGTAATGACACTTCACGACCAATTTTAACCGGAGTTTTCCTCCATACTTTCGAAAATTATATTTATATGGCGGCGACAGATGGTTATCGTTTGAGCGAGCGGAAGCTTTTTGAAACTGATCAAGAATTTGCATCAATCGTTCCAATTAGTGTTTTAAAAAAAGTTGCAGGTGTTATTCCTGAAAATCTTGATGAAATCGAGGTTATTATTAATGAGAACCAAATTCAATTTATGGTAGGTGAAATCTTAATCATAAGCAACTTAATTGATGGAAAATATGTTGAATATCGTCGCTTAATTCCAAGCTCAACCGAGACTGTTTTAAAGATTAAACGCGCTGATTTTTTACAAACAATTAAAGTTGCTGAAGTCTTTACGCGTGATTATGGTGGAAGCATTACTTTGCGAGCCGATGAAGAAAATTCGAAATTATCGATTCATACAATTGCAAGTGAAATCGGCGAAAGTACATCTGAAACTGATGCTGAAATTTCTGGTGGCGGCGAAGTCACTTTGAATGTGACGTATGTTAAGCACGCACTTGGAAATTTAAAATCTCCAAAAGTATCTTTTGGTTTTTCTGGAAAATTGGCCCCAACCGTTTTTAAAGATATTGAAAGTGATGATTATATCCATATCGTAATGCCACTAAAAAGTTAGGAATTTAATGATTTTAAAAACTCTGAGAGTTCAGAATTTTCGAACACATTCTGATTTTATTTTAGAAATCGGCGAAAAATCTACTTTAATCTCTGGCGCGAATGGTAGCGGAAAAACCTCCCTTCTTGAAGCGATTTATTTTTCGCTTCAAGGAACGAGCTTTCGATCGATTGACAAAGAAATTTTGAAAAATGACGGTTCAAGCTGGTTTCGAATTGATCTGAAAGATTCGGGGGATAATTTTCGAACAATAATTTTTAATGATGCGGTTCAAAAATCAAAAAAACAATTCATTATTGATGGTAACAAAAAAGCACGCTTGAGTGCAAATTTGAAAGTTCCCGTAGTGCTTTTTGAACCGGACGACTTGCAGCTTTTAAGTGGTTCACCAACTCGACGACGAAATTTTTTAGACCGTTTTTTATCGCAAATTTTTCCAAGTTTTCAGTTAGCGATTTCGAGATACAATAAAGCTCTAAAACAGCGAAACAACCTACTTAAACGTGAGATTTTTTCGCAAGACGAGATTTTTCCGTGGAATTTAATGCTTGCTGAATATGGTGCGGAGATAATTTCAAAACGATGCGATTTTTTGGAGCTTTTGAATTCAAAGATTGAAGAAACTTACTCTGAAATTTCAGGAGTTCAAGATAAAATTAAGATTAAGTATTTGGGCGAAAAAGTTTCGAAAACTGAAATTTTGGCCATTTTAAGTAAAAATATTGAGCGGGATAAAATTTTGGGATATACGAGTTTTGGGCCGCATAAGCATGATATTCAGTTTCTTTTCAATGGAAAGTTAGCACAAAATGTGGCGAGCCGAGGTGAGAATCGTAGTTTGGTTTTAGCTTTGAAATTTATCGAAACTGATATTTTAGCGGATTTAACAGCAAAGAGACCAATTATTTTGCTTGATGATGTTTTTTCAGAGCTTGATGGGGAGCGTCAAAAATTGTTAACGAAACACTTTTCGAGATATCAGACAATTATCACCTCAACAAATGAAATTAAAGTCAAAGAATGCAAAATAACCTCACTGAATTAGTGAGGTTATTTTTACGCCTGACCGCAAGTTGGATCAAGATAATTAACTGTGTATTTATCGAGAACATCTTTCTGCTTCGATTTCATCCAATCAATTGCTAGATCTTTATAAAAGTTGAAATTTGAAGAATTACATTTGCTGTAAATTACGACATTTATTTTTGAAATCTCTGTTTTATCTTCTGGATTTAATACATATGAAACTGTAAAGCCAGTTGTAACGGCACCTTTAGTAGTATTAGTGTATGGCAGATCGCGTACGATTGGATTTTTCGAAATTAAATCTTTCATTTTGTCAGTAATTTTTTCATGAGTAACACCAGAGCGAATAATGTCGTCTTCCTGATGTTTTAAATACCAATCACCTTTTGGATCTTTTTGTCCAATTGAAAGTAGGACATTTGTTTTTTGTCCGGATTTTATTTCAAATTCTTTAGAAGTAGACTCGAAGCCATCTTTTGAAACTTCTACTTTATATTTTCCAGGTGTTATTGTGTGGGTTCCATTTTTGAAATCTTTTCCATTAATTTTTATAGAAGAACTTTCTGGTGCAACAGCAAGGACTAATTTTCCGCAATAGATATCATTCCATATCCACCAGCCAATAATAATTATCGAAATTGAAGCGAATATGGCTAAAACAGAATAAATTTTAATTTTAGTTGGTTGATCAATATTTTGCATTTTTTATCCTTTCCATCTCCAGACTTCAACCTCACCAAGGCTTTCCATAATTTGTAAATTCATTGGTTCTATAACACCAGTTGTTCTACTATGTCCGGCATTTGCTACTTTATCTTCCCCATTAACTTGAACATAAAATTCTATATGTGCACTAGCTCCACCACCAGTTCCCGATGATATAATATCACCCGGTTTCATATTACTCGTACTTCCATTATAAGGTATTTTTTCATATTTATCTGGATTGCTACGCATATATTGAACAAGATTTGCAACTCCGCAGCAATGTTTAGCATATTCTGGATCTACGGTTGTACTCATGACCATCGAAACGAAGGCATCACAACTCATTCCCTTTTGAACGTAAGGTTCACTATAATTGTCCAATCCGGTTGCACTTAGAGCTTCCTTTTGTTTATCTGTAACTTCACCAGCATAGGCTGCAGCTTTATCAGATTCTGGGCGTGCTAACTCCATCGCACGTCCAGCGATTGTATTATTGCTTAAACCACTGCCACTTGAAGATGAAGAACAGGATTTTGATGAAGATGAATTACTTCCTGATCCATTTACGGCACCTTGCAAGAATTTAACATAAGCTTCTTGACCTTCTGCGTTCGGGTGAATTCCGTCGCTAGCATAAAGATTTCGGCCACCATTTTTTTCAGCATAAGATTTCCAGTCTAAAATTTTTACTTCACTATGTTTCGAAGCAAATGCTGATAATTTTTGATTGATAACTTCATAATTGGCATTTCCACCTTTCGAAAAGTTATTTACCCAGTAGATTTTCTTACCTTTAAGCTTTCCAAGGAGATTTTCGGCAGCACTTTCATCAAAATTGTCGTTTGTTCCAAGGTTGACAACGACTGTATCGTGAATTTCTGAAGGCAGCTTATTTGTTGCGGCGGCGATTGAATCTCCAACTGTTGCAGAGACATTTGACCCCGAAAATGTTGATGAAAGTTTATCTTGAGCACCGACTGTAATCGAGTCTCCAATGAAGGTTATTTTTCCACCTCCCCCGCCTGATGATGAACTTGACGATCCTGATTTTCCGCCAAATTGTGCAAGGATTCTATTTCCAACTTCTTGACCTTCTTGAATACGTCCAGCTCGCAAATCTTCGCGAGGCCTCTCAAATTGAAGTGTCCAGGCAGTTGTAGCTTCAAGAACAGAATTTGAAGAGGTGATCGCATTTTTTGCAGCAGATTGTGAAGTTTCTAATTCATGCCAAAGGAAGCTTAACTGAACTCCAAGATCTGAAACTGGCTTACCCTGTTCTTTAGCATAATTCTCAAGATTAGTTCTACGACCAAAAGACCATTGCGCTATACCATAGCCAATACCATTACCTTCTTCGTTTAGATCTGGATTGAAATGATTTGACTCACCCCAAAGGCTACCCATTATTCCGGCAACCTGTTCATCTGTGAGCCCTTTAGATTTAAGGAAGTTCCAGATTTTTTCAGCATTATCATTTCCTTCAAGATTAACATCAGCCATCTTACCGCTACTATCCCCACCAGTTAAACATTCTTCACCAGCATCATAATAGATAATATCATTCAATTTATAAAAATGTTCATTAAACTCAGCCCTTGCAACATTTGAAAAGGATGAAGCTAAAATTAATGTTATTCCTATAATTGATGATATTTTTTTATACATATTATTTACCTATAATTGACATTGGATCGAAGTGATTACCACCATAAACTGCGCGACCTTTATAAAATTCCAGGTGTAAGTGTGGCGGAAAGGTATTTGGACCATTTGCTCCCCAACCTCCAATTCGTCCAATCATATCTCCTTTTTTAACGCTATCGCCAGGGTTTTTGTATCCGGCACTCATATGACAATATAGACTGTCTATATCTGAACCTGTTGCTTCTTTGTGTGAAATTATTCGCAAGTTTGGTCCACAACCACGGCTTGAATCTCCACTGAGATCTGAAACTACACCGTCCGCTACGGCATAAACTGGCGTTCCTTCAGCTCCACCAAGATCCGTTCCGGTGTGAACACATCCGTTAAATTCGCAGTCAATTGGAAGGTTTCGCGGACCATAGGGCGAAGTTACGATCAGTTCACCTTCAAGAGGTGGTGCAAATTTAGATTTAGCTTTTGAGATTTCTTCACTAGAAGGTCCGCCTGCACCAGCTGATCCTCTTCCGCCTTCAGTTCCAACTCCACCACCATTTGTATCTGGCTTAAAATCTTCGTTCATTCCACGCTCTGTTCGAACATCGGTTAGGAACATTGCATACAGATTTGCTTTCGGATTTTTGGTTGTATTACATATTCCACCAAGAGTTTCATCATCTTCATCTTCTTGAGCACCAATTGGAGCCTTTCGGTTGAAGCAATATTTTTCGTATTTCTTCAATTTTCCACTCATTTGAATCGTACTTAAAACATCATCAGTTTCGCTGGTATTTTCCTTTTCGATAATATCGCCTGATTCTTTAAGTTCATTAATAATTTCGTCGGTTTCTTTTTCGACAATCCCCATATCAATTCCAGTATAAACATTACAGAAAATATCTGTTGCTGCGCCAGTGTCGGTAATCGATTTATCTTCGCAAGTTTCCATATTAGCTGCGAAATTTGCATTATTCGCAGCATTTGCGCCAGGTGTAATTGATGCAAAAGATCTCTGAGCACCACTAATTAATGACGGTAGAAATCCGCTAATTGAAGATAACTGTTTTGCGTATGGTAGCATATTGCTGACGATTGATCCGACAAATGTGTGTCGAGTTGTTGGGTCGAATGGGCTTGAAGTCATTCGAATTTCTTCCGCATTTTGTGCAATTTGGCGTTCGGTTTCTTGCCGAAATGCCACAGCTTGAGCTTTAGTTAAAACTCCACCGCTTCCCGCCATAGTGTTTTTAGCCATCATTGCGCCAGATCCTGACATTATAGCATTTCCGAAGTTTTCACCAGTTGTTGAGTCATTAAGGATTGTCCCAGTTAAACCTTCGGCAGCCTGGCGTGAAATCTCACCTAAGGCTTTCTCAGCTAATACTTGCAATGCAAAATGCATTGCTACCTGTAAAGCTACTATCCAGATAGCTCTTTTAATAACCTGACCAATACAACCAAAAAATCCGGTTCCCATGCAAGCTAGAATGGTGAATGCAGCATAAGCAATTCCTACCGCAGCAGAAACAACACCTGCTAGTTTACAGCCTTGTCGAACAACCCATCCGGTAAGGCCGGTTGTCATCATATTCATTAAGTTAGCAAACCAGCCCGTGATTCCAACTTGATAATCTTTTGCTGAATCGTTGAGTTTTGAGACACGGTCGTCGTAGGCAACAGCTCGCCATCCTTGAGATTCGGTTGCGCTTTTAATCTTATCATTATCTGCTGTTGAATCCGCAAAGAATGTAAAGGCATTTTTTAGCCGCGAAGTATTCGATCCGCTATCTGTAGGATTTTTATTTTCTTTCGAATCTTTTTTATTAGCGATTCCCATTAGGTTATTTCCTTGTGAGGTAACTTCCTGTTGAGTTGCTTCACCTGATTTAATTTTCGAAGCCATTGAAAGGAAAGACAGTCCAAATTGTGCGAAAACTTCAACTTTGGCAATTTTTATAACACTCCAGCCCATAGTTATAAGATTATATGCTCCACAAACTAAATCGATACCACCTAGAGCTACTAGACTTCCTTTTGATTTTTCTAGGATTTCTAGCCCCATCTTTCCTTTTTCGCTAAGGCTCTTCGTTCCTTTTTTTAGTTTATCTTTAAAACTCTTAAGATCTTTCTTAAGCTGTTTAGTTCCTTTTTCACCTTTAGTGACTCTGCTTTTACCGCCTTCTTCAACCTCTTCTGAATCTCCGGGCAATTTTCTCGTATCGGTCTCTTCTTCGCTACCATGGGCATTGGCGGCTTTCTTAATATCTTCATCAATCTCTTCTTCGCTTTTTCCTTTATTATCCCTTTTTATTTTTGTAAATTTAAACCAACGCTTGAGCTTTTCCCAAGATTTATCAAGGAAGGACGCAAAGCGACCGCTAAAACCACGACGATAAGCGTGACGAACAGTTGGGTTTGTTCGCATTATTTCTTTAATAGCTTTCGAATCATTTGGTATTGGGATATTATTGCCGTCTTTAATATAAGTTAATTTTGAAATTTTCTTTCGGCCAAAAAGACTACCACCTTCTTCAAAATCAACTTTAAAGCCAGCGCGTTCGAGATTTTTGACGTTTCGTTCGGTTACGCGCGACATTCGACAAACGATTCCAGCAGTACATTTAATACCCTTCATTTTTAAGCCAAGTATTTTTGAAGAGCGATTATTCATACTTGTTGATGCTGAATTTAGTTTTTCAGTAATAATTTCTTGAATATGGACTTGCGCAAGTGAGGCAATTCCTGTTGAAATCACGAAAATAAGTGTTCCGCAACCACCAATTAAGCCACCAGTTGCAGCCATTGCCCCTTTGCTTTTAAAGAATGATTTTGCGCGGTTTTTCCAGCCACCTTTTGAGCTTGCGGCGTTTCGAGATTTGTGGGTTCCACCACCGCTAACATTATTTTGCCAGCCACCAGATTTTAAAGCTTGAGAGTCTTTCGAAAGTGTTTCAGAGTCGCTAATTCCTGAATTTGAATCTGCCGAAACTGATGATTTTTCAGCGTTCGCTAAAGCAGACGGATTGTAACCGTCATTTCCACGAATGACCTCAGCGTTTCCCCATCTACTCCTTGCTCTTTCGAGTGCAGATTGGTTTGAATCACTTAAATCGCTAAAATCAAGATTTTCATCTCTTTCGAAATCTCTAGCTGCTCCCATTTTCCTAAAACTCTAAAAAAATTATAATTCTATTTTATCACATTTATGCTTGTGTTTCAAGGTTAAAACAGCTCATTTGGATCAGTATAACCATTCGTCATCATATTGTCGCCTTTGCGATTTTTCGAACTGTTTGGACTAGTTGAAATTAGTTGATGTTCGGTATCGCTAGCGATAATTTGGATGTGAACGTGGTTTTGCCCTGCGAAGAATAAACCTTGTCCAACCGGGAAATTAGAAAGCCGTTTCCGTTCTTCCTCGGTCAATTTAAAGACGTCACTTAAAACATCAACTGCACTCGAAGATTGTTTTAAAAGTAGCTGCATCGAACTGTTTGAAACAATTGCGCGACCCATTTTTGAACCCATAAAGTCTTCAACGTCCTGTGAAATTGTTGTGAGTCCTAGGTAGTATTTTCGGGCGCGTTTTGCAAGGCTAAATAAGAAGTTTGCTGAATCGTCATATTTCATTAGCTGCCAAGCCTCGTCAACAATCAACATTCGTTTTTTCTGCTCTGAGCGGACAATATTCCAAATGTGTGAAAGCACGATATACATCGCAACTGGGCGAAGCTCATCTTCAAGGTCGCGAATATTAAATACCACCATTGAGTTATTGATGTCAATATTTGATTGCTGCGAGAAAATTCCCGCAAAAGTTCCAGTAGTATATTTTCGAAGGCGTTGTGCCAAGCTTGGTCCGCTTCCATCCATATGAACTAAAGTATCGTAAAGGTTGTGAATTGTCGGTGGTGTTGAATTATGTGTAAGTGGGTCGGAAGTAATTCCAGCACGCGCATAAGTATCGATAATTGCTTGGTCGAGGTCGGCTTCTTCGTTTGGTGAAAGGCCAATTGACTGCCCTGCTGAAGTTCCTCCAAGCATTAAGCGAAACAAACCGTGAAGCGTCACGATATTTGCACGAAGCGCATTATCCGCTTCCTCGGCATCAATAACGCGTGGTAGATCGAAAGGATTAATTCGAACGTCCGAATTCAAACTTAGGCGAATATAGCTTCCACCAACTGCATCGCTTAATTTTTGATACTCGTTTTCAGGGTCGATAATTAGAACCTCAGCTCCCATCATCATTGTTCGAAGTGCCTCAAGCTTTACGGTGAAAGATTTACCAGCACCAGATTTTGCAAAAACAACCATATTGGCGTTTTCGAGTGTATATCTGTCAAAAATCACCAATCCGTTATTATGCATATTTACACCATAAAGAACACCGTTTTCCTGAGTTAAGTCGGCGGATGTGAATGGGAATGATGTTGATATCGCACCAGTATTCATGTTTCGACGAATTTGAAGCTGGTCGGAAAGTTGCGGAACAGCTGATTTTAATCCCTGTTCCTGTTGGCTTGATGCTACTTTTGAAAACAACATTTGCTGACCAAGCATAGTTTCAACTTTACTTCTAACAAAATTCAACTCATCAAGACTGTCTGCATAAAGTGTTAGGTATAATCCAAAGCGGAAGAATTTTTCGGCACCAAGTTGTAATTGGTCACGGAGTTCTTCGGCATCGCTAAGTGCGGCTTCAAGTGCTGGATCTCGGGTTTTACCTTTTTCATTGTTAATTGCGAGGTCGGCTTCTAGCTGAGTTACTTTTCGGCGAAGGTTTTTCATCACGATTTCAGTTTCGACTGGATAGATGAACATTGAAACGTCTAAAACTTCATCGGCGTTTAGAATTGGAGAAGCCCAACCTGTATAAAGCTGGCGAGGATAGCCATAAACATAAATCGTCTGACCATATTTTGTGCCAAGTCGAAAATAGCTCGAATGAAATTCAAGGCTTGATGGTGCAATAAGGTCACGTAAAGTGTTAATACCGGTTAAAAATGCTTGCTCAACTTCTGCTTGCTCTTGTGCGCGTTGTTGAGCTGCAATATCAACGGCATCTTTTTTCTTAGCCATAATTAAAATCCTCCTTGTTCTGGTTTTTCGCCCTCACCTTTTCGAACAAATAAGCTTGCTGTATCGCGAAAATCTCCCAAAGGTTCATAAACTGCTGTGTCGGGGTTATAAACATTATAATAAAGATTTCCGAGTTCTTTTGTGTTGAGCTGAACCGATTTAATTCCCATTTGGTAAAGTCCACCAGTGATTGAATCAACACGTTTTTTAATTTCTTCGTGAGCTGAATCCCAAGTTGTGCGGTCAATTTTCGAAATCTGCGCACTTTGTTTTGCGAATAATTTTCCAAAAAATCCTTTTGCTGAACCCTTTAAGTTATTTAAGTCACCAGTTGGATAATATGGAATCACGATGAAGAATGACTTATCCATAATATTTGCGCTTCGGCTGAGGCTGTCGATAAAGTTAATATAATCTTCCATTAAATCACCAAGAAGCATATTATCTTGTGCAACTTGAATATCTGCCAATTTACTTAGGTATGGCTCAATGTCAACACGTTGTGAGCGTACTAAAATTTGAATTGGAAAAGTAAGAGCATTTAAAAAACTTTGATAAGAATATTCTACACCTTCTCTTTCACGAGCACTCATAAGATCGAAGTTAATTGATTTGCAAGCGACTACTGCTCGAAAACTTCCATCGCGCATAATTACCATTCCTTCACGAATTTCAGCAATTTCGAGTGAATTTTGTGTCGAAGCTGGATTTGAAGGTGCGGTTGAATTAGTCTGATTTTGGTTTAAATTTGGATTTTGCTGATTTGGATTAATTTTATTATTACTCATATTACCTCAATGAAATTACTACTTCGTTTTCGCCCAGGTCGACCTCGCTTGAATTTGCTTGGGCTTGTCGTTCTTTATCTGCTATTTTATTTGCTTGTCGCGCGAGTGTTTCGACTGAAAGATCTTTTCCTTCCGAGACTAATCTTTTCATCTCAGCGCTGATTTCACGAACAGAATTCTGCTCCGTGATATGCTTTTTATTAATAAAAGGATTATTTTCTGGATTTGTTGAAACTCGCACTTTAGGATCTCGTTTTTCTCGCTCGACCTTTTCATTAATCTTATGGATTCGGTCAATACTTTCATTAATATCTTCCAGATTTTGGGTTAAATCTTGTGGATTTTTGAAAGTATTTTGTTGAATTTGTGGCTGCATAACAACTTGCGGTTGTGGTGGAGGTGTAAAATTCGAAAGCGGTTGTGGTGATGTTTGAACTAAATTCTGCATCTGATTTTGTTGCCAATTTGGCGAAATTACTGTTTGATTTATCGAATATGGATAAGGGTTGTAATGTAATTGAATATTATCAGGATTTTGACTGAAAGTTTGATTTTGTAATTGCGGATTCTGTAAAGTGTCCTGTGGTTGAGATTGAGAAATTTCAAAATTTGAAATTGCCCCAAATTGTTGTGGTATATTTTGGTTTTGTTCAAAAGTTATTTTAGATTGTGAAGTTTGAGTTTGTGAAAATTCACTTGGTTGAGTTGCTGGATTTTGAGCTGTAGCCGAAATATCTTCAAATTTAATATTGTCCGAACCTTCGTATCGGTTTTTAGGGTCAAAATAATAAGTCTGGTCTTGAATATTCTCGGAATTTTCATTCGTAAATTGAGCTAAGTTGCGTGCTATATCGAGATTTTGCATAATTTGCTGTCTTCGGCGATTATCGTGCTGAGAAAGTAAACTATCAACATTTGAAGAAATCCGTGAATTATCAAACATATCTTCTGCTGCGCGTGCTTCGTTTGAATATTCTTCACGAACGGCAGTTTGAGTTGGTGCTACAGAGTGCTTGATTGCCCAACCTTCGGTATCAACAATATCTGCCAAATAACTAAGCCTGCGCGAGGCTTCCATTTGTGAAATATCCTTAATTAAACTGTCTTCCTTATTAATTGGCGCTGAAATTTGAATTAAATGTTCAATTCCATCGGGTTGCCAAAGTCGTTTATGGGGTTTAAGATAGAATGAAACAATAGCTGCGAGATAAGTTTCCATCGGCTGATCTTTTCGAAGTGGTAAAGCTAACGCACCAAAAAATATAATTACAGGAAGTGGTAAAATAATCAACCCTGGGAAAATTCCCCAAAGAAAAATATCCAGCGCAATACAGCCTGCAACAATAATCAGGTAAATGAATTGCCGAAAATTAAACGGCCCAAGCAATTTGTCATCAGCCTCAACGTCCTGAGGAACTTTATAAACGCTCATTCTTTAATTTGCCCACTTCTCCTTATTTCAATAGTATTAATTTTAACATATTTTTGAAAAAAAATAAAGCTTAAAAATTAAAATAGGCAAAATTTTTATATTCTACCTATTTCTTATTTTTAATATTTTCAGGTTTCCAATTTCCACCCAAAACTTTATCGTAAAGACCTTTATTATTTCTTTCAATTTCTTTAAGCATCTTGCGAATTTCAGCACCCTGTACAGCGTTGAGTTTTCCATATTCTGAAGGGTTTTCATTAATTGCTTTAACACTTTCAAGTGTAGATTTCATTGTTTCATTCGACATGCTTGAAATCGCTGATTTATCCCAAATAATTTTCATTGCATCATTTGAGGCTTTAATGATCTTATCATCCGAGACATTTTTGGCATAATTATCATGAATGGCATTGTAAACTTCTTTCGAATTCATACCATTCACAGCAATATTTTCAAGTGCTGCACCACCGATAAATTGAAGGTCGTCTTTTTTGGTTTTCTTGAAAGCTTCAACCAGGTCATTACGGTTAGCGTTTAATTCTCCACCAATTTCGGTTTTACCAAGTGAATCGATAGCACTTTTCAAATCCGTTGTCCCCATAAACTTCTCGGCTGTTGCAGCTCGCAAGTTTTTGGTAATTTCGAAATCAATTCCATCTTTTTGAATTTTTTCACCCATATTTTTCGAAAAGATTTCACTATAGTCACCACCTGAAAAATTAAGTGATTTTGTAAGGTTTGTAAGTGATTCGACTTCTTCTTTGTTTTCTTTTGAAGCTGCTACCAAAGAGCTTGCAAGTGCTGAGACTTTTCCAGCTTCACCACGTACGCCAGATGCGGTATTGAGCAGATCGTTATTATAGCGTATATTATTTGCCATTGCATTATTTAGTGAAAGATTATTGTTCTTTTCGGCCAATTTAAGAGCATTAGCTTGGTTAGAGTTTTCAACAAATTGGAGTGCTTGTTGGCCGAATTTTCCTTGAAGTTTCTTTAAACTGTCGTCATCGAGCTTAACGATACCAGATACATTTCCATCAATTCCCTTTTGAAGAGTTGCGTTAAATAATTCGGCTTTAAGTTGCGAAATTCCAGCGTTCGAATTTGCTGTTGCGCGATTTAGAGCTTCGGTTGCAAGCATTTCTTGATATAATGTATTCGAACTAAGTGCGTGTTTTCGACGTGCATCATAATAATTGTTTGAGAAAGCGTTAGAACCTTGTTTTGGTTCATTTGCAAGCTCGGCTAGTTGTTCTGCTTCGAAATTATCAAATCTCTCTTTTTGGTATTTTTCAGCAATTGATCGAGATGAATTAACTCTTCTAGAGCGATTATACCGAGTTTGATTTAATCTAACAAACATACCGTTTGGTTTTGCTGCGATCTTTTTGTTTCGTTGAATTTCTTGACTTTCGCCAATAAATCTCTTCAAGCTATCAACTGGTCCTTTGTTTGGATTATTGATGATTCCAGCAAATTTACCAAGCAAACTTCCGCTGACACGCATAATTGTTGGAGTAATAGCAAGTGGCACAACTTGAACTACCGCACCCAAGAGGAAAATTAAGAAACTTCCGTTTGCGCTGGCAATAATTGTTGTACCGATTAATTGTGACCCACCAAAAAGTAGTGAAATCAATGGGTACATTACGAGCATTGTTGTGAATAAATCTTTCCATTTTTCGAACCATTTCTCAGTATTTGGCAGAATATTAGCGGCGAAAGCGAGTGGTGCTAAGAAGACTAAAACAATGATTATCGCTTGTCGTGCAGCTAAAATTATTAAAGCAACAACGGCTGAGTATATTACTGCAATTAAAGCTCCTAAAATCATTAATGTTGCCGCACCGCTGCTTCCTGCTGTTGCAACCGCGAAAGAATATACGCCATAAGAAACTACTCCGGCTCCGCTCAAAACCGCCGCTGTAATTCCTGACCAATCTAAATTTGCAGTCTGAATCGAATTTTCGCTACCATTATTAAAGATATTGTTTCGAATTCCAACTAAAAGATTTTGTGTTTGTGCACCAAGAATGTTCGAAATATCAACTAAAATTGCGCAAATATAATAAGAAACATTAATTAAAATCGCCGCTATAATTAATTTTGGCAGAATTTTTTTCACACCATAATTGCTGACTCCAAAACCTGTAATTTGTGAATAGATCACAAAAATGAAACCAATCACAAAGAAAATATTTGCGATATTTCGCATATAATCCCAAACCTGGAAAAGCCCAGATTTGTGTGATGTATAAAGTGGTTGAACTCGCAAAAATTCTTGAACCCAGTTATAAATTCCGTCCATCCATTTTGAAATCGTGTTAGCAACCATACAAACCATCCAGCCACCACCACCTTCAACGCTACAAAGCGATTTATCTTCATCTTTTGAAACACCATCAACTTTAACATCTTGTGTGTTGCCAGTTTGTGATATGTTTCCAAGTGCACTTACATCAAAAGAATAAATCTTTCCGCTTGAAACATCATTTTCGTTGTCGAGCGCAATAACGGATGTTTTATTATTTCCTGCGCTAGCTGGTGAATTTTCAGCATAAAGTTTTTTCGAACGAATTGATTCTGGATATTTAGAAGTATCTGAAACTTTTGTATAAGTTTTTCCACCTAATGTTATACCATCTTTTGAGGCATTTGTCCATTGTGCGCCGTCAAGAGCTTGTGCGAAATTCGAATTAAAAAATCCCAAGATTGCGACTACTGTAAAAATCGCGACAAAAAATCCATTTCGAAAATCTTGAGTTTTTGCTTTTTTGAACCTCGTCAAAGTTTGCATATGACCTGATTTTATCATAATTTAACCCTTTTGTCAACCTTAAAAGTTGATTTTTAAAATAAAACACTTGCTTTTTACCTAAAAATGGTTTAAAGTATAATTATTATGATAAATAAAATAAAAAAAATAATTACACTTGGGTTGATTTTTTCAAGCTTTTTTGTGACTTTTCAAGGTGTTTTTGTCTCAAGTTATGGCTCTAATTATGTTTTCGCTAAAGAAGTTATTAATGATGGAAATGGAAGAGTAATTGATGAAGAAGGAAGACTAATTGCACCTAAGGGCGATAACGGTAAAAGCGGTGAATCTTCTACTGAAACTAAAGCAAATGAAGCGCAAGCAAAGACTGCAATCCTCCCTTCAGGCTGGAAAATTGAAGATATTTTAAATATGATTTTAGTTGTAGTAACTACTGGTGTTGGAATTGCGGCAGTTGGTTCGATCGTTTTTGCTGGAATTCTATATATTACCGCAAAAGATAATGCTGGACAGGTTTCAAAAGCGAAAACAATGATTATGAACACGGTGATTGGGATTATCGCCTATATTTTAATGTGGGCATTTTTGGAATGGATTATTCCAGGAGGAGTTCTTTAATGAAGAAAATATTTTTAGCAATTTTTATTGTGATGCTTTCGGTTCTCAGTCTTCCACAAAATAATGCTTATGCTTCTAGCTGTACTGGAGATGAAACATTTTTTGGCCTTCCCGCTTGGTATCGAGGTTTGGTTGAATCTAGTGGAAATGGATGTAAAATTAAAGATATCAATCCAAATGGAGGACTTAAAGTTGAAGAATTTGTTTGGACAGTTGTTGCAAATTTGATCGATGCAGCCTTTCGAATTGTTGGTTTGGCAGCGATTGGTTATATAATTTATGCTGGATTTCAGTATATGCTGGCAACTGGCGATCCTGGAAAAATCGCAAGTGCCAAAAAATCACTTACAAATGCGATTATTGGCTTAGTGATTGCTGTTCTGGCTTCTGTAATAGTGAACTTAATTTTAGGAATTTTTGGTTAGATGGAAAAATATAGATTTATAGCTAATGGTAGTGAGGGCTTCGATAAAACGAAAGTTTTAAAAGGTGTTGATACTTCGAATAAAGATAAAGCGAGTGACGCCTCGATGCAGAACGCTTTCAATACGGCATTTATCTGGGCAGGAATGATCTGTGTAATTGTAATCATTATCTCAGGATTAACCTTCATTACAGCAGCCGGTAATCCGGGGACGCTTTCGAAAGCGAAATCTGCTTTAATCTATGCTTGTGTTGGAATTATAATTATTCTTTCGGCGGCGTTAATTGTAAATTTAATCATTGGTGGAATTTTAACAGGATCAGTATAATGAAAAAGTTTATTTTAATCAGTAGTATAATTTTAGCACTATTTGCTCCACTAAATGCTTTTGCAGAGGAAGATTCTAGCGGAAGTGGAGGTTCGAAAACATTCGACGCCTGTAAGCACGTAAAAACTCAAGGAACGGCCGTCTGTGCTGGTAGTGAAACTAAAGCAGAAGATGTTGTGAAAAATATAATTTCAATTCTCTTCTGGATTATTGGAATTTTGGCGGTTATTGTGATAATTTACGCCGGAATCACATTCATTACCGCAGCTGGGAACCCAAGTAAAGTTGCGCAAGCTAAAACAATGATAATTTATGCAGTCATTGGCCTTGCGGTAGCAATTCTTGCATATGCAATTGTGAACTTCGTTGTTGGCGCTTCAAGCGGAAAAGGAGTTAATGGTGGTTCATCATCTAAAAATTCAAGTTCTTCTAACGAATCTAGCAACTCAGAAGAATTAAATTCTTCTGATGACACTTCTAAGCCTTCAATAAAATCAGGCAATTCAAGTGGTTCAAACACTATTAAATCTCAAGGTGAAAAAAAGAATGGTGAAAATAGTTCAGGGAGAAATTCTAGCAGTTTAAATAACTTAGATAATAATTAAAATGATAGATAATGATCTTAATTGATACATATAATATAAAGGAGAAAAAATGAAGAAAATTTTAATAACTTTTGGATTGATTATTGCGATAGTTGGTTCATTTATTACAGCTGCTGGAATTTATGAAAATAAAGTTTATGCTGATAGTGCGGCTGATCTAATTAAACAAGGTGCGGATTCGACAGGTCAACAAGATTCACGTTCAGCTGGTGATATCGCAAAAGATGTTGTAAATATCATGTTTTTTATAGTTGGTGTTATGGCGGTTATTATGATTATCTGGGGTGGAATTCGTTATGTGCTTTCAGCTGGAAATAGTACTGCACTAACAAGCGCAAAAAATACAATTATGTATGCTGTTATTGGTCTAATTGTGGCAATTCTTGCCTATACAATTGTGAATTTCGTTATTAATACTGTTAGTGGAAATAGTGGATCATCTTCGAATAGCTCAAATAGTTCTGATGATTCTGATACTTCTGATACTTCCAACAGTTCTAATAGTTCCAATAGTTCCAACAGTTCCAATAGTTCCAACAGTTCAAATAGTTCAAATAGTAATTCATCTTCGAAAAATTCCAATAGTTCTAATAAATCGAACAGTAACTCATCTTCAAATAAATCAACTAACTAGAAAAATTCCAATAATTCTAATAAATCCAACGGTAATTCATCTTCAAATAACAAGAAGAATAATAATTAGATTAAACACTTGAAAAATAATTATAATTTGATATAATTTAAATATAAATAAACTTTTTAAGAAAGGAAAATAGTTTAAAATGAAAAATTTTGCGAAAATAGCTCTATTAGTAGCTGCAACAGTATTCGCAGTTGGCACAACTGCTTTTACACTTCCAGCATATGCTGCGGATTGTAAAGTTACAGGTGGCTTAAAATCTGCTGATACTTGTGCTAAAGGTGTTCAAGAAGAAAATGGTGGTCCAACAAGCTTGTTCGATGGAGATTCACCAATCTTTACAACGGCTATCAATATTATGCTTTTCGTAATCGGTATCCTTAGTGTTATTATGCTTATCTATGGTGGTATTCGATACGTTCTATCAAGTGGTGATGCTGGTGCAGTTCAGAATGCAAAAAATACAATTATGTACGCAATTATCGGTCTCGTGATTGCAATCCTTGCTTACGCAATTGTGAACTTTGTTATTACTTCTATCACAAACAAAGGCTAATAAAAGTCTAATAAAAAAGATCTTCCCTATGAAGGTCTTTTTTATTGTTATAAAATTTCAGAAAATTATTTTCGAAATAAAATAAAAATCTCGAAGGTTTTATTCCTCGAGATTTTCGATAATTATAGAACTTTGATTCTTGTTGCTTGTGCTTTAATTTTTGTAAAGCTAATTGTAAGGATTCCGTCTTTCAACATTGCTTCAACTTCATCTTCTTTAATTGGAACTGGCAATGTTAGAGTTCGGCTGAATTCTCCCCAGTAGCATTCTTGCGCATGATGAGCGACAATTCCCTCTTGGTCGCCAGGGTTTAGGCTTCCACTGATTGTTAATGTTCCGTCTGAAAGTGAAACATCCAAATCATTTTTATTTACACCCGCAGTTCGCGCTTTTACAAAAAGTTTGTCTTCTGTTTCGTAAACATCAACAGCTAATTGCCCTGGAAGCTCATTTTCTTCTTCTTGAATTTCGTTTTGTTCAGGATCGTCGAAAGTTTCATTGTTTGAAACATCCATTAAGTCGTCCCCAAAGTTGAAAGCAGCTTCCAATTCTTCGTTCAAAAAGCTGTCGTCATTTTGTCTTCTAGCCATTTCTCCTCCACATTAATTTCATAATTCAGGCTTAATTTACTTTATTATACCGCACTTTTGTTGTATAATCAAGAGGTAAAATGATTTTTTATGAAGAAAAGCATATCCGAGATAATTTTAGATTCTTTGGCGCCAGATGAGTGTTATTTTTGCCAAAAATTAGGTGATTCAATCTGTAAAAATTGCCTAAAAACTCGTTGTGATTTTGGCAATTTTCTTTTACGACCAAATGCGATGATTTCGAAGGAATTCTATCTTTCACAACGTTCAGGAGAATTGCGAAAAATCGTCGATGAATTTAAGCTTCAAAGTAAGCGTCAGAATGCACGCTATTTGTCGTATCTTTTTGCGGATTTTTTGAATTCAAATAAAGTGTTCAACCAAAATCACGACAGAATTATTTTAGTTCCCGTCCCTACACTTTCGGCACACATTCGTGAACGCGGTTTTGACCATACGCAAATTTTAGCGAAACAACTTTCTAAAATTTTAAAAATTGAAAGTTCAGAAATTATTGCAAAAGTTTCAAAAACGACTCAGCGAGGTACTAATTTTAAAACTAGGCAAATTCAAGCTAAAAAATCATATCAATTCATCGGCGAAAAGCTTTCAAAAGATAAAATTTATGTGATTTTGGATGATATTCGAA
>CAURQO010000004.1:0-24675 GCA_963527165.1 uncultured bacterium
ATTATAGTTAAAAATATTCCTGTAAAAATATTCAAAACACGCCGATGACTTTTAATCTTATTTTGTAAAATTTCAGGATTTTCAAGCCTCTTAACTCTAAAGTATCCCAAAATAGCAATAAGAAATCCACCTAACATAAAAGCAAATAGTAACACAGCAAATATATACGTTATAACAGCAAGGAAAGACGCCAAAATATTAACAAAGATCACAATAACAATATCCATAACATAACCACTATACACTAGGATGAAGTAAAAAACAAGCGTAAAAATAAAAAACACCACTTCTGGTGTAAAAAGGCAAATTTGGCACGGGCAGAGAGACTCGAACTCCCGACACCAGGTTTTGGAGACCTGTGCTCTACCAACTGAGCTATGCCCGTATAAAACTATTTTATCATAAAAGCTTTAAAAAGTGAAGAGTTTTATTAATTTATTTTTCGAAGTATTGACAAAAAATGCTTTTTATGCTAAAATAATACCAGTTGAAAGCTCTGATTTTGAAAAATGAGCTTTTGGCTCGTATTTTACAAAGTTGGCTTTTGCTGAAAATTCTATTTTATATAAAAGGAGGGCATAATTATGCCAGCAGCTGTCATCAACTTGAAAAACAAATTACCACGTCCGCATTTTGAAAGCGGAACACTTAGTCCAAAACTTTCAAATTCTGAAGTTCGCGAAAAACTCGAAAAAGCATATGCTGAAAACGATATAGCAAACTTAATCGAATTTTTGGCTTATGCGAAAGTTTTTCATTTGTTTGTTAAAGAAGGACGCAAATTCTTCAGAAAGATTGAAGAAGGGTGGGCGAAATGTCAAAAAGAACATCCCCATCTTGGGAATAAGTTCAATTATTTGACTGGAATTTATAGTAGCGATCCTATCTCGCGAACCGACGGCATACAAATCGCAAATAGATCTGCTATAATTGCAGAATTTTCGAACAAATATTAAGCCGACTTAAAAAAATAAGCCCGAAAGAATCGGGCTTTTTCTTTTTCGAATTTTATTCTGCAAATTGCGAATTGTAAAGTTTAGCATATGCGCCATTTTGTGCCAAAAGCTCTACGTGTGAACCTTGTTCAACGATATTTCCGTGCTCCATCACAAGGATTAAATCAGCATTTCTAATCGTTGAAAGCCGGTGTGCAATAACAAAACTTGTGCGACCATGGGTTAGATTATCCATCGCTGATTGAATTGCTGCTTCCGTTCGTGTATCGACAGAGCTGGTTGCCTCATCAAGAATTAACATTGGCGAATCCGCTAAAATCGCACGCGCAATCGTTAGAAGCTGTTTTTCACCAGCTGAAATATTATCAATATCCTCAGAAATCACCGTATCATAACCTTTCGGTAAAGTTCGAATAAAGTGGTCCGCATGAGCAGCTTTTGCAGCCTCAATAATTTCTTCACGAGTAGCATCAGGCTTTCCGTAAGCCAAGTTTTCTGCAATTGTACCGTTAAATAGCCACGTATCTTGAAGAACCATTCCAAAAAGGGAACGAACATCACTTCGCGACATTTTTGAAGTGTCAATTCCATCAATCGTGATTTTTCCACTATCAATATCATAAAATCGCATCAAAAGATTCACGAGTGTAGTTTTTCCGGCGCCAGTTGGGCCAACAATTGCAACATTTGAATGTGGAGCAATCTTTGTGCTAAAATTCTTAATAATCGGCTTATTTTTATTATAAGAAAAATTCACTTTCGAAAATTCAACTGCGCCTTCAACCTCTTTTGGTAGAGTTTTCGAAATCTCAACGAAAGTTTCATCCTCAGCATCAAGAAAGTTAAAAACTCGCTCACACGCTGCAAAAACGGTTTGAACGCTCGTCATTGCATTAGCAATACTTGAAATCGGCTGTGTAAATCGGCTCATGTATTGCATAAAAGCAGTAATCTCACCGATCGTCATCTGGCCGTTTGTAGCACGAACACTACCAATAACGACAACTGTTAGTGTTGAAAGATTATTGATAAATCCCATAATTGGGTAGAGAAGTCCACCAAAAAATTGAGACTTCCAAGATGAAACATACATTTTATCATTGATTTTTTCAAAATCTTTAACCGAATCTTTTTCACCATTATAAACCTTAACAATCTCATGGGATGAAAGCATCTCCTCGGTGTGAGCGGTTAAATTTGAAGTCACTTTTTGGAGATCAGTAAAATAAACCTGACTGAATTTCGAAATCATCATAACAATCCCAACCGAAACAATACCGGTCGCAAGCGCAATTAAACTCATTTGCCAGCTGATTGAAACCATCATAATACTCACACCAATAATCGTCACAACAGAATGCGAAATCTGATTCAAACTCTCACTCAAACTACTACTCAAAGTTTCAATATCGTTCGTAATCACCGAAACAGTATCACCAGTTTTATGCTTATCAAAATACGAAAGCGGCAGTCGTGCAATTTTCTTTGAAGATTCGTCGCGCAATTTAAAAACAATTTCTTGAACCATTTGCCCCATAATCCAGTTTTGCGCATAACCAAAAACTCCTGAGCCAACATAAATCGCAATTAAGATAAAACCAAGTTCAGCGATTTTCGAAAAATCAGGGTTAAAACGAACAATGCCAGATTGAATTTCGAATTTTTTTGTGATTAAATTAATCATTTCGCCAATAATTTGCGGCCCAACAATCACTGAAACTGAGCTCAAAATTACCATAATCGCAAAAAATACAATCAGGAATTTAAACGGTGTAAAATATCGCAAAAGTCGCCAAATTATTTTTAGCGAAAGCTTATTTTTTTGATTTTTCGCCATTATTTTTCTCCTTTCTTATATTTTTTCGAAATTGCCTTTTTTAAACTCTTCTTGGCTATTTTTTTCGAAATCGAAACCGCTTTTTTGGTATTTTTTTGAGTTTCTGAAACAGTTTTTTGCTTTTTGAAAGCTTTAATTTGCGTCGTAATTTCTTCATCGGAAAGCTGCGAAGATGCGATTTCGCGATAGATTTCATTATTTTGAAGAAGTTCACCATGAACGCCAATTCCTGCAATTTTTCCACCATCAAGAACAATGATTTTGTCAGCTTGCATAATTGAAGTTACGCGTTGTGCAACGACAAATTTTATTTGCGATTTTGTTTTTAGTGCAAGTTCGTTTCGAAGTTTGGAATCAGTTTTATAATCAAGTGCTGAAAAACTATCGTCAAAAATCAAAATTGGCGCCTTCGAAACAATTGCTCGCGCAATCGAAAGTCGCTGTTTTTGCCCGCCAGAGAAATTTTTTCCGCCTTGTGAGACTTTTTCATTTAAATCTTCTGGCAATTTTTGAACAAAATCCCAAGCCTGCGCAATTTTCAGCGCTTCAATAATCTCTTCATCGTTAAAATTTTTCGAAGAGCCGTAATTAATATTTTCGCGAATATTTCCCGAAAATAGGCTGGCTTTTTGTGGAACATAACCAATCAAATCGTGAAGTTCACTTTGTTTTAAATTGCGAATATCCACACCGCCAATCGTAATTTTTCCTTTTGAAACATCATAAAATCGTGGGATTAATTTTGCAATCGTGGATTTTCCTGAACCAGTTCCACCAATCACTGCAATCGTTTGACCTTGTTTTACGCTAAAACTGATATTTTCAAGAACCGCCTCTTCTGAATCTGGATATGCAAAACTAACATTTTCGAAAGCGAGTTCGAAAGTTTTTGGTGTTTTGTGAGTTTTTGTTTTATCTTTAACTGAAATTTCTTCGTCAAGAATCTCGCTTAATCGCTTGATTGCGACATTCATTCGTGGAACTGACATAAAAATCATCGAAAGCATAATGAAAGCAAAAGTAACTTGCGCAAGATATTGAGTAAGGGAAGCTACATCACCGATTGAAATTTCGCCAGATTTTACAAAATATGAACCAATCCAAGCAATTGCTACAAGCCCAAGCCCTGAAACCATCGTCATATACGGTGAAAATAAACCAAAAATCCTTTCAAAAAAGACATTCATTTTGAGCATTTCATTATTGATTTCGTCAAATTTTTCTTCTTCGACTTTCTCTTTTCTGTAGGCTCTAATTACACGCAAACCAGTAATTGTTTGGCGAGTTTGCATATTTAATTTATCGAGTTTTGTTTGAAAAATCTTTAGTTTAGGAACAGCAAAAACATCAATAATTGTAGTAAAAACAATGATAGAAAAAATCGTCACAACCATAATCCAGCTCATTGAACTGGAGATTGCTAAAGTGTTAATAATTGCACCAGCACCAACAATTGGGGCATAAATTCCCATTCGCATAATCATTGTAAAAGTTTGTTGAAATTGCCGTGCATCATTTGTGATTCGTGTCGTGAGGCTTGAAACTGAGAATTTTCCAAATTCGTTCATTGAAAAATCCTCAATCTTTTTAAAAGTTTCTCGCCGAATATCGCGCGACATCGCACCGGCTGCACGCGCCGCGAATAAAATTCCCGCTAACATCAAACCACCGCTCAAAAGCGAAAGCCCGATCATATGAAAACCGTTCGAATAAATCGCTTCCATATTTTTCATTGCCACGCCTTCAGTGATAATTTTCGAAGTATACTGCGGAAGCTCAAGATTAATTTGCGCTGACAGAATCGTAAATGTAAGCATTAGAATTAAACTTGGCCAATATTTTTTAGCAAATTTAAAAATAAATTTTAGCATATTTCCTTTCTTTTTGTAAGTTTATAGTTTTTAAACAGTTTATATATTTTAACATAATTTTTCAAAAATTAAAAGAGCCGTGGGCGGCGGCTCGAAATACAAAAAATGTATTGATTATTGATTTTATCGGAGTTTATTAAATTAATAGTTACGGATAAATTTTGCCCTAAATCACCACCTTTTAATATTTTTTATGGAAATCAACCATAGTATTACTATGTTTTATTTTCACTTTTCCAGTTCTGTTGCAAACATTGCAAGGGAAAGTTCCTGAACCTATAAAACCTTGTTGTTTATACCATCCAGTTCCATTACAGTTTTCGCATTTTTTTTCCTCTACATAAGGTTTTGGAAATACCACAGAAATCACTCCTTTTGAAAGTTTCAAAGCTTATAGCTGTTTCCGCAACTTTTAAATTTAAGCTTCTAGAGATACTATACTATATTTCTATGTTTTAGTCAAATATATTATAGTTATTTCGAGAAATATATTGACTTTAATTTTTATGTATGATAATATTTGTAATTGTGATATGATCAATTCATGAATCACCAAATCAGGTATGAATCCTGCGAACCTTAGGAGGAAATGTTATGGAACATTTTAAATTTATTTGTTTTACCGATCCAGATTCTGAGTGTGATAATTGCAACAGCCAAGGCGGTGGAGATTGCCCTCAATGTGATGATTGGTAGAGTATACAAGGGTAGAGCATAGACTCTACCTATTTTAATTAGGAGATACTATTATGAAATTTAAAATTAGATTTTATTCATTTTTTGCTTTTTTAACCAATAAAAGAAAGAATTTATGGCTGAGTTTTTACCCAAAAATTAGCGACAAAATTTGGCTCGTAATTTTTAAATTATTCTTTTCGAAAAATATGATTATAGCTTTGAAAGAAAATAAATCTAAAACTAAAGTTAGAACTGACATTTTTCTGTTTCGAAACCCTAAAAATGCCGAGAAATTTAAGCAAGCACAAAAAATGTCTTGGAAAGAAAACGAAGATGAAAAAAATCAGTTATATGGTGAAGCTCTTGAATATCCGGATTTTGCAATTTTAGATTTTTCAGAATTATTGAAAGAACGCAAAAAAGATAATGACGGAAAAGCTAAAATTGGCGATAGATTAAGCTTTAGCTGTTTTAAATATGGGTATGAAGGCTTTGTTTTTAAGCCAGAAAATCTTTCAAAAATTATAGATTGGTATAAAGAGCAAAAAATGCCGCAGAAAAATATTGAAATTGAAATATTTAATCACCGAATTAAAAAATGGCAAAACCTTTCAAAAAATGAAATTGAGGAAATTTTGAATTCAAAAAGTCCGTTGAAAATTTCTGAAAAAATAGCAAAAAATAGAGAATAATTTTTGTCAACTTTTTAAAAATGTGTTATACTATTAAAGATGAACAAAGAAATTATTTATCTTGACCACGCAGCAACAACACCTGTGAGTGAAAAAGTTTTAGCGGCGATGATGCCGTATTTTAGCGAAAAATTTTACAACCCTAACGCACCTTATGTTCAAGCACTTGAAGTTCGAAGAGATTATGAAGATGCAAAACACGAAATTGCGAAAAATATTGGCACAAAAAGTGATGAAATTGTAATGACCGCTGGTGCAACCGAAAGCATCAATTTGGCATTTTCGGCAGCTTCAAAAGAAAATGGCGATGAAATCCTTGTTGGTGAATTTGAACATCACGCAGTTTTGAATTCAGCCAAAAAATATGGTATTCGAAAATTGGTAAAAATTAAAAAAGATAGCGTGATCGATCTAGAAGATTTGCGCGCAAAAATTACACCAAAAACCAAAATCGTTTCGGTTATGCTTGCGAATAATGAAACAGGCGTAATTCAACCAATTTCAAAAATTGCGGAAATTATCCGCGAAGAACAAATGCGTCGACTTTCGAATGGTGAAAAAACGCCGATATATCTCCATTCTGATGCAAGCCAAGGTGTTGGTCAAATCGATATTTCAGTTGCAAGACTTGGCGTTGATATGTTGACCATAAACGCTGGCAAGATTTATGGACCAAAACAAACCGGGCTTTTGTGGGCAAATCGAGAAATTAAGTTTAGCGCACAAATCGTTGGCGGCGGACAAGAACGAAATTTGCGTAGCGGCACCGAAAACGTTCCAAATGTGATTGGTTTTGCAAAAGCAATTCAGTTGGCAGAAAAACACCGTAAAAAAGAAAATGAGCGCCTTCGAAAATTGAAAGAAATTTTTAAAAAGATTTTGCGCGATAATTTTTCAGAAGAAGAAATGATTTTTCTTGGAAATTCGAAAAAGCAACTTGCGAGCCATATTTCAGTTTCTTTCCCCGGAATCGATGCTGAGCGAATGGTTTTTGCACTCGAAACACAGGGTGTTTTGGTGGCGACTGGCTCGGCTTGTGCAGCAAATAAAGGCGTGCGCTCTCACACCTTAATGGCAATGGGATTAACTGACGACGAAGCAGACGGAAGTTTGCGAATTTCTCTCGGAAAACTTTCAAACGAAGAAAATACAAAACATGCAGCCGAAATAATCTCAAAAACAATCAAGGCAGAATTTGAGAGGATTCAGAAATAGATGATGAAATTTTTTGCTTGGATTTTTGCTTTAATTGGATTTTTTGTGATTTTTATTGTTAGTACAACATTAATAATTAGTGATAAAAATCAGCTTACCGAGATCTGCCCGAATTATGAAAAAGGTGAGTGTTCACAAAATTTTGATGCCGTGGTAGCAATTTCTGGCGGAAATACATCTTTACGAACTCGCAAAGCTATTGAGATTTTTAAATCTGTGAGTGCGAAAAAGTTAATTTTCTCGGGTGCGAATTCCGACCCAAAAATTCCAAGCGATGCAAGACAAATGGCAAATTTGGCTCGTGGGAGCGGAATTATTCAAGATGAAATTCTACTTGAAGAACGAGCGCAAAACACTCATCAGAATGCACAATTTACGGCAAAAATAATCAAGCAAAACGGATATAAACGCGTAATTTTAACAACTTCGAAATACCACCAAGCGCGAGCGAAATTAGAGTTTGAAAAAGCGCTTAAAGGCTCGGGGGTTGAAATTATTTCAGCACCAGTTATGAATGATCCAGATTGGAACGAATTCTGGTGGGTAAAATTGCGTGGTTGGTATCTTTCAATGAGCGAACTTTTTGGAATTTTTAGATTTTATATAGGAGCATAAAAATGGATAACTCAAAAATTAAAGTATATGTTGGAATGAGTGGTGGCGTTGATTCTTCGCTAACGGCGGCACTTTTGAAGGAGCAGGGATATGATGTGACAGGTGTTTATATGAAAAACTGGACACAAGATTTGCCAGGAATGAAATGTCCTTGGGCGGAAGATTTAACAGACGCAAAACGAGTCGCAGTTCAACTTGGAATTGATTTTAAAGTTTTTGATTTTGAAAAAGATTATCGCGAAAAAGTTGTTCAATATATGCTCGATGAGTATAAAATTGGACGCACGCCAAACCCAGATATTATGTGCAATCAGGAAGTTAAATTTAAACTTTTTCTTGAAGCTGCAATTGAAGATGGTGCAGATCTAATTGCAACCGGGCATTATGCTGGCGTTCGAAATACCTTTACTGAAAATACTGGCGATAGTTTTGATTTTTCGAAAAGCGGAAACGGTGAACTTTTACGCGCCAAAGATGAAAATAAAGATCAAACTTATTTCTTATATCGAGTACGCGGTGAAGCTTTGGGCCGAACATTACTTCCACTCGGCAAATTCACCAAACCAGAAGTGCGCGAAATGGCCAAAGTGCGCGGTCTTTTTACTGCACGGAAGAAAGATTCACAGGGGATTTGCTTTGTTGGCAAAATTGGAATTCGCGACTTTTTGAAACAATTCATTCCCGAACAAAAACCCGGGAAAATCATCAATAAAAATACGGGAGAAGTTCTCGGATGGCACGATGGAGCAATTTTTTATACTTTAGGTCAGCGTCACGGTTTAAATATTGGTGGAGGCTTGCCATTTTATGTTTGCGGAAAAAATATGGAAGCTAACGAAGTTTTTGTTACGACAGATATAAACAACGGTGAACTTTGGTCAAATCAAATTAACGTTTCAGCAATTCATTGGATCAACCAAGAAGTTGAAAATGGAGCAGAAATTCAAGTTCGAATTCGCCACCGTGCGCCACTCGTAAATGCAAAAATATTTTTCGAAAACGACGGAACCGCAAAAATTAAACTTGCAGATGAACAGCGCGCAATCACAAGCGGTCAGAGTGTTGTGTTTTATTTGGATGAAGTTTGTTTAGGCGGTGGAATCGTAATTTAAACATTGACATTTAGCGCGTTTTATGGTAGAATATTAAAGCTAAGCCACTTGGTTTAAGTAATTTTCAAAAGAGGTAAAACGTGTATGTTTATGAATACATTTCTTCAGTTTTTTAATGTAAGTACCGCGAATCAAAAATTACACAGAGAAAATTTCTTCTCTCAAGATTTTCTGATTGAAACGCTTGAGAATATTGGATTTAAAAATATTCAAATCCAAATACCAGTTAAAAAAACACCCCAAGGCTCATTAATTAATATTACCGCAAAAATCTACGATAAGCATGGAAATTCGCTAGTTATTAAAATTTACCATTATGGAAATGTTGTGAATTTCTCAGCATCCACAAACAATGGCCTAAACTTCAAAACATCAGGAAGAAACGATGAAATTTCAATAACAAAGGTTTATCAGCATAAATATATCGACGATACAACCGAAGAGTATTTATTTTATGGTAATCAATTACATGTCGAACTCTTAAAACAGTGCCAAGAAAAAGCGAATATGTTTTTCGAAGATCTTGAAGATGAATTTAAAAGAAAACATAGTTTTTTCGCAAGATAGCTGTTTTTACCCGGCAATTGCTGGGTTTTTTCTTGACTTTATTACATTTTAAAGTTATAATTATATCTCTATAAAAGTACATTTCATTACGGAGGTCTAAAATGGCTGATCTAAAATTCAAAAAGGAAGCGATTGAGGAATCTCTCAATAAAGTTGGTTTTTCGCATATTCAAAGCGTACCACTTCTGTCTTTCGAAAATACAAACGAATGCTTTCGAACAACCGCATATCTACATAAAAATTGCTCACGCGAAATTGTTGTTTTGGTTGAATGCTTCGAGACAGAACTTGCGATTACTATGCGAAACAACATCGAACTGCAAGTCTTAAATAATTCTCGACGAGTTATTTTACAGATTGAAAAAGGCAGGATTTACGATCGTGATAAATTGGAATTAAGTGAGTCTAATTCGAAAGGTTTGTTTTATGGAGCCAATGGAAAATTGACACAATTCATTTATCTGGTTAAAAAAGAAACACTTCGCCCTTAGTTTTTCCCGAGTTTATGCTCGGGTTTTTGCATATTGAAAATATACTACAAAAATATTATAATAAGCTTATGGTTAGAAAAAATTTTTTACAAGAGAGAGAGAGAGAGAGAGAGAGAGGATTTACAATCATTGAAGTTGTATTAGTTCTGGCAGTTGCTGGATTGATATTTTTGATGATATTCTTGGCGCTCCCCGCACTTCAACGCTCGCAGCGAGACACACAAAGGAAAAGCGATATTGCCAACTTGAAAGCTGCAATAACTCAATATCGAACGAATAATAAGGGTCAATTACCAGCTTGGACTGGAAACAGATCTAATTACATATATAACGCGAGTGATAGTAATACTGATTTAGGATTCCTAAACAATTACTGGAGGCCAACAATGTATGATAATATAGAAATTATGCCTACAAATCATGGATGGGCTACTTCAGTTGCAGTTTCCGGTGGAGTTCGTGGAATGGTTATCCATATGGGTGGAAAATGTAAGCAATTAGATGATGGAACTTGGACCACAGAATCAGATACAAAAACACCAAATCGGGCAGCAATTTATGTGATTTTAGAAAGTATCGCGCCAGCAAAAAACTACTACGGTGATATTGGAGCGAATTATTGTGAAGATGTTTAAAAAACTCTTGCTTTTTTGTTCCAAATTTGATAAAATAATTGGTGAGTTTCCTCTTTTTAGTGAATAAACTTGTGTGTTAAGGATTTCAGCTAAAAAGGTAAAGACATTTTTCGATAATGCTGTTTCGAAAAATATGAGGCACTTTTTGAAAACTTTATCAACTTTTGAAAAGTGAAATATTAAGATAAATTAAGGGAGAATTGATGCCAACAATCAATCAGTTAGTGCGAAAACCTCGTAAAACTGCTGCGAAAAAATCAAAATCGCCAGCTCTTGGACGAATTCACAATGCGCTAAAAACTAAATATTACGCACAAAACGCACCTTTGAAACGCGGAGTTTGTGTAAAAGTTACAACAAAAACACCTAAAAAGCCTAACTCGGCGCTTCGAAAAGTTGCTCGTGTTCGTTTAACAAATGGTCACGAAGTTTGGGCTTATATCGGTGGTGAAGGACACAATCTTCAAGAGCACGCCGTAGTTTTGGTTCGTGGTGGACGTGTGCCAGACCTTCCAGGTGTGCGATATCACATTGTACGTGGCGCTCTTGACCTTCAAGGTGTTTCAGATCGTAAACAAGGCCGTTCAAAATACGGTGCGAAGAAGGAGAAATAAAGATGCCCCGAAAAGTTACCAAAAAACTACAACGAGAACTAAAACCAGATCGAAAATATCAATCAATTTTAGTTCAACGATTGATCAACAAATCTATGCTTGACGGTAAAAAACTAACTGCCGAAAAAGCCGTTTATAAAGCTCTTGAAACTGCTGCAAAAAAACTTGATAGCGAAAATCCGCTTGAAGTTTTCGAAAAAGCTTTGAAAAATGTTTCACCTGCGTTCGAAGTTAAATCACGACGCGTTGGTGGTGCAAACTATCAAATTCCATTCCCAGTTCAAGGTCACCGACAACTTCACTTTGCTTTTAGCTGGTTGGTTCAATCTGCTCGAGCACGAAGTGGAATGCCTTATAGCCAACGATTAGCACTTGAAATTGTTGATGCTTACAATGAAACTGGTGCAGCTTTCAAAAAGAAAGAAGATACCCACAAAATGGCAGAAGCCAACCGAGCTTTTGCACACTTTGCACGAGGCTAATCAACTTAAAACCGCTTGTTTTCGAACGGCGGTTTTTTATTTTGCAAAAAAGCATAATTAGTTTGCTTAAAATTGCGAAATATGTTAAAATTATTCAAAAGGAGAATAAATGAATAGAGCAAAAAGTGCATATCGGCGATTAGGTCGAATACACAAAGTTTATCACGGAGGGCGAATCTCAAAAGATCGACTTATTGGTTTGATTGATGGTGCAACGGCAATCATTATTACATTAATGGTACTCGAAATAAAACTGCCCGAATCCGCAAAAGATTTGACACAACTTCAAGGTTTTGGCTTTGCAATTTTAATTTATTTCGCAAGCTTCGTAATTGTTGGGATTCAATGGAATCGTCACCACCACATTTTAGATAAGGTTGAAAAAATCACAAACAGCTTCATCTGGAAAAATATGATTTATATGTTTTTCTTGTCGCTGTTGCCACTTTTTATGCGCTGGGTACTTTCTTCGCCGAGCGAGGTTCTGCCGGCATTTTGCTATGCGCTGATTTATTTATTAACCGATCTCGGGATGCGCTGGATTACAGCAAGTGCTTTAGGTGAAAATACTGGGTTTTTCCATGGCGAAAACCGTAAAGCTCAGCGAAATTACCATTTGGTTCGAACAGGATCGATGATTATTTGGATCGCGATCATTTCGCTTGTTTCAATCTTTTTACCACAAGTTGAGATATTTTTCTTAATTGTATTACCGGTGGCAACCTCATTATTTACTGTCTTTGAGGACGAGAAAGAGGAAAACGAAAATGTTCGGTGATGTAATTCTTTCTTTTATACTGCCAACAATTATTATTATAGCTCTATCAATATTTCAGGCCATATTTTCCTTATGGTCAATAATTGAGATTATAATCTTAAGTTCTAAAAGATCAAAAGATCCTCAATCATCAGATATTCATGCAAATATTAAGAGAGTATCAATAAGCTTACCCTTAGGATTAAATATTCTTGGTTTAATTTATTTTCTTACAACTTTAAAACCAGTAATTAAAAATAATTATCCTGAAATTTTCAAAAAAGCTAATTCTCTTTTTTGGATCTCTTTTGTAATCTATAATGTGATACTTATAGGAGGAATTGGAGCCGCGTTCTATATTACATGGAATACGGGCAATATAGCTGGAGATTATATGGTTAAAAACTACAACATCCAGCAACAAACCCAAAAAGACAAAAAAATTGTTTCAGAAGAGGGTAGATTTGTGATTAATATGCCTTGCAAAGACCCAATAAAACAGGCAAATTCATATATTTGTACCGATACGGAGAATCAAACACAATCAATGGTCGGCTATCAAGATATAGCTGGAAAATTATCTGACCTAGATAAGATTCCCGAAAAAGAGCTTTTCAAACAATTCACGACAGGCTTTAACGCGGCAACCAATAATACTTTTGAAGTGAGTGGTTTTTCTCCAATAAATTTTAAAGATATGCGCGGATTTAATTTGAGCTTTAAGCGTGGTGATAACATTGAAGGAAAATCAATTTTGAGTTTTTCACAAAAAAATAACAATACAATCCGAATATATATGTTGGCAAGTGAGTGGAGTAGCAATAATCCAATGAATGAAAAATTCGAAAGCTTTGCTAACTCTTTCGAAAAACTCTAGAATTAAACATATAATAAAATCTCGCCAGCTTTCAATGTTTGGCGAGATTTTATTACTAAGTTTTATTAGGCATTTTTAACTATCTTTATCAAAATAATTTGCAGGAAGTGACTGTTCATTCACTTTATCCCTATTATCTTATGAATTTTATTTTGGCTCCAGCTCACCAATGGTATAAGTATTATTACGAACTGAGTCCCCACTTTCTTCTATACGTTCTTCAGCTCGTTGTTGAAGAACATAGAAAAGAATCAAAACCGAAGAAAGTATAACAACTGTAATTATACTAACAATACTCATAATTTTTCCAACCGATATTTTTCCGGTAGCTTTTTCATATTTATGACCAAGAAAGATACCAATAATTGGCATTATAACTAATCCAGCAAGCATAAATAAAAAAATAATTTGAAGTATATTTTGCATATCTCTAACACTTGAAGTTCCATGATGATACAAATACCAATCACCCATATTAATTGCGTAAATCACAAGAAATGAAAAAGAAAAAGGTAAGACCAACACTCCAAAACCGAAAGCAATTGAAAGCTTCTCCTTTAATCGGTCTGATTTATTATCTGATTTTTCAACATGTTTTACTTTTTGCTCGACAAAATTGTCTTTATTATCTCTATCCATTAAACTCCTTATTTATGCTAATGCTTATATTATAACACGAAAATTCAAAATAAAGCAATTTGAACTACGAAAGATCATATGTTATAATAATACCTATGAGAAGTGAATTTTGGGATAAAATTTTAGAATCAACTGGTGAAGAAAACGGTAAAAAACTACCTTTCTTTTCGCTCGCACCAATGGAAGCTGTAACGGATGTGGTTTTTCGTCATGTCGTTACAAAAGCTGCTCGCCCAGATGTTTATTATACCGAATTCACAAACTCTTCAAGTTTCGCAAGCCCAAAAGGCATTCACAGCACACGCGGACGATTAACTTTTACACCAGATGAACAGCCGATTATTGCACAAATTTGGGGTTCACGCCCGGCTGATATTAAATTCATGTGCGAAAAATTACCTGAACTTGGTTATCGAGCAATCGATATCAATATGGGATGCCCTGATAAAGCCGTAATCAAAAGCGGAGGTGGAAGCGATTTAATTCGAAACCCAGATCTCGCAAAAGAAATTATCGAAAGCGCAAAGGCTGGTGATTTGCCGGTATCAGTTAAAACACGTCTTGGATTTTCGAAAGTTGAAGAATGGCACGATTGGTTGAAATTCTTACTTGAACAAGATATTGCAGTTTTAACAATTCATCTTCGCACAAAAAAAGAAATGAGCAAAGTTCCAGCGCATTTTGAATTGATCCCAGAAATCCTAAAATTACGCAACGAAATTGCGCCAAACACTCTAATTCAGATCAACGGCGACATTAAAACACGAGAGCAAGGCTTGGAGCTTTGGCGAAAATTTCCTGAAATTGATGGAATTATGATTGGTCGTGGCGTTTTCGAAAACCCATTTTGTTTCGAAAAAAATCCGCCAGAAAATGCGAGAATTTCAAGTGATTATTTAGATTTACTTGAATTTCAGCTTGATTTGTTTGAAAAATATTCACAAGAACTCGAAAAACGCCGATTTGAACCTTTAAAGCGATTTTTTAAGATTTATGTTCGCGAATTTAGTGGTGCGAGTGAATTACGCGCAAAATTAATGGAAACTAAAAGCGTTAATGAAGTCCGCGAAATTTTGAAAGATTTTCGAAATGCCACGCAAAAATAATCGACAAAAAGTTAAATTTGAGCGTTTCGAAATGCCACTTTCAAATTCAAAAAAGAAACGTTATTCTTCAAAATCCGAAGCCAAAAAGGCCGCAGATTATCTGATGACTCTGGATTTTTCGCTTGAATTAAAAGTTTATCAAGATTTAGATGGTGGTTGGTATTTGACCAAAAAAATCTAAACTTTTTGGCGATTTTAATGATTTTTTAAGCTTTTTATGCTAAACTATAATTATGGAGAAAAAAGTTATTGTTTATTCAACAAGCTGGTGTGGATTTTGTTCTGCTGAAAAAGATTGGCTTGAACACAACGGCATAAAATTCGAAGCTAAAGATGTCGAAGAAGATGCAAAAGCAAGGGAAGAATTGCTTGAAAAAATGGGCGGGGAATTCCGCGGTGTGCCAGTAACCGATGTGAATGGTGAAATAGTACTCGGATTTGACCGCGCAAGGCTTTCGAAGTTATTAGATATTAAACGGTTTTAATTTAAAAGGCGATTTTACCGCCTTTTTTGTTTTGTTATTTTTTGGATTTTTTTAGCCGTGATCGCAAAAACTTTAATTATAGACATAAACATCAAACCAACCAAAATATCAAATATAAAGATTAGCATAACTAGCACCGGCATCCGCAAAAAAGAACCCTTAAAACCACCAAATTTAGCATTGATGATTCCGTAGAATTTTACATCAGCAATCCAAGAAAGCAAATAAATTGAAAGTGTATTTTTTGAAATAAATTGAATAACTGTATTAATAGCTTTATTTTTAATAGTAATTTTTAAATTTATAACAATCAAAAATAGAAGTGTTGAAACAAGGACGATACCTAAAAATCCCCACTCTGGAACAAAAGTTTTTGAAGAAATAGTGCGAATTAATAAAACGTTAAAAATGATAGCCAAAAATAAACCGATTTTATATTTGTTTTTAATTTCACGGTTTTGAGTTTCACCATATTTTTGAATAAACATGCCAATGAAATAATATAAAAATGGCCAAATAACCGACCAATAATTTGGTATAATTCTACGTAGATAATCAGGAACCTTAACACCTAGAAACTTGTCAAATACAGCTAAGGTCATTGGAGCCGTAATTAAGAATAAGCATCCGCCTATTACCATTAGCTGATTTTTCTTGGTTTTCAAACTCTCGAAAGCTGCATTCAACATTGGAGTCATTAAATATAAACCGATATACATATTTACATACCAACTATAATGATTAAAAGTGAAAAGATTTACAAAGAATGCACGAACAAGCCCTAGTCCATGTGCCTGGTTATCCGTAATTGTTAAAACTACAACCGCTGCAGCATAATATCCAACCACCCTCAATAAATTCATGAAAAATTTCTTGTTGTATTTGGCATTTTTCATTAAATAGCCAGTCGTAATTAAAAATAACGGTACACACGCCATTGCAACACTCCAAATAAAGGTTGTAAAAAGTATAAACGGCGATTTTAATGGTAAATTATAATAATTAGTTCTATTAAAGAAATGAACAAGCACTACTAAAAATACGGCTAAAACTTTGATTAAATCAATATTTAAGTTACGTTTTTGAATTT
Source organism: uncultured bacterium (assembly GCA_963527165.1). Classification (GTDB taxonomy): domain Bacteria; phylum Patescibacteriota; class Saccharimonadia; order Saccharimonadales; family Saccharimonadaceae; genus Nanogingivalis. Next base: position 16,720 of record CAURQO010000004.1, read on the forward strand.
CTTTACTCATATCATCAAATATTATAGCACCATTTTTCTCAAAATAGTAGTGTTATTTTTCGCCAATTTTCACAGTCTGAAAATCTTTGTCTGTATTTTTTAAAGCTTTTCGAAAATAATCATCGTGGCTCACAAAAACAATAGCACCCGAATAGTTTTTTAAAGCCCTCTCGAGCTCTTCAATACTTGGCAAATCTAAGTGTGAAGTCGGTTCATCTAAAATTAAAATTTGCGGATCATTTGAAAGCATTTTTATTAACTGAAAACGCGCCTTTTGACCACCAGAAAGTTGAGAAATCGGTGTTTCAAAATCCTCTAAATTAAAAAGATATTGACTCAAAATACGACGAATTTTCTCTTCAGAAATCGGAAGATTTTGATCAAGATAAACTTTCTCAATAGCATCTTTTAAATTCATTTCAAAAAATTCAGCATCAATTTCTTGCTTATAAATTCCAATTTTTGCGGTTTCATCAAGAAAAATCTTACCATCATAAATTTCAGCCTTTTGCTTTTTTGTGCCAAAAATTGTCTTAATTAAGCTAGTTTTTCCGGTGCCGTTTCGCCCAAAAATTTCTAAAATTCCACCAACCTTAAGATTAAAATTTAAATCTTCAAAAAGGATTTTAGCATTATTTTTGCCCTCCAAAGCGTCTTCGAGAGAACCATAACCAAGCGCCAAATTTTCAACTCGAACTAAGCTCCGTATTGAGCGCGTTATCTCATTTTTAATCCCGATTTTAACATTTTTAGCCTTAAACTTATCATAAGATTTTGCAGCCTTAAAATCAAGATTTTCGACATTTTCTTGATCAATCCAAAAACTTGGTTTGTCAATTTCTTCCAATTCAGCAAGCTCATTTCGCGCAGAATGTTCAAGACGCTTAAAACGCTGAATCGTCGATGAAGAGCGTGATTTTTCTTTCATTCGTTGATATTCACGAACTTTATCTTTCAGATTTGAAATTCGCCGCTGAACACTTTCGAAATCCTGAATTTGATTTGTAGTTGAAAACATGTTTATTCGCAAATAGTCGTCGTAATTTCCTTTAAAAATATAGCTTTTACCATCGCGAATCTCAATAATTCTATCAACTTTCGAAAGCACATCGCGATCATGAGTAATCACTAAAACCGCCTCGTTTGAATTATTCATCCAGTTTAAAAAACGACTCTTCGCATAAGAATCCATAAAGTTAGTTGGCTCATCAACAAGCGCCAAATTAGCTTTCGAATGAATAATTTTAATTGTATCGACTAAGCGTTTTTGACCACCCGAAAGTGTTTTCATTTGACGATTTTCAAAATTTTCAAGCCCAAAATCGCGAAGTTCTGCTCGAATTTTATCTTCAATAAAGTGAAAATTTTTCTCTTGAAAACAATTTAACGCGTCAGTATATTTTTCGATTAAAGCCATATTTTCGCCCATTTTTTCAGGCAATTCACGTAAAAGTTTCGAAAGGTGAGCGTATTCCGGTAAATCATTCAAAATAAAATCAAGCACAGTTTGATCACCAACGCTTGAATATTCCTGCTGAGTGCTGGCGACGATAGATCCTTTTCGAAAGATTACTTCGCCCGAAAAATCCTGATCGTGACCGAGCAAAATTCCAAAAAGCGTCGATTTTCCAATCCCGTTTCGCCCAATTAATCCGACTTTTTCACCTTCATTAATACTAAATTTAATATTTTCAAGAAGTTTTTTGTCGCCAAAAGATTTTTCCGTAATTTGAACACCGAGAATCATACTACTTCTTTAACTTTTGCGAAAATTTATCGATCCAATTTCGCGGTTCATTCTTTTTCTTTTCAATCACAAAATTATAAATTTCTTCAAACTTTGAAATGGTAAAATTCAAATCGTGATGCTTAATAATTTCCAGGCCATTTTTCGAAAATTTAGATGCAAGTTTTTTATCGTCCAAAATTTTCGAAATACTTTCGGATATTTGTTCAACATTATCAGTTTCGCACAAAAAACCGTTTATGCCATCTTGGCAGATTTCTTTAACCGCGCCAACATCAACACCAATAACCGGCTTACCGCAAGCGGCTGCCTCTAAAAATACAATCCCTTGAGTTTCGGTTGGGCTGGCAGAAACAAAAACGGTTGCGGCTCGGTGGAAATTCACTAAATCCTCGCCAAGTTGCGTACCCATAAAACGAACATTTTTCGAAATACCCAATTTATAAACTAGATTTTCAAGATTAGGGCGATCCGTCCCATCACCAACGATAACTAATTGTGCAGCCTTGTTTGTTTTTAAAACTTCATTAAAAGCCAAAATCAACGTTGAAATATGCTTTTCGGCATCAACGCGACCAATATTCATCACGATTGGTGTTTTTTCTGGCAGATTGAATTTTTCATAAAATTCTTTCGAGGGTTTTTCAGGCGTAAAACGGCTCAAATCAATCCCGTTCGAAACCGCCTCAATCGGCATTTTAGCTTTTTCGGGATTTCGAAAGTGACGCTCAATCGCTTGGCGAGTTGGCATCGTAGCATAATCGGCTTGAAGCGCAAAACGCTTAGTGTAGAGTAAAACTGTGCGATTAATAATTGGCGAAAGTGGTGCGAGCATTTTTAAGTTATCAAAGAGGTTTTCGGGGCTGGAATGATTCGTAATTACAACTGGAATATTGTGTTTTCGCGAAAAATCAATTATTGCTTGACCAACAAAGAGTTGCAATTGAATATGCGAAACATCTGGTATGAAATTGTTTTCTTTACAGAATTTGCGAATTTCACGAATTGGAAGAAGAGAAAGTCGATATCCGTTATGAAGATAAATTCGTGGTACAGTAATTCTTCCGCCAGCGATTTTGCGAGGCTCAGGCAAAGTTTCGGTTTGATTTGGATAAAAAGGGAAGTTGGTAGAACTTAAACGAACCACACGATAGCCATCAGTTTCCTCAATGTAATAGTCACCCGTTTGACTCGGCGCAAAAACCACAACTTCGTGTCCGCGTGCCGTCATTTGCTCAGCCAAGTTTTTCGAAAAAACTGAAATTCCGTTAATCATTGGCCAAAATAAGTCAGAAGCAATTGCAATTTTCATAAGCTTGATTATATCAGATTTTACGGAGAATTTCAAACCAAATTAGTTATGTTTAAAAAATAAGGCAAGCTTTAATAATTTTCTTGTTAGGTGGGCAAAAACCTTATTATTAACTCATAATCTTACCTTTTGAATCTCTTTTTTGATTACTGAAAAATCTTGTTTTTTTAAAGCTTTCATGTTAGGATAGTTATATCTCGGACATATTTCCATAAAGAAAGGTTAAGAGTGAAGTACATTGAAAAATAAAGTTAAAGATTTCTTAGGAGTAGCATTGGTTACTCTTACTGCTGTTTTAGGTATTTTTATTATAACAACACCTGTCGCAAAAGCAGACACAGTAGGCGTTACTGTGAAAGTTGTTCCAGTAAAGGGTAAAAACATTTTTGGCTGGAGAGAAGACTATCCTGTCATAAAATCAAGAATTATTCTTAATGGTGCATCATCTGGTAATCGTGGCTCAATGGAAGGTGGAGATAGTAGGTATTTTACAGTTAATGTACCTCGGCCCGGTGGAAATAGAGCTATAATGATAGAGGGAATTTTATCAAACGGAGCAAGATTCAATAAGACTAAAAATGTCTGGATCGACGGTACTCGAAATCAAACAATCTACATAACAGTAGACTAACTAATACTCATATGTCCGAGTATTTTAATTGAAAGGAATTCATGTCAAAAAAGAGCTGTTTCTTAAAAGATAATAAACTTCTTATAATAATTTCAACTATTTTCACTGTAATTATTTTAATTTTATGTAGTGTGATTTACTCTCTCAAAAAGCAAATTGATGGTGCGTTTGATAGTATTGGAACAGCCGCGATGAAAGCAAATTTACTAGAAAGTGACCTTCGAAATCGTGGAATTATTAATGGAGAGTTAATTATAGATAGCGAAAATTCTAAACCTTATTCTCTTGAACAAATGCAAGAATTTCAAAAATACGTTAACGAAAACTACAAAAAATAATTTTCCATATAAAATCTAGATCTTACAATTCAGAGCTTTTATTTGCACAAAATTGTTCAAAGTGATAAAATATATTAAGCTTATGAAAAATTTAGTAATCGTAGAGAGCCCCGCAAAGGCCAAAACTATTGAAAAATACCTTGGTAAAGATTTTACCGTAATGTCGAGCGTGGGGCATATTCGCCAGATCGCCAAGAAAAATAAAGATGGCGGTCGCCCAATTGAGACAAATAATAAATATAAAATTACTTTCGAAATTGATCCGGGTAAGAAAAAAGTCGTTGCTGAGCTTCGAAAAGCGGTAAAAACTGCGGATGAAGTCTGGCTCGCAACCGATGAAGACCGCGAAGGTGAAGCAATCGCCTGGCATCTTTGCGAAGTTTTAAAATTAAACCCAAAAACAACCAAACGAATTGTTTTTCATGAAATTACTAAAACAGCAATTGAGGAAGCAATCAAAAATCCACGAACGATTGATATGAAAATGGTTGAAGCACAGCAAACTCGCCAGACTTTGGACTGGTTGGTTGGTTTTGATTTGAGCCCAGTTGTGTGGAGAAAAGTTCCCGGTGGAAAAAGTGCGGGTCGTGTACAGAGCCCGGCGGTTAGATTGCTCGTAGAACGCGAACGTGAAATTGGAAAATTCGGTGCAAAAAGTTCGTTTAAAATTACAGGCGAATTTATCATACCAAAATCTGGTGAAATCTTGAAAGCTGAATTAAATAAAAAATTTGAAACTGAAGAAGCGGCAAATAATCTTCTTGAAAGCTTGAAATCGGCAGAATTTACAGTTTCGAATGTTTCAAAAACTCCTGGAACCCGCAATCCAAGCGCACCTTTTACAACTTCAACACTTCAACAAGAAGCCAATGCTCGACTGGGATTTTCAGCCAAAAGCACAATGGCGGCAGCACAAAAACTTTATCAATCTGGTAAAATTACTTATATGCGAACCGATAGTGTGAATTTGAGCGGTTTTGCAATCAAATCGAGTGAAGATTTCATAAAAAATACGTTTGGTAAAGAATATCATAAAGCGCGAAATTTTGCCACGAAATCAGCCGGAGCACAAGAAGCGCACGAAGCAATTCGACCAACTGTTATGGCGAATGAAAAAGTCTCAACAAGTCAAGATTTACAAAAGATTTATACCTTAATTCGAAATCGCACGCTCGCAAGCCAAATGGCGCCAGCGCAGATTGAAAAAACTACTGTTAAAATCGATATTTCGAATAGCGATAAATTCTTTGAGGCCAAAGGTGAAGTTGTTGTTTTTGATGGATTTTTAAAAGTTTACGCAAGTGGAAAAAAAGATGAATTTTTACCAGAATTAAACTCTGGTGACAGTTTAAATTTTTCCGAAATTATCGCTAAAGAAGTTTTCTCGCGACCGCCAGCACGTTATAGTGAAGGTTCACTCGTGAAAAAGCTCGAAGACTTAGGAATCGGTCGACCTTCAACTTACGCCACAATTTTGGACACAATTCAAGTGCGTGGCTATGCCACAAAAGGTGAAGGCGAAGGCGAGCCTCGCGTTGCAATCCAAATTAAGCTTTCAAAAAATGAAATTATCCGCGAAGTTGTTAAAGAAAAAACAGGCTCAACCAAAGGTAAGCTTCTTCCAACACCAAATGGTGAAGTTTTGAGTGACTTCTTGAACGATTATTTCAATCAAGTTGTTGATTATGGCTGGACTGCAAATCTCGAAAATGATTTCGATAAAATTGCGCTTGGCGAGGAGAAAAAGCTTGTTGTTCTTGATGATTTTTATAAACCTTTTCATAAATTAATCATGGAGTCTGGTGAAATTGACCGTAATGCAGTTGCGCCAGCTCGCGAACTCGGAACCGACCCAAAAACTGGCCGAAAAGTATTTGCGCGTTTTGGTCGTTATGGCCCAATGATTCAGTTAGGGGATAATAAAATAGAAGGCGAGGAAGTTAAATTTGCACCGATGCCTGCCGGTGAAAAAATTGAAACTGTCTCCCTTGATAACGCATTAAAAATGTTCCTCTTGCCTCGTACTGTTGGAAAAACATCTGACGGTCAAGAAATTATAGCAAATATTGGACAATATGGTCCTTATATTAAAATTGCAAACACTTTTGTCAGCATTAAACCGATGTCGCCATTCGAAATTAATGAAACCGAGGCACAAATGCTTTACGAAGAAAAACTCAAAGCCGATGAAAAGCGAGTTTTAAAAAAATTTAAAACTGGAATCGTAATTTCGCGCGGTGGCTTTGGGCGAAAATATATTTCAGATAGTGAAATTAAAGCAATTCTACCAAAAGATTTGGATATTGAAAAAATCACAGAAGAAAAGGCAAGCGAATTACTCAAAGTTGCAAAATCTCGAAAATCTGGCAAAAAAACCACAACCAAGAAAAACGCAAAGCGAAAAACTTCAACCAAAACTACAAAAAAATCTGTTTCGAAAACCAAAAAATCTTCAAAATAGTATTTAATATTTCAGAATAAACACAAGCATAATGACATAAATTTTTAAAAAATAAATTTTTATGTCATTTTTTATTGTTTTTTACAATTTTGTGGTATAATATAAATAAAGAAGATATAAATGGTATTGACAATGTTCAAGTATTATTTACTAATAATACTTGGTTTTTATAAAATTATTAATTTTAATCAAGGGAATTATGGAACAAGAAACTCAGATTCAGAACGAAAAAATCCAACTAATTCAAGCGGCTATTTCAAGTGCGCTCGGAGCAATTGATCAGCCGCGAGAGCGAGAAATTATTAATCGTCGCTTTGGGCTCGGCATGCGAAAAGAAACTCTCGAACAAATTGGTGAAAGGCTCGATATTACTCGCGAACGTGTTCGTCAGCTCGAAAAAGCAGCGCTTATCAGATTAAAAATCGCAGCAGAAAAAGGAAATGTTGAACATTTAGCGGAAATCGAAAAAAGTATAATTCGAAATCTTGCCGAAGTTGGGCGAATTTCAAAAACAAAAAATCTTGTTAAAAAAATTATTGAATCTGAAGCAACCGAAGAACAAATCTTTAACTTTTTATTTATCGCTGAAATTAGTTCGAAATTAGTTTTAGTTCAAGAAAATGATAAATATCATAGTGCAATTGCCAATGCAGAATATGGAGATGAGCGAAAAATTAAAAAATCAATAGATGAAATTGTCAATATCATAAAAAAGAATAAAAGTCCAATGAATTTAGATCAGCTCGATGAGCAACTAAGTTATGAACATCCAAGCCAAATTAGCGCAATCGCAAGTATTTCAAAAACACTTGCAACTCTTAACGGGCTTTGGGGGCTTGAAAAATGGCCAGCCGTTAACCCTAAAAATATTCGCGATAAAATTTTCGTAATCTTAGAAAACCAAAAACAACCAATGCATTTTTCGGAAATCGCCGAGGAAATTCGAAAGAGTGATTTTAGCCGAAAAGCTGTTACAACACAAGCGATTCATAATGAATTAATTAAAGATAAGCGCTTTGTGCTAATTGGTCGTGGAATTTATGCACTCGATACTTGGGGCTTTAAACGCGGAACTGTCGCAGACATAATTACATCCGTTCTTCAAGAGGCTGGCGAACCACTTTATCGCGACGAAATTGTAAAACGCGTACTTGAAAAACGTAAAGTTAAAGAAACTACCGTTTTATTAAATCTTCAAAGCAAAAAGGAATTTAAACGAATTGCAAAAGCAACTTATACATTAGCCGAACTCGCTTAAACTATAAAAATCGCTCAAAATTCGAGCGATTTTTTATTTTGAAAAAATTATAAAAGCATAACCACCATCTTGATTTTTTTACGATTTTATGCTATTATTTAAGCACTATGACGGCATTTTTTTCAATCTTATTTCACCCCTTAGTTTGGCTAACAATCGTGGCGATTTTAGCTTTTCTAACTTGGCAAAATTACAAAAAAATCGATAAA
>CAURQO010000005.1:0-23769 GCA_963527165.1 uncultured bacterium
GACCTGCTGTTGCACGGCCAGCTGGGATTCGAAGTTTCAAATTTCCAATAACTTTCTTTGCCATATTTTCCCTTTAAATAATTTATACTTGATAATTCAAGTGCGTAACGTATTAATTTTAGCATAAACTTTCGGAAATTTCAATAGCTATTTTAAATATAACCTATTGACTTATTTAAAGAAATATTGTATTATATTTATTGCGATTCTTCGCAAAACATCTTTCGAATTTTCGAAAGCGTACATTTTATTTTTTTGGAGGTAGCTTATGCTTAAATTTATTCAAAGTATTGATTTTTCTGATGTTGAGGTTTGGAAAGAAGAAGAGTTGCTGAATTTAAGTCAGACTGTAATTTTCTTGCCGGTTGAAGCAATTAAAACATTGCCAAGTCTTGGCGGGGTTCCGCATAAGTTTTTCGAAAAACTTGAACTAAAGATTTTAAAAATCTCTTTTAATGATAAATCAGAAAGCTTATTAGTTCGAGGTGTTGAAGAACTTCATCCTCATCGTGGATATTTTCGAATAAATCCTTGTGCTGAAAGTGTGGAATTTTTACGGATTAAGTCAGCAATTGAACGTACGATTGCGGCAATTTTCTGTAATGTTTCCGGTGATTTTCAAGCAGATTTCTTTCATTCGAGTGGAGAAGTTTTTCACCGAGTTGATTTTTACGGCAAACTTGGAAATCAAATTTTAAAAATGAATATTTCGGAAGAAGATTCACAAAAAGCTCAAGAAATCGTGGATGTTATTCGTCAGCGTAGAGTTATGTTAGTAGAAGAAGATAAAATTTAACTCTTTCTGTTAACGGTGGATAACTCGAAAAGTAGCTATAAAACCTCCAATTCACCTCGGTTTTGTACCGAGGTTTTTAATTTTAAACCAAACTAAAACGCCCATTTTTTTGAGCGTTTTTATCGTTTAAGAATTTAATTAGATTTTTTCGATTTGAAGAATATCGAGTTCAACTGGTGTTTCGCGACCGAACATCGAAACCATAACTTTAATTTTACCCTTCACAGCATCGATTTCAGAAACTGCACCTTCAAAACCTTTGAAAGGACCATCGATGATGTTGATAATCTCGCCTTGAGAGAAGTTAATATCAAACATTGGTTCTTCTGCACCCATTCGACGGCGAATATCACGCATTTCTTTCTCTGAAACTGGTGTTGGTGAATCTGAGCCGATAAACCCAGTTACACCAGGAGTGTTTCGAACAACGAACCAAGTTTCTTCTGTTAATTTCATCTCAACCAAAACGTAGCTTTGGAGAATTTTTCGTTCAACAACTTTGCGTTTTCCGTTTTTTACTTCGATTTGTTTCTCTTTCGGAACGAGTGTGTCGAAAATTTTATCTGCCATATCAACACCTTCAATTCGTTGGCGAAGATTTTCAGCGACTTTATCTTCATATCCCGATAAAGTTGTCACAGCATACCATTGTCGGGAATCATCATATCGTTTATTAGCCATAAATACCTTTCGAAATTATTTAATTAATGTTTTAAAAATCCAGTTAAATAAACCGTCGAGCAACAAGATTAGAGTTGCGAAACCTACAGAAAAAGCGATAACCGCACCAGTCATTTTCCAAGTTTCTTTGCGGGTTGGCCAGCGAACCAATTTTAACTCTCTCCAAGATGCTGCCAAGTATTTTCCAAGTGCAACAAACGGAATTATAATAAAACTAAACGGTTTTGCTAAAATTCGTACAAATTTTGGTGCTGGTTTTTTAGATTTTTTCTCAGTTTTAATTCCTGCAACTTTTGCAGCATACTTACTGATTTTTGGTTCTTCCGAAACTTGTTTTTTAGGCTTCGGATTTGCGTCTTTTGCTTTAACGCGAGTGATTTTGGTCTCTTTTTTCGCCATTTCTCTCCTATTCCAAAATTAAAAAGCCTATTAGGCTTGATATGTCAAGTATATCATAAAATTTCAAAAAAAGCAAAAAATATTCCAAAAATTATTTTCGGAATATTATCTGTGAAACTTAGTGAGCGAATAATAAATAAAAAGAAGAAAATATTTAAAGCAAAAATTAATGAAGGTATTTTAAAAATACCTCCACAGTTTGTGCTTTAAGATTAGTCAACAAATCGGACAACGTAAACAGCTACTGTAAAATAGCCATCTTTTTGAAGAGTACATCCAACACCCATACTTGTATTTTCAGCATTTAACTGAATAGCATTGTGGGCAGGACTATTAATAAAGTTATTCAAAGCAGTATTAGCATTACCTGATGTAATTGTAATGATTTCATCAAAGTATCCAGAACCGTGAACACCACGAGCCGCCTTTGGGTTTGCTGACCAAGCTTGAGCACCGGCAGCTAATGAAGCGTCATAAGCTAGAGTTGAAACACCGTTTCGAGCACGGTGGGCGTTAATAAGGGCCATCAATCCGCTAGGATTACATACACCAACTGGAGCTGATGGACGATTGTTAACTGGAGCTGGAGCAGAACCTCGGCTAGGAGCTGGAGCATGAGCTGCAGCTTGACCTTGTCGTACAGCTGGAGCAGAAGCACTTGGAGCAACTCGAGTTGAGCTTGGAACAGAAGTATAAGTTTTACCATTTTGGGCTTTATAAACTGTCCGCCCATTTTCAACTACTTGAGTAACTGTTTCGTTAGCAGCTGGAGCTTCATTAACAACAACTTTATAATCTTTTGAAGTTTCATTTTTATTCTTGTCTTTAGCTGTAACTTTAACATTATATTCACCAGTTTGATCTTTATTAACATTACCGTTAACTTCTACTTCTAGATCACCATCAACTGGGTCTTTTGCTGAAGAAACGTTTTCTTTCAAGTTAATGTCAGCACCTTTAACAATTTCAACCTTTTCAGATTTCAATTCGATTACTGGGAATTTTGTATCTTTAACTTCAATTTTTGTAGTCTCAGTTTTGCTTACAACTTGGTTATATTTGTCAGTTCCCTCAACTGTAACTTTAACTTCAGTTTTGCCAACTTTTTCAAGGTCAATTTCTTTAGGTGTAATGTTAGTTACTTTACCTTCAGTTTTAGTAATGATATCTTTTTTAACATCAAGTTTTTCTTTAGAGTATTCTTTAGTAGTGTCTTTCTTGAATTCAACCACCAATGAACCTTTAGTTTTATTATAAGAATCATATTTGTTTTTCAAGTGCACACCATAGCAAACACCTGCAACAACGGAACCAGCACCAACAACGGCGCCAACAACAACAGCAACTTTGGCAGCAGTATTTAAACCACCGTACCAAACTTTCATTTTTGCACCTGGTTTAGCGGCTTTAGCTAAAATTTGTTTTTTTCATATGGGTCATTCTTTTGGGATTCTTTTTCATAGTATAACTATACACCAAAAAATGCGAAAAATCAATTTCAAAAACCGCAAATCCAAGACAGAAATGCGGTTTTTAGAATTATTCGCCATGCTTGCGGTCGAGTGACATAAAGCGGAGGCGTTCTGGGTGGAAGTATAGCTCAATTGTTCCGACTGGTCCGTGTCGATGTTTTGCAAGAATTAGATCTGTGATATTTTCGCGTTCTGTTTCAGGGTTATAATAAGCTTCGCGATAAAGGAACATCACGATATCGGCATCCTGCTCGATCGAACCAGATTCGCGGAGGTCGGCAAGTTGTGGAATTTTTGGGTCGCGGCTTTCAACTGAACGACTCAACTGTGAAAGTGCGATAACGGGCACATTTAATTCACGTGCGAGCAACTTTAGTCCACGCGAGATTTCAGAGACTTCTTGAACGCGGTTTGCTGAAGATTTAGCAGAGCCGCTTCCCTGCATGAGCTGGAGATAGTCGATTACAATCAATCCAAGCTCACCGTTATGTGCGGCACGTCGAGCTTTTGTCCGCATTTCAAGCACACTTACACCAGGTGTATCATCGATATAGATTGGTGCTTCAGCCATTTCGCCCATCGCATCGGCGAGTTTTGCAAAATCTTCGTCACTCAAATTTCCAGTTCGAATATTCCAAGAATCAACACCGGCAGCATCGGCTAGCATACGATCAACCAATTGCTCTTTACTCATCTCAAGGCTAAAAAATAGAACTGATTTTTTCTCGATTGTTGCAATATTATAGGCTAAATTCGTCACAAAAGTCGTTTTACCCATAGCTGGTCGGGCAGCTAAAATAATCAAGTCTGAACGTTGAAGTCCTGCTGTTTTATTATCAAGATCTCGATAGCCAGTTCGAATTCCACGGATCGCCCCTTTGTTTTTATAGAGTTCATCCAATCTTTCAAAAGATTCATTTAAGATATCTTCCATCGAAGATAAATCTTGTTTCAAGCTTGCATCAGAAACGCCGAAAAGCTCAGCTTCACTTTGTCCTAAAAGTTGTGGAACGCTTAATTCTTCGTTGTAAGCAAGTTCAGTAATATCGCCACCAGCTTTAATTAAACGTCTTCGAACGGCAGCCTGTGCAATAATTTCAGCGTAATATTTTGCGTGTGAAGCAGTTGGAACATAATTCGTGAGTTCTGCTAAGTAGCTCGATCCGCCGACAGCGTTGAGTTCGTCGCGTTTTTTGAGTTCTGCGGTAAGTGTTAAGAGGTCGACTGGTTGGTGATGTTCATAGAGTCGAATAATCGCAGCAAAAATTGTCGCGTGGCGCTTGTCGTAAAAATCGATTGCTTTCACAGTTTCAGCAATATCAATTAAAACTTCTTCATCAATCAAAATAGCACCGATCAAACTCATCTCGGCGTCTAAATTTTGTGGCGGAACTTTTCCTCCGGTATTTTTTTCACTATTCATCAATTTGTACCATTTCTCCACCCCCCATTAGATCTTGAACACTTGCAATCACGGGATCGCTTGCTGGCTTAGCTGTTCCAAAAACCTCAATCGCCCAACTACCCGCATTAATTTTTTTCAGCGCCTGTCCCATTGAAGCTTGTGCTTTTGCTTTCTCGAGTTGTTTTTGGTTAAAAGGCTTACCTGTATAAATTTTAATTTTTCCATTTTCGAAAATATAACCAGATAGCTTTAGAATCGTCTTAAGTCCCTTATCGTCCTCTGGGATTGCGCTACAGAAATCGTGCCATTCAAATTTGCGTGCTTCGCCCAAATCTTGATTTTCTTCTGTAATTTCCGGCTTATTTTTTTCAATTTTTTCGGTAATTTCATTTTTCGAAGGTTCAGGCTTTTTTTCTTTTGGCTGATTTTTATCGGCCTCATTTTTTGCTATATTTTGCGGATTTTCGAAAGTTTCAACTAGTTTTTTCTCTGGAATTTCTGAGGTTTTTGCTGGTTGAATTTCTTTCGGTTTATTTTCAAAAATCGGTGTTTGTGGTTGTAGGATTTGAGGCGAAAATTCAGGTTTAATAAAAATCGAAAGCAATTCCATTTCAACAAAATTTGATTTTTCAGCGCGTGTTAAAGGTATTAAAAATTGAGAAAGATACGGTTTTTCGCCAAGATTCTCTGTGATGAAGTTTAGAGTCTGGCTTGCGAAATTCTTCAAATCTACACCAGAATCGCGAATTTCTCGCACGATGCGTACAATTTCGCCAGAATTACGATTTTCGAAAGCTGAAATCAAATTATTAATTTGTGATTTTGCTGCTAAGCCAAGAGATTTTTCAAGCAATTCCGCGGTGATTTCTTCGCCATTTTTCGAAATGCTGGAAATTTGGTCGAGCAAAGAAATGCTGTCACGAAAACTTCCTTCTCCACGTTCAGCGATGATTTCGATCGCTTCTTTCGAAATTTTGATTTTTTCGTTTTTGGCGATAAATTCCAGATGTGCACAAACATCTTCTTTCGAAATAAATCGAAAAACAAACCGTTGCGTTCGACTAATAATTGTTGCGGGTAATTTATGGGCATCTGTTGTTGCTAAAATAAAAACAGCGTGTTCTGGTGGTTCTTCAAGGGTTTTTAGAAGCGCATTAAAAGCGGCTTTTGAAAGCATATGAACTTCATCAATAATGTAAATGCGATATTTTGCTGAAAATGGTGCAATTTGAACATTTTCTCGAAGCTGACGAATATCATCGACACCGTTATTGCTGGCCGCATCAATTTCGATAATATCTGGGTGATTTTCTTCTTCCGAATAAGTTAAATTATTTATTTCGTGTGCTAAAATTCGTGCGATCGAAGTTTTTCCAACCCCTCGCGGACCAGTAAAAAGATATGCATGAGCAATTTTTTGCTGTTTTAGGGCATTTTCAAGAACTGTTGTGATATGTTTTTGCCCCACAACTTCGCTTAATTTTTTACTTCGATATTTTCGATATAATGCCCTACTCATTTCTTCTATTTTATCAGTTTTTTGCTTAAAAATCAAACAAACTTGCTTGCCGTTCTGGGAGTTCAATTTCGGTGATTTTTGGTAAAATTTGAACTTTATATCCGGTGAATTTTCGAAGTGGAATTGAGATTATTTCGCCTTGTTGTTCCGCGAGTAAAATATAGCCAATTTGTGCTTTTAAAATTCCCGAAAAAATCAGTTCGCCATTATTTTGCACACAATTTTCGGAGTAAATAATTTCTTTGCTGGTAAAATTGCTATTTTTGGAATAAAATTCATTCAAATTTATTGGTTTATTTTTTTCAAAATTAATTTTTTCGCGTTCTTCAATTTTTTGACGGGCATTTAAAAGTGTTTTTTGAGCTTCTGAAAAATCAAACTTGTTTTCGAGAAGTTTTAACTTGATTCCCGTTTTGACATTTTCACAGAAATCTGGCATTTTTGATATTTTTTCTTCATAATTCCGTGCGATATTTGCACTCGAAAATTCACCTAAAACTAATGCAGCTCGCGCTCCTTGTTCAAGAAGTCTTGCGATCCCCCGCCCCGAAAAACTAATTCCAACTTTTATCACATCATCTGAAAAATATGCTAAATATACAAAATGAGGTTGTGAATTTCGAGTTTGCTGTTGGTTGGATATTTCGCTCTCGCTTGCATTATAAAAAGCGGGATTAAACCCTGTTCTTTTTTGACATTTTTGACATTGATTATATTTTTTGTCAAGAGTGGATTTTTCAGGGCAAATAAAATCTTCACCAGTTTCCAGACTGTGCCAGCCGGTGCAAAATCGGTTCGAAAGATCAATTTTTAGAGTAATCGTTTTTTCGAATTCTGGTGAAAAACTTAAAATCTCACCAGAATTCCAATCTGCAAATTTCCAACGCGGTTTTTGGTTTTTATCAAAATCTACGCGTGTCAAGACTAGTTCTCTTTTTGAAAAGTCTTCAAAAATACTATTCATTCAAACCTTCGAAATCAGCAATCAAATCATTAGCGAATTCTTCAATTCCTTTTTTATTTTTTTTATACTTCTCGATATTGATTTCGAAATCAAACACTTTAATTTTTGCCCAAATCGCTTGAATTAATCGCTTCAAATGCTCTTCTTTTTCAGCTTCGAAATAAACCGTATGATTATAGGTTCTTTCAGTTTTATTTGATGGCTCGATAAATTCCAAAACTCCGCTTTCTACGCGATATCCGGCGAATTCAGGCGAATTTTCGATCAAAATTTTATAAAAGTAAAGCTGTTGCTCGAATTTATAGATTTTTGCGTTAGAGGTTTCAATTTTCTCAGACTTGGTATTGAGTGGAATTGAGCCTGTTTTGTAATCAACGACGGTAATTTTTTTATTTTCACGATCAATTCGAATTAGATCAATTTTTCCAGTTAAGACTGCATCACCAATCGTTACGCCGGCGCTTCTGAAATCTTTTTCGGCGATATTTCCAGATTTAAATTCACTCAAACGATTTTCGAAAAAGTTACTAAAAATTCTTTCAAGTCGCTCGGCGATCCTCTTTCTATCTTTATCTGAAAACGGATATTTCAAAATTTTTTCAAGCCAATATTTTTGAAGTTCTTCGAAAGTTGGTGTTTTTCCTACATTGATTTTGTCTTGAATATATCGAAAGCCATCGTGAACAAGCGTTCCGAGTGTTGCATCGGCACCATAAGCCTCAGGAAAACGCAAAATTGTATTTTCGAAAAACTTTTGCGGACCACCAAAAACGACATCAATAAATGAATTAACATTTGTAGGGCTCATTCTGAAATTTTGAATTTGAGGTCTTAATAGGTCGCGCATTTGTTCATTTTTTGCAACGTAAAAATCATGCCAGTTGGTTTGAAGATCTGAAATTTCGAGCGACTCTTTTTCGTTTTTTGAAACTTTTTCCCATTTTTCAGGAAGAATTTTCGACTTTAATATACCATCTTCTTCGCGCTCATCCAAAAAAGATAGAGTTTTAAGAGCCTTTCCTTTGAAGTCATTGCTGTGATTTGTCAAGAAAAGATGCGTTTTAGCACGTGTCATTGCTACGAAAAATAGTCGTTTTCGTGTGTCTTCGCCTTCATCTTCAATGTTCGTGAATTTTAAGTTGAATGGCATCGCAAGAGATTCACTGCCCCCACCACTTCGAGCATTATTCCAGCTTGATTGATCGAGAGAGATGAGGAAAGTATATTTAAACTCCAAGCCTTTTGCTACGAAAGGTGTTGAAATCTGAACTGCATTCTCGCTTGAATTGTGTGGATTTGTGTTTAAAATTAGAACATCAGCCCTTTCACAAGCTTCAACAAAATTAACCAAAACATCGAGCTTGTTACTATTCTCTTTTGAAAATTCTCGCAAATTATCGCGTAGAATTGTCAAATTCGAAAGAATATCAAAAAATTCTTCTGCTGATTTATTTGAAATAGAATCACGAATTGGCGATTTTAATTCTTCTGTAATTTTCTGCGAACCTAAAATGTAGTCGAACATTTCTTCAAAAGATTTTTCATGCGAAAATTCTGCTAGCATAACCAAGATTTGACCAAGTTTTTGAATTTCAGGTTGTTTGCTGTTCAAAATCGTCTCAACCCAAAATTCATGCTTATCTTTTGCTGTCCAGCTCATTTTCCAAGCTTCAATCGTTGGAATTTGCCAAAATTCGAAACTCAAAACCTCTGGGAAGAGATCCGCCATTACCTGCTCATTTTTATCACGAATTGCCAATATTAATTTTGAAATTTTCAGCAGTTTTGAAACGGTTTCTTCTTCGAGAATATTTTCACGTTTTTCGTAATAAATTGGCACATTTTTATTTTTTAAATACGGCGTAAATTCTTGAAGAGTTTTGTGTCTTGGTGCAATTACTGCGATTTCTTTCGGTTCAACACCAGATTGAATCAATTTTGAAATCTCTTCGGCAACCCAAGCAAATTCTGCGATCGAACTTTTGAAGTTTAAGCGTTCGATTTTGATTTTTTGGTTTTCAAAATTACCTTTGGCCGCAATATCTTTTTGAACTTCGATTGGCAAATTTTTGGTTAATCGCCCAGAAATTGTGTTTGCAACATTATTTGAAGCGCTCAAAATATCACCGTGCGAGCGGTAGTTTTTGGTTAGATTTATAACTTTCGTATTCTTGCCGAAACGGTTATAAAAATCAATCATATTCGATTTGCTTGCACCTTGAAAAGCCATGATTGCTTGATCATCGTCTCCTACTGCAAGAACATTTGGTTTACCTTCAAAAACAGGGTTATCGGTTAGAAGTTCAATAATTCTTGCCTGCGCGTCGTTAGTGTCTTGGAATTCGTCGAGGAGCAAATACTGATATTTTTCTTGAAGTGTGAATCGTAAATCATCATTTTTTTCGATCGTATCAATAACTTCAATAATCATATCGTCGAAGTCATAAAGCCCTTTTTCTTTCATTTTTATGTCAAAATTTTTATAAAAATCTGCAAATTCGAGCAATTTTTTATTTTTATAAACATCTGCAATCTGGAAATTATCCTCGAAATCTTTTTCGTTTAAATAAGTATTCCTCCAAGCGGTTAGTGTTGTTGATTTTCCGGATTCTTCCGCTTCAAGATAGGCTTCACTAAGTTTTTCGAAATAAAAATACAGATTGCTTTTGAATTTTGTTCCGTCAAGATCCTTTGAAATTGAACTTTTCAATGCGTCAAGAACCTTAGAATAAAAATCACCAACAGCTTTAAAACTGCTTCCCGAAACGCGCAACCCTTTGATTTTTTCGTGAAAAATTTCTTGCTCGGTAATATTCGCGTGGGCAATTTTTCGCAAATCTTCAGGTGAAATCAGGGCATTTTTCATATCTTTGATTGCTCTCGAAAGCTCACTTGGTGCAATTTTTTTAAGTTTCGAACTTGTTGATAGATCATCTTTAAGGCTTAGTAGAATTTCGTTTTTCGTTAAGTTGTCTGCCAGATTTTCAAGATTTTTGTCGGCAAAAAAATCACGATAATTTTTAATAATTTCACCTGCAAAACCGTGATAAGTGAAAATCCCAACTTTATAAGAATCAGTTCCAATAAAACGCGAAAGTCGCTCTTGCATATTTCGTGCACCCGCCTCAGTAAAAGTCATCGCTAGAATATTTTCGGGCGAAGTGTCGGTTTTTTGAAGAATATTTGCAATTCGCGTCGAGAGAAGTTGAGTTTTTCCTGTTCCTGGCCCCGCAATAACTAAAACTGGCCCATCAATTTGATCAACCGCTTCTTTTTGTTCGACATTTAGCATTCTGTAGTTTTTTTCGAAAATCTGTTGAAAGTTATTCATTCTTCTATTTTATCACAAAAAAATATTATTCGTTAGGTTTTTGAAAAGTAAAAAGCCCGCATTTGCGAGCATAAAATTAGTTAATTGGTTGGAATCTGCCATCCATAAACATCCCCTTTGGTCGCGACCAAATTTCACTTTCACCGATTTTGCGATAATTCACCAGTTCTTCATCTTGTTCGGTGTGGCGAGAAATATTCAAAACTTCATACTCTCCACCTTTATAGTGCTTATATTTTTTGCCAATTTCAACTTTCGAAAGCGGTTTAAAAGTGTTGTAGCCCAAACAATCACGAATGGTTTTTTCAATAATCTTTTGAATCTTTTCGTTCGAGCAATTTGTTATCTTAAAATCACCACCTTCAATTAAGACACTGAAAGAAATAATTGATTTTTTTTCAGAATTCTTTGAGATTGGCATTAAAACTGCAGAATAATCAAGTTTTAACTCTTCTGCTGAAAAACCGTCTCGCAAAGAATATGAAAAGAAATTTCCCCAATCAATCTCGCGAATTGACAAAATAATTCTTTTGTGAATAAGTGTTAAATTTTTAGAGTTCAGCGTTGTATCGCGTGCAGCTTCTTCTAACGAAACCATAAAATCACCACCTTAATGTGCTATTTTATTTTAATTATAAAACATAAGTATAATAAAAACAAGCCCTTTCGAGCTTGCTTTACTTTTTCGAAATTACGAATTAAATTTTACGAGTAAATCAATTGTTTTTTCGGTCAAGATTTGGTTTGCCAAATTTCGGCGAACGTCGTCTGATGAAAGTTGCTTTGCGATTTCTTTGCTATTTCCGTATTGTTCTTTAAGTTGAGCAATTCGTGCATCGAGTTCTTCAAGGCTTGATTCGACTTTTTCAACTTTTGAAAGTTCCGCCAAAGCCAAACCGGATTTTACGCGCATTTCAGCAGCTTCTTTAACGTCTTTTTCGAGCCACTCTTCACGAGTTTTACCCATTCGTTCAAGGTAATCTTCAAGCGAAAGACCAGAATACATCAAATTTTGTTGCATATCAAGTTCGATACTCTGTTTTTGGTCTTCAAGCAAAATTTCTGGCACAGGAACTTTTGAAACTTCCGCCAATTTTTTAACAAGTTTATCTTTGAACTTTTCATCAGATTCGGCTTGTTTTTGAGTTTTAAGATCTTCTTTAATTTGTTTCTCAAATTCTTCTTTGGTTTTAAATTCACCTAATTTCGAAAGGAATTCTTCGTTAATTTCTGGCAGAGCATTTTCACGAACTTCGTGAATTTTCACTTCAAAAACAACTTTTGCACCCGCCAAATCTTTTGCGTGGTAATCTTTAGGAAATTCTAGATCGAGAGAAATTTCATCGCCAGCTTTTTTGCCGATCAAACCTTCTTCAAAGCCAGGAATGAAAGATTTTGAACCAAGTTCAAGTGGGAATTTTTCGGCTTTTCCACCATCAAAAGCAACGCCATCTTTTTTTCCCAAAAAATCAATAATAACTTCGTCACCATTTTTTGATTCGCGATCAACTTTTTTCTTTTCTGCAAAATTTTTTAAAATTCGATCAATAGTCTCGCTAACTTCTTCTTTTGAAACCTCAACGGTATCTTTTTTAACTTTAAGATTTTTATAATCTCCAAGCTCAACTTTTGGCATGATTTCTGTTGTTGCGGTAAATTCGAGTTCTGTTCCAGGAATGAATTTTTTAACATCAACTTCTGGTCGGTCTATCGCTTTAATATCTTCTTTCAAAAACGCCTCAGCAACAGCTTTTGAAAGCGCGTTTTCGAGAGTTTCTTGTCCAAGAATCGTTTGATCAACTTGTGCGGCAACCAATTCGAGAGGTGCTTTTCCCTTTCGAAAACCTTCAATTTTAACTTCTTTGGCTAGTTTGGTGAGCGCAACTTGCTCGGCAGCTTTCAATTCTTCTGTTCCAAGAGAAATTGTAAGCTCAACTTTTACATCTGAAATATTCTTTAACTTTGTTTTCATATATTTTTAATTATAGCATAAATCTTGCCAAGCTTCAAATGCTGGCAAAAATTATTTTTCGATATAATTTCTTCGAACGAACTCGTACATTAAAATACCGCTCGCTACACCAACATTAACACTTCTTGTTGAGCCAAATTGTTCAATTGCAATCATTTGTTCGCAAGCTTCTATCATTTCTTTAGATAGCCCGTCGCTTTCGTTTCCGAAAACTAAAACAGATTTTTTTGGCAATTCTGAATCTTGTAGATTTTTAGAACCTTTTTGATTGTCAATTGCGATCAAAATTAAGTCATTCTCTTTTGCCCAAGATATAAAATCTGCCACGGTTTTATGGTGAAAAACATTCATATATGCTTCGGTTTTCATTGCACCACGGCGATTCCAGTGTTTTTTACCGATAATGTGAATTCCTGCAGCATTAAAAGCGTTCGCATTTCGCGCAATTGTGCCAATATTAAAATCATGCTGAAAATTTTCGACTGCAATATGGAAGCTATGACGAGATTTATCTAGATCAGATTTTATTTCATCAACGGTTAATCCGCGATATTTATCAACGACATTTCGCGTGTCGTTTTGTATAGTCAAGCCTTCACCAGTTTCGAAATTTGGTTTATTTTCCATTTTGAACGGATTTAATTAATTCTTTTGTATCTGGCCGACCTTTTACGCCAGGATTTAGAATATGTATTGGGTCGAAAATATCTTTAATTTGTGAATATATATCTTCGATTTCTTTGCCAATATTTCTTGCGACAAAATGTCCAAAGATTCTACCTTCGCCTGCACCGTAAGCAAATTCACCATCAACTTTCGCAAGCAAAACACCAAGATCTGCCACAAATTTTAATGCTTTCTGGCGATCTGCCACTTTTGAAAAGTCAAATTCTGCCAAAATTTCAAAAATTGAGGTTAAGGCTGAACCTTGAATTGGCGCCGGAATACTATATTGAAGTGCAAGTTTTTGTAGACCAAGATAGAAAGTTTCAAAACGCTCCATAGGTACATAAACACCTTGAATTGGGTAGATTTCTTGCTTAATTACACCACTTCGCGCACGCAAAATTTCGCGAACATCACGGATTGCTTCAAGCTCAGCTCTTGAATATTCATCGTCCTCTGGAATCCAAACTGTTGCACCTTTGAATTTTTCAGAAATCTTTTGAATTTTATGCATTTTTGCTAAGATTTTTTTGTTGGTTTTGTCTGAAATTCCAACAACCAAAACTAATTTTGTTGCTAATTTTTGTGAATTTCGATCGAGATAGAATTGATATTTTTTACCAGAAGCAACGGCGGCTTCAAACATTTTTCCATCAAAAAGTTCAACAATATCTGGGTTTAATTTTGAAATTTCGTCATTGAAATCACGTGCATCATCACGGTTCGAAAAACTCACAACCATAAAATTTGTTTCGTTCACAATGTAGCTCGTTTTGATTTTTACCTCAGTAATAATGCCGAGTGTTCCAAGTGAACCAAAAAACAACGGAATTAAATTGAAAGTTCCATCTTCATTTTTGACATTTGCGATTCCAGAATAGCCAAAACTCGAATCACCATCAATTTTTTGAATTAAACTGTAATTATCTTCGATTAAAGTGTCGATTTTGCGGTAGATTTCACCTTCGAAATTTGAAAGTGCTATTTTTTCGCTTAATTCTTTGCGTGAAATTTTGCTAATTTTAGCCAAATCGCCGTTACTCAAAACAACCTCCGCCTCTATGACCGAATCAACTAAATCACCGTAATTGTATTTTTCGCTTGGTAAATTCATTGAAATTGCGCCACCAATCGTTAAACGCTCACCGGCTGGACTTTGTGGGATTTCCATTGCTTGTGAGGCGATTGCAAGATTGAGTTTTTGAAAATTTGCCCCAGCCTGAATTTGAACCGTTTTTGCTCGCAAATCAAGCTCTTTTACCTTATCGAGATGTCGAGAAATATCAAGAATGATCCCTTTTCCGATAGAAGAACCATCTGTGCTACCGCCATACCCTCGCGCAGTTACACCAAAAATATGGCCTTTTTCAGCTAATTGCCAAGAAAATCGCATAATCTTTTGAATATCTTCATTAAAACGCGGATAAACAACTAGCTCGGGTTGCATTTTAAGAAAACTTCGGTCTGTCGAAAACTGCTTCAATCGTGTCTCGCGCGCCGAAACTTCACCAATAATATGTCCATTTAGATATTTCGCAATTTTACTCATTAGCTCCATTTTAACACAAGCATAATTTATTTTCAACTTTTGATTTTTATTTTGAAAAATGGTAAAATTGAGTTATGTATTCAAGAGCTACTCCTTTTCAAAAGGCAGATAAGATTGCCGGAACTCATCAAAAGATTGATCGTGCAGCTCGGTTAGTTTTGCGCGAAATTATTTCAAAAAATCAAAAACTTTCAAAAATTCATTTTCCAAAAATCGATGAAATTTTAGTCTTTGAAGGAAATGGTGGGCCGGACGGAATTAAGACAAAGTCTCCCGGAAAAGACGAACCTTGGCATTTTGTTGAGCCCTATGGTGATTTAACGCCGATTCGAAATTATGTTGAAAATCACCTTTTTAATCTTTCGAAAGCCTTAGTAAACGAAAATTATGTTCGCGCAAGTTTTGAAGCTGGCTGGATGGCACACGCAATCACTGATGCTCTCACTCCCGCACATCAATATCCAATGACGGATAAAATTATCGAAATCTCTGGCAAAAAACCCGAAGAGCGCGACAAACTAATCAAGAAAATGTTTCTTTCGGGCGAAAATTGGCGTGAGCGAATTTTGAATAATTGGGAGTATATTGGGCCAAAAGGTGTGATGAGCTCGCATATGTTTTACGAAATGGGTGTAGCAACAATGATAACTTCGGTTTCAGCGAGAAAGCTTTCGAAGATGCCAGAAAAAGATGAGGTTCAGAGTGTCTTAAATGGTGATTTTATGACACTTTTTGAAGAAAAAATCAAGTGGGTTGCTGATCAAAAATATTACGAAACTTATCTTGAAAAAGGCTGGACAACAACTCTGGCACGAGATACAAAACAAGAACTTTTGCCAGAAATTTCAAAAATTGTGGCACTTGGTTGGCTTGAAGGAATTCGGCGCGCTTTTGAAGAAGATTTCGAAAATTCGAAAGGTCAAAAATGAACATTCGGTTGATTTCGGGGATTTTTAAGAATCACAAAATTACTGCGCCAAATTCTCGCCAAACTCACCCGATGAGCGAACGTGCACGGAATGCAATTTTTAATACTATCCAAACTGATATTCCTGGAGCGAAAATACTTGATGCTTTTGCTGGAACTGGTGCACTTGGCTTAGAAGCAATTTCTCGGGGTGCGAAAGGTGCTGTTTTTATCGAAAAAAATCGTCTTGCACAAAAAATCTTAGCCGAAAATCTACAAATTATCAAAAAAAATCCAGAATCTGGTACAACAAAATTAGTTCGTTCATCTATTTCAGGCTGGTTAAGTTCTACGCAGTCACAGTTTGAGCTTGGTGAAATTTCTGAAATTCCAACTTTTGATGTAATTTTTGCCGATCCGCCATATTACGATCCCCAATTTCCAACGATTGAAAAGCTTTCTAAAAGGTTGAATGCTGGCGGAATTTTAGTCCTTTCGCAACCAAAAGAGCTTGAAAATTTCGAAGCAGAAAACTTATTTTTAATAAGTGAAAAGCTTTATTCTGGTGCAAAAATTTTATTCTTTCGAGCAAAATAAAAAATAACTCTCGCAAAAAGAGTTGTTTTAATTTAATGTAATTTGGAACTTTTCGAAATAAAAAAGACTTACGATTTTTTTTGTGGATTAAGAATAAATAACAAATAGATTGATTTTAGCTTGGGTGATATGCTCTCTCTTGCCTAATAGGTTGTTAAAATTACACATTAGAGTATAATATATATTGTGTAGATAGATTACACTAAAATTTTTTGAAGAATAAACGGGGCGATACAAAAGTCCCATAATACCTTAACAATTTATAACCACCGTAAGAGAGATAATTCTTTTATATATTATACTAACTGGTATAGCTTAACTATACTTGAACCTTATTAAGATAACTATATAAACTGTATAACAAAAATATTGCTTTTTCTTGAATATTTTTTCTTACGGTGATTATAGATTGTTATTTTTTCTGGGTTTATCATCATATCGCCACAATCATCATCGATGGTATTTTTTATATCATTATCACTATCACCAAAAACGAAAAAAATAAAAATAATAAAAACTATTTAATTTTCATTTGTGTGTTGTGACGGAGGTCTAATTAAACAAAGATTAAAAGGGTGTAAAAAAGAAGAAAAATATGGCAAATCATATATTAACAGTAGAATATTTCTAAAACCTACCAATTAGTCCATTTTTAATTTTAATACGATTAAATTCTCGATGTGCGGAGTTCTTGGGAAGAAATTGTATCCGCGCGCGTAAATTATTTCATATTTTTTGCTTAAAATTGCTGCGTCGCGCGCTTGGGTTGCTGGGTTGCAACTTAAATAAATCACTTTTTCTGGCTCAATTTCAAGAATTTTCTCACAAACTTCGCGGTTCATTCCGGCTCTTGGCGGGTCAACGATTAAGTTTGAGCCTTTCTTGATAAATTCCAACGCTTTTTCGCTTGGTGCCAAGATAGCTTTTGTAGTTTCTTCTCTATTTAGTTTTTTGATATTTTTTTGCATTTCATCCACTGCAAATTTATTAATTTCTACCAAGGTTAAATCGCCCGCGCCAATCGTGAGGCCAATTGAACCTACGCCAGAATATAAATCAACTGTTGGTTTTGATGTATCGATGAACTTTTGCATATCACGCAAAGCTTGCTCATAAACCGGCAAATTAATTTGAAAAAAACTTTCTGTTGCGTAATTAAAATCAATTCCTAGTACAGAATCTTGTAATTTTTGGTCGGTTGAGCTTTGGAGTCTTTTGGTAATCACACTAGCTGGCGACTTTGGATTCGAAAAGATAATTTCGAAGTTTTTAAAGTTGAGCTTCGAAAGTTCTTGTTTGCTAAAAATTGCAAAGTTTTCATCTTTCACATAAAGTTGGGCTGAAATTTCGCCCTTTTGACTAGCACGAATTAGTAAAGTTTTTAAATCCCGGCTTGGTGTTTTTCTTGCGCGCAGAATTTCAAGCACTTTTCGGCCAGCTTGATTGATTTCTGGCATTGCCAAACTCGTGCCTTTTACCGGGATTTTTCCCTTTCCGCCACGTTTAAAAAATGCCAAGTTTAAATCGCCATCGTTTTCGTCTTGTTCGGATTTTTCCCACCAAAATGAAAATTCCACTTTGTTGCGGTATTCAAAAATTTTTCCGTCAGAATAAAATTCTTCTTGATTTTTCAACTCAATTTTTTCTTGGCGGAAGCTCTCAAGTATTAACTCTTGCTTAGTTTTTTGTTCGAAATCAAAATTAAAAATCTGCCACGGACTGGTTGAAAGAAAACTTTCGCTATCTTTTGGTTCAATTCTTTCAGCCGATTTTTCGAAAATTTCAACCGCAAAACCTTCCGAAAAACTTGATTTATTTTTAGTGATTTGAACTTTGGCGGTTTCGCCTAGCAAAACACCCCACGCAAAGATTTTTTTGCCCGATTCGAGCGTTCCCAAAGCCTGCCCGCCGGGGGTGATTTTATCAAACTTAACTGTTTCAAATTTAATTTTTCGTGCCATAATTACTCCATTCTATCAAAATTTTCATTAAATTGCCAGATTTCAATCCAGTCTTCGCCCTTTAATTCGCTTGGTTTTTTGGTTTTAAACTTTAAACCGCAATGTTTTTTGTAAAATTCTGGAGTGGCAAACATTTTATCGATAAAATTGTTAAAAAATGGTTGTTCTTCTTTCGAAATTAGTGGAGTTTCTCGCCGTTTCATTTCAAAAAATACAGTTTCAACGGCTGGTGGTGGCGTGAAATCGGTCTTGCGGAGAGGTTTCTTTATTTTATTTTCGAAAAAAGGAAAAGTTTTCGCGCCCAGAGCTGAAGTGAAATTTTGTTCACTAGCAATTAGCTTACGTGCGAATTGTTTTTGTAGAATTAAATAAATGCTTTTTGGTGAATTTTGAGCATTTATGAGTTTTTGAATAATAGGTGAGCTCAAATGGAATGGAATATTCGCACAAACTTTATAGTTTTGAGGTAGTTTTGAAAGATTAAAATGTAAAAAATCCGCACGCAAAACCTCAATATTTTCAAGGTTTTTAGTGTTATTTTTTAATTTTTTAAAAGTTTCGCCATCAAACTCAATTGCTAAAACTTGTGCAGATTTCTTACTAAGAGCAAAAGTAAAAACACCGCTTCCAGCGCCAATATCTAGCGTAAAATCGCGTTTTCGAATATTACTATGCCCAACGAGCATCAGCGCAATTCGTGGCGAACGCAAGAAATTTTGTGAAATTCGGTGTTTTCGAGCCATTTATTCGTATCTCAAAGCTTCGATTGGATCTTTTTTACTTGCGCTTCGAGCAGGTAAGGCACCAGCTAAAAATGATACAAGCGCAATAGCTATGGTAATGGCTGTATTATTTTGTAATGTGAATTTTGTAAGTTCGAAACCTTCAAGTCCTTTGAGGAAGTTTGCTGTTGCGAAATTATTCAAAGCCGCCCCAGCTAATGAAGCTAGTATAATTCCTAAAATTGAGCCAATTACGCCAATTAAGATTGCTTCAATGCTGAAAAGTTGGAAGATTTTTCCATTTGAAAGTCCCATAGCTTTCATTAAGCCAATTTCACGAGTTCGTTCACGCACACTCATGTAAAGTGTGTTGATAATACCAAAGCTAGCTGCAAGAAGAGCGATTGAGCCGAAAACTGTCAATCCGCCAGTAATTGCATTCACGACATTTGTAAGATTTTTTATTTGATCAGCATAAGTTGTAATAGTATATTTTTCTTTATCGCCGGCATTTTTTATCATTTGAAGTTTTTCTTCATTTCGAAATTCTGGCTTTAGAGTTGCAGTTGCCGCAAAATACTTTTCTTTTTGGGCTTCTGGCATATTTTTTTGTTGGAATGCTAAAATTTCTTTTTTAAATTCATTTGAAATTATGGTTAATTGGTTTTGTACCAAGTTTTTATTCATTACGCCGGAAATTTTAAAGTCATAAACTTTTTTCTCGCCATTAAATTGATTTGAAAACTGCATTTTAATAGTTTTACCAAGTGCATTTTCAGCATTTTTAAAGCCAAGATTCTCAATATAATCTTGCGAAATTACAGCTTCATTTTTTGTTGAAATATCTTTTCCAGCTTTAATATCAAGCTTAACGTCAGTATTCTCGTTAATTGAAGTTATATTTCCAGCGACAAATTTTTTACCATTCGCGCCTTCGATATAATCACCTAAAATATTTTCGGCTGGTTTTACATTTTCAAGACCTTCAATTTTTTTAAGCTTTTCAATATCGCTTTTTGCGAGTGAAGGTGTTGAATATAATGATTGGTCTTGATTTCCTCCAGTTTCACCTTCTTTATATTCTTGCAAGCCGCCCGATATGCCATTCATTTCAACTTTTTTAACGATTTGCACACCTTTATTCTCTTTTCCGAAAATCGAGAGTTGGCGATTGATATAATCATTCACACCTGAATTTACAGCAGAAGTTAGTGTAATTGTAAAAGCACCAATAAAAATTGCAATAACAGTCAAAAATGTGCGACCTTTATTTCGCCATAAATTTGAGGCTGAAGTTCCAACCATATCTAAAAATTTCATTATTTTTCTCCTTTCGAAATAATTTGACCATCTTGAATTCGAATTTGGCGGTCGCATTTCTGTGCCAAAGCTTCATCATGGGTTACAATAATTAGCGTAATTCCATTATCTTTGTTTAAACCAAAAAGTAAATCTTCAATTTTTTTGCTGGTTTTCGAATCAAGGTTCCCTGTTGGTTCATCTGCAAAAATAATTTCCGGTGAATTTGCAATTGCTCGTGCTACGCAAACGCGTTGTTTTTGTCCGCCAGAAAGATTTGAGGCTTTATTCTTAGCTTTATCAGTTAACTCAACGGCTTCCAAAGCTTTTAAAGCGATTTCTTTACGCTTTCGCGAAGAAATACCCCCGATTTTAAGTGGAAGAATTACGTTTTGTAAAACCGTATCTTTAGGGTTCATAAAAAATTGTTGAAAAACAAAACCAAAAGTTCGATTTCGAAGTTTGTTCAAGTCGCGTTTTTTCATTTTAGCGATATTTTGACCATTAATTAGAATTTCGCCCTCGTTTGGTTTGTCAAGTGCTGCCAAAAGATGCATTAGTGTTGATTTTCCGCTACCTGATTTTCCGATAATCGCTACACTTTCACCCTTTTCAATTTCGAATGAAACATTATTCAGCGCCTTAAAATATGTGTTTCCGTCGCGATAAACTTTGACAAGGTTTTTAGCTTCAATTAAATTTTTACTCATTAAATTCCTTTCTTATACAATAAATTTTAACAATTTATCTTTGTTTTATCAAGTTTTATATTTATGATTAATGTTGACTTTTTAGATTTTCTAAATCATTTCGCGCTTCTCTCGGTTGAAGATCCAGTTTCTTGGTTCGTGGCTTTCGGCGCTTTTTTGAGGTTTGTGGAATTTCGATTCCTTTTTCTGCAAACGCTTTCGAAAGATCTTTTAAACCTAAGTTAGGCTCTTTTTGTTCAGCAGAGTTTGGGCTAATCTTTTTTGGATCAATTGACGCTTTAGAAAAATCAATTTTTTTTGCTTCAAACATTGGTTGAATTGGTGCGAAATTTTGTGGTTTTGGTGCCGGTTTTATGTTCTGTGATTTTTGGTTTGAAATTCCTTGATTTTTAACTGGCGCAAAAACATTTTCTTGGACTTTTTGTGAAAATTCAACACCATTTCTTTCCGCCCAAGCTTTGGTCATTAACTCTTTTGGTGGAACTAAAATATCACGAATTCGCTGTTCGATTACAGCGCGTGGTGTACTATAATTACGGCGAGTATTTTCGATAATTTTTGCACTTAAATCGTTAAATGGTTTTGGTAAAGTTAAGGTTGTTGCACTAAATGGTGTTGATTTTTCTCCATTAATAATCATTGTCATTACAAAGTGGCGGTTATTTAAACTCATTAGATCTGAAGCGTCGAACTGTGGCTTAAATTGTTCAGCTAAAATTGGAGCATCTTCAACCGAAACGCGGAAAGAAATAATCGAACCAACGTTTCCAAAGACCGCATTTTTTACGCTATCGGTCATCTGTGAAACGTATTGATTAGCAACGGTTAGTGTCAGACCGTATTTTCGAATTTCTGAAAGAATTACTGCGAAAGAATCGGTAGCAAAGTTTTGGAATTCGTCAACATAAAGATGGAACGGTCGGCGATCTTCGAGCCGTTCAATATCGGCGCGTGATTGAGCTGCGAGCTGAATTTTTGTCACCAAGAAAGAGCCAAGAACTGAGGCATTGTCTTCACCAATCAAACCTTTCGAAAGATTTACAACCAAGATTTTACCTTCATCCATGATCTGGCGAATATTAAAGGTTGATTTTGGCTGTCCAATAATATTTCGAATAATAGGGTTAGCTGTGAAAGCTCCAACCTTGTTTAAGATTGGTGCAATAGCTTCATTTACCTGCTTTTCACCCCATTGACCAAATTCTTTTTTCCAAAATTGTAATACAGAGTCGTCTTTACAATAAGTTAGTGTTTCTTTTCGAAAATCGCTATCTGTAAGCATTCGAGCAATGTCAAGCATTGTTGTTTCTGGTCGATCAAGAAGTGCAAGAAGTGTGAAACGCAAAATGTATTCGAGCCGAGGACCCCAAGAATCGCCAAACATACGCTTTAAAACACCGATAACCTCGGAAGAAATGTTTGATTTTCGACTTGGATCTGTAACTTCAAGTGGATTGAAACCAAGCGGAAATTCAGTGTCGGAGGGGTTAAAGTAAATTACATCATTAAGACGATGTTCGGGAATAAATCGCATATTATTTTGCGCAAAATCACCATGTGGATCAATGATTGCATAACCTTCTCCGTGAAAAATATCTGAAAGTGCAAGAAGCTCAAGTGATCCAGATTTTCCAGTTCCCGTTTGACCAATAATATAAAGGTGGCGCGAACGGTCGCGGCGAAGCATTCCAAACTGGTGATTAATTCCTCGGAAATTCGTTAAGCCAAAAGCAGAAATATTTTCATCATGTGCTCGATCACCAGTGATGATTGGTAATTTTGAAGGTGGTTCGGCGGTTTTGCTTGAAGCCCAAACAATATTCGGCGTCTCTACATTCGTGTGGGGTAAATGCCAGATACTGGCGAGTTCTTGAATGTTTAGAATGTAGCCATTATCGAAGAATATTCTCGACTGAAAATCTCGAATTTTGTCTCTATCGAGTGATGAGTTTGATGATTTAAATCCGTTTAAGTTTGTGCTATTGAATTGTTTAAAAGTTCCAGTTAGCGCCTGGATCTGAAGCCTTGCAGTATTTTCATCTTCACCCAAATAAGCTAAGCGAATTTTAACTTGATAACCAAGTTTTGTAGCTTTTTCTTCTGCTTTTGAAATTCGAGTTTTATCGCGATCTGATGGTTCTTTTTTTGCATTTTCCGAACCTTCTGGTGGAATCCAAAGCGCTTCCAAAATTCGCAAAATATACTTCCAATCAATCTTGAAAGCTTTCTTGCCGGCTTTAATTTTCTTCACCCATTCATCAGATTTTTTATGCCAATCATCAGCAACAGGTCGAACTAAAACTTGTATCCAAAGCTGATCGTTTGTTCCATCGAGTTTGGCAAGAGTTCCGGTAATTCCGGCTAAAGGGTCGACTTCAAAACCGTCGAAAGTTTTAATCGGTAGAGCTTCATTTTCAATCAAATCAATTTCACTTGAATAAATCACGTGTTTATTTTCGGAGTTTGCGGTGTAATCTTCTTTCGATTCATAAATTTGAACTGTCGGATATTGCGAATAAATCTGCCCCTCCACAAAACTTTGAAGAGTTCTTGGCACCCAGACATAAAATCGAATCGCGCCATTAACAGATACGATTTCAAAACTCAAATGTTCCTGAACTCCGTTATTATTTTTAAGTTCGGTTGAGTCACGCAGAATTCCATGTAGGCTAGCAAGTAGTTGTTCGGCAGCAAGCTCTGATTTATCGTTTGTTTTTGGGATCTCCAATGCCAAAAGAACACTGTCAGTATTCATTACGGTGAGTTTATCGATTTTTTTGTAATTTTGCCAAGTTAGAAAAGCTAAAATCGCCACGATT
>CAURQO010000006.1:0-23387 GCA_963527165.1 uncultured bacterium
ATCAGCATTGGAGGTAAAGCATAATGGCTGAAAAAACAACTCTTCCAAAAAGCGTTTTTGCAGTTGAAGTTCGAAATCACGAGCTTTTGAAGCTTGCCTACGATTCTTACCTAGCAAATAATCGCTTGGCAAGTGCCACAACAAAACAACGCGGTGAAGTTCGTGGTGGTGGTAAAAAACCATGGCGACAAAAAGGAACTGGTCGTGCACGATTTGGATCAATTCGAAACCCAATCTGGCGAGGCGGTGGTATTGTTTTTGGACCACGCGGTAATGAAAATTATACTAAGAAAATTTCAAAAACTTCAAAACGAGTTGCTCTTCGACAAGCTTTGACAGTTAAGGCTGATAAAGTTCTTGTTGTAGATATTAAAACAACTGGTAAAACTGCTGAAGTTGCAAAATTCTTGAAAGAGAATAACTTGAATCGACGAGTTCTTATCGTTGCTGAAAAAACAGACGAATTAATTCGTGCAACAAATAATATTAGTGAAGCTTTGCTTGTTTCACCAATGTATCTAAATGTGTTCGACATTTTGAACGCTGATCACATTGTTATTGCACCAAAAGCAATTGAAGCAATTGAAAGCTGGCTAGGAGGAGAAAAATAATGGCAATTAAACCTATTACTCCACGTGCAACTGAGAAAGCTTATGCTCTTTCTACAACAAAAAATGTTTACGTATTTAATGTACCGCTAACTTTGAATAAAAATCAAATCAAAGAAGCGATTGAAAAAGAGTTTGAAGTAACTGTAACTGGCGTTCGAACTGTTGTTCAAGCTGGTAAAGTTAAACGAATCAACAAATCTCGAAATCCAAAACGATACGTTGCTGGTTCAACAACTCAAAAAGATATCAAGAAAGCTTACGTGACTGTAAAAGAAGGTGATAAAATTGCAATCTTTGAAAGTTCAGAGGCTGAAACTGCTGAGGAGAAGAAGTAATGGCTATCAAAAAGTATAATCCTACAACTCCTGCTCGACGCGGTATGACGACTGAAGACTATAGCGAAATTACAACTCGAAAACCGCTAAAAAGTCTTTTGAAAGCGAAAAAGCAAAATGCTGGACGTAACAACTCTGGTCGAATTACGGTTCGACACCGAGGTGGTGGTGTTAAACGACATTACCGAATCTTAACTCACAAATTGCCAACAGGTTTAACTTTGACTGTTCGAGAAATCGAATATGATCCAAACCGAAGTGCACGAATTGCTCGAGTTCAAGATCAAGACGGAAAATTCTACTACGTTTTGGCTGACACTTCAATGTTCCAGGGAAAAGTTTTCCAAACTGGTAAAAAAGATATTGAAATTGAAGCTTCAAACCGAATGCCACTTTCAGAAATTCCTGTTGGTTCATTGATCTATGCAATTGAAATTACACCAGGAAAAGGTGCACAAATGGTGCGATCAGCTGGTGCAAAAGCTCAGTTGATGGCGAAAGAAGGTGATTATGCGCAAGTTAAATTGCCTTCGGGCGAAGTTCGAAAATTCCGTTTGGAAGCTGAAGCTACAATTGGAACAGTTGGAAACATCCAGCACCAGAACGTGAAACTTGGTTCTGCTGGTCGAAAACGCCGTAAAGGTATTCGTCCAACAGTTCGCGGTGTTGTTATGAACGCCGTAGATCACCCACACGGTGGTGGTGACGGTGGACGACATGGAATTGGTCGCTCAACTCCACGCACACCTTGGGGTCAACCAACTCTCGGCTACAAAACTCGCCGACGCAAGAGTACTAATAAATTTATCGTGAAGAGTCGTCACGAAGCTAAGAGGAGAAAATAAATGAGTCGTTCATTGAAAAAAGGTCCGTTTATCGACTTCAAGCTTGCTAAAAAAGTAGCGGCTCTTGGAGCTGATGACCGAACAGTGATTAAAACTTGGGCTCGCTCAAGCACAATTACACCAGAAATGGTTGGTCGAACTATCGCTGTTCACAATGGTCGATTGCATATTCCTGTTTATATTTCAGAGAATATGGTTGGACATAAACTTGGTGAATTTGCCCCAACACGCAAATTCCGAAAACACGGCGGAAAGGATAAGAAATAATGGCTAATGTAACAACTCGTGCCTATATTAAAGGTATTGGTCAGACTCCACGAAAAGTTTCGATCGTGGCAAGTCTTGTTCGTGGTCGAACTGTTGCTGACGCATTGGTAATTCTTGATCACACTCCACGCCGAAGTGCTTTGGCTGTTAAAAAAGCTATTCAATCAGCTGCAGCTAATGCAAAAAACAATGATAATGCTGATCCAAAAACTCTTGTAATCACAACTTTGTCGGTTACTGCTGGATCACGATTGAAGCGATTTAAACCTCATATGCGAGGAATGGCGCTTCCTTTCCAAAAGAAAACTTCAAACATTTTGGTCGAAGTTTCCGGCGTTGTTAAAGAGAAAAAAGCTCCAGCTAAAAAAGCTGAAGTAAAGACTGCTACTAAAAAAGCAGAGAAAGAGAGCAAATAATGGGTCAAAAAGTTAATCCAATTAGCTTCCGTTTGCAAGCTCATAAAAACTGGGATTCACGATGGTTTGCTCAGAAAAAAGATTTTGCGAAATTCTTGATTGAAGACGACAAAATTCGAAAAACTATCGAAAAACGATTTGAAAGCCGACCAACTATTGATCGGATTGAAATCGAACGAACAGAAAATCTTATTACGGTTTCAATTCATACTGCGAAAGCTGGTGTTGTAATTGGTCGTGGTGGTGCTGGTGTTCAAGAGTTGAAAACTCAACTTGAAAAATTAGTTAGCCTACCTGTTCGAATTAATATTGAAGAAGTTCGTCGACCTGAACTTTCAGCTAAACTTGTTGCTGAAAACATTGCACGACAACTTGAACGTCGAATTAACTTCCGCCGAGCGGTAAAAATGGCTCTTCAAAGTACAATGCAAGCTGGTGCGAAAGGTGTTCGAATTGAAGTTGCTGGTCGTTTGAATGGTGCCGAAATGAGTCGCCGAGAGAAATTCTCGGAAGGATCAGTGCCACTTCACACGATTCGTGCAGATATCAATTATCACGGAGCACGTTCACAAACTCCTGCTGGTATTATTGGTGTGAAAGTTTGGATTAATAAAGGTGAAAGGAACGATAAGTAATGGCTATTTTATTACCAAAGAAAACCGCTCACCGAAAAGTTCGAAAGGGTAAAAATCCAGGCCGAGCAACTCGTGGAAACACTGTTGCTTTCGGTGATTACGGATTGATGAGCCTTGAAAACGAGCGAATCAACTCACGACAAATCGAATCAGCCCGAACTGCGATGACTCGTTATATTAAACGTGGTGGTCAAGTTTGGATTCGAATCTTCCCTCATACGCCAGTTACTCGAAAACCACAAGATGTGAAAATGGGTAGCGGTAAGGGAAATCCAGAATTCTTTGTGGCCAAGGTTAAAGCTGGAACAATTATGTTCGAAATGAACGGTGTTTCAGAAGAAGTTGCGCGCGAAGCTATGCGACTTGCAGGTCACAAACTTCCAGTAAAAGTTAAATTCGTAAAGAAAGGTGAAATCTAATATGGCGACTACATTGACAGGTGTTGTTTCTAGCGCTAAAGCTGACAAAACTATCACCGTAACAGTTCATAGCCGTGAAACACACCCTATTTACGGCAAACAATATACTGTAACTCGAAAATATACTGCTCATGATGAAAATAATGAAGCTGGTGAAGGCGACAAAGTTGTTATCAAAGAAGTTCGACCAATTTCGAAAACTAAAAGCTTTGCTTTAGTTGAAGTTGTTGAAAAGGCTCGAGGTTCAGTAGAATTGAAAGAGGAGGCGTAATGATTCAACAAGAAAGCCGACTTAAAGTAACAGATAACAGTGGTGCAAAAGAGATCCTTTGCATTCGTGTTCTTGGCGGTTCAAAACGCCGATATGCACGCGTTGGTGACATCATTGTTGCTACCGTTAAAGATGCTAACCCAACTGGTAACGTTAAGAAAAAATCAGTTGTGAAAGCTGTTGTTGTGCGAACACGCGACCAAATTCGTCGAAAAGATGGTTCAACTATTTGTTTTGATGATAATGCGGCCGTAATTATCGCTGACGACAAAACTCCAAAAGCGACTCGTGTATTTGGTCCAGTGCCACGCGAACTCCGTGATTTGGGATATAGCAAAATTATCAGCTTAGCTCCGGAGGTGCTCTAATATGGCGTTAAATGGAATTGTTAAAGGTGATAATGTTGTAATTATCAGTGGAAAAGATAAAGGTGTAACTGGAGAAGTTGTAAAAGTTCTTCCAAAGAAAAACGCCGTTTTGGTTGAGGGTGTTGGTAAAAAACATCGCCACATCAAACCAAATCAATTCAATCCACGTGGTGGAGTGAAGGATATTCATGTTCCAACTCCAATTCACAAAGTTAAAAAAGTAGAAGCTAAAAGCGCTAAATCAAGCAAAAAAGGAGATAAATAATGGCTAAAACTACTGTTTATGTTCCTCGCTTGAAAACTCTTTACAAAGATACAATTGTTAAAGAACTCCAAAGCGAACTAGAGCTAACAAATATCCACCAAGTTCCAAAGCTTGAAAAAATCGTTGTTAGCGTAGGAACAGGTAAAAAGAAAGAAGACAAACGTTTTCAAGAAGCTGTAAAAAATACAGTTACAAAAATTACTGGTCAAGTTCCAGTTGCACGTCTACCAAAGAAATCTATTGCGACTTTCAAAATTCGCGGTGGAATGGGTGCGCCAATTGGTTATAGTGTAACTTTGCGCAGTGACCGAATGTATGAATTCCTTGATCGTCTAACAAATGTGGCTTTGCCTCGCGTACGAGACTTCCATGGCGTTGGTGCAAAAGGTTTTGATAAAGGTGGAAACTATAACTTGGGAATTTTGGAACAATCAATCTTCCCAGAACTAACTTTCGAAGAAACTCAAATTCTTCATGGACTTCAAGTGACTTTCGTAATTAAAAACGAAAGTGAAGCTCACAGCCGAGCATTGCTTGAAAAATTCGGAATTCCATTTGAAAAGAAAGGAAAAGCGTAAATGGCTAAAAAATCAATGATTGCAAAAGACTTGAAACGCAAAAAAATGATTGAAAAATATGCTGCGAAACGCGCCGAATTGAAAGCTGCTGGTGACCAAGAAGGTCTTCAAAAGCTTCCACGCAATTCAAGTCCAACACGACTAAAAAACCGCGATAACTTTGATGGTCGACCACGCGGTTATATGCGACGATTTGGTATGAGCCGAATCACTTTCCGCGTTAAAGCCTCAAAGGGTGAAATCCCAGGCGTAACAAAAAGTAGTTGGTAGAAGGAAGGAGAGACTATGTCATTACAATCAACTGACCCAATCGCCGACCTTCTAACTCGCATTCGAAATGCGGCAATGGTTGGCAAGAATGAAATTCGCGTGCCTTCAAGCAAATTGAAAGAAGTTGTAGCGAAAGAGCTTGCAAAAGCTAACTATATTGAATCTGTTGAAGTTGAATCAGCAAAACCTCGCGATATCTTGGTGGTTAGAATCACAAAAGAAGGTGAAGCTGCTCGCTTTAATGAATTAACTCGAATGAGTAAACCAGGACGCCGAATGTATGTTGGTGTAGAAGAAATCCCACGCGTTAAAAGTGGTCGCGGAATGGTTCTACTTTCAACATCAAAAGGTGTTATGAATGGTTTCGAAGCTAAAAAACAACGACTTGGTGGTGAATTGCTACTAAAAGTTTGGTAGTTCAAAGTTTCGAATATATAAAAAGAACAGGTTTTCGAAAGAAGCTTGTTCTTTTTTTGTGATTGAAGAATATTTCTTGGTGTGATATAATGGTTATGATAAATGAATTTGAAGAGGATAATATGAAAGTAACAGATAAGAAAATCTTGACACCGGCGATTGCGATCTCGGTTGCCGTTCTTAGTGGAACGGTTTATTATGGAGTTCAATTAAACCAAAAGAATAACGGCAATACAACTTATGCTGAGGTTCAAAATTCAGTAAATACAATGACACCGGAAAATGCACCGGATGATTATGTAGTTAAAATACCTTCGGATAATCTTCGAAACAGAATTAAAGAGGTTTTAGGTAATGCTAATATGCCAGATTCTGATCTTACTTTTGGTAAGTTAAAGACTATTACAACACTCACCGATAGAAATATTGCATTAGTAGAAGGTGTTATTTTTAGTGTCGATTTGGTTTATCCTGGTGACGGCAACCTTGATGGTTTACAATTTTTAACTAATCTTGAAGGTCTTGGCCTAACAGGAGGTAACTATAAAGATATTTCTCCTCTTGAAAATCTTACAAAATTAAAAAGTCTATTTATTGTTCGAAACTCAAATCTAACCGATATATCAAAATTAGCAAAATTAACAAATCTTGAGAATTTACAGATTTTTAGAAATTCGATTAAAGATATTTCTTCCCTTAGAAATATGTCAAAATTAAAATATTTTGTTGCAGATGTTAACAAAATTGAGGATATTAGCGCCTTAGAAAATAAGCCTGATTTAAAAATTGTGGCACTTGAAGACAATAAAATTAAAGATTTTTCACCACTTAAAAACGCACCACTTACAAATTTCCATAATCAATTTAGTTTTGCTAAAAATACCTTTAACAATCAAAGGCCTGAAGTTACCGTCCATTCAAAAGTTTTTGAAAACCCATTAAAAGCTATCGATGGAACCGTAATTCCAATCTCGGAAAACGCTGTTGTAAAAAATGTTGATAAAACTGGAAATCCAGATCAAAATGGTGGATATATTAAGCTTGAAACAACTGCAACAACACTTGAAACAACGGTTGGATTTAGTCAGAGGGTTACAGGTATTGTAAATGCTACCAACAATGGTCAAGAGATTTATGATTTCCAGTTAAAAATCAGTTATACTAATGATGACACTGCTCCAGTTTTCAATACACAAACTCCTTCAAAAATAACTGCGCGAAAAGGTGCAGATATTAGTGCGAAAATTTCTGAAGTTACTGCAACGGATGTAGAATCTGGCTTGAAATCTCTAACAAATAACGCAGCAGACATTAATTTAAATATCGCCAATCCTGCAAAAGGTAGCTACACTTTGCGCTATACTGCGACAAATAACAATAATATTTCTGCAACTATTGACCGAGAAATTGAAATTGTTGATGCTGACGCTTTGAATAATGAAATTAATAAGCGAAATAATAAAGATTTAGTGCTTTATTCAGCTGAAAGTATTGCGAAATATAAAGAGATTTTGAAAGAAGCTAAAGACATTTTCAACAATCCAAATGCAACACAAGATCAGATTGATCAAGCGACTGAAAAGGTTAAGAATTCAGAATCTGTTTTACGACCAGATAAATCTGATTTGAAAGATGCAATTGGTGCGGTTAATACACTTGAGGAATGGTTAAAAAATCTCCCAGAGGTTGTAAAAGTGAAAGAAGAAGCGCAAAAAGTTTTCAACAATCCAGACGCAACACTTGAAGAGGTTCAAAAAGCGGAGGCAAAATTAGCTGAAGAAATCGAAAAGGCTGAAAAGAATGAAGAAACTCGCCAGCAATCAGCTGAAAATGCAACAGAAAACGCGATGAAGATAAAAACTCCTGAAAGTATTAAAAATGCTCAAAAACTTCTTGATGAGGTAAAAGATGGAAAAGTTAAAGAGATTTTCCAAAAAGAACTCGACAAGATTAAGAAAGACTTAAATGACAAGAAAGATGAGCTTCAAAAGCTTATCGAAAAAGCTAAAAGCGTAAATCTTGACGGTAAAACTAAGGATTCTTCAGATAAACTCAGGGCTGAGATTTTGAAATCTGAAAAAGTCTTGAATGGTGCTAACTCTTCACAATCTGCACTTGAAAAAGCAGTAGACGATCTCAATAAAGCTCTAAACGGAGTTAAAACTGACAAAAAACCAGTTGTTGATGCTATCGCAAAACACGATACAAAACCAGATTGGATCAAGAAAGATAAAGATGTTGTGAAATTGCTTGAGAAAGCAAATGAAACAGTTGCTAAGCAAGACCCGACTGTGGAAGAAGTTCGAAAATCTGCAAAGGATTTACTTGATGCGATTGAGAAGCTTGAGAAAACCAATAAAGAAGCTGTTGATGAATCTGAAAACTTACTGAAAGAAGCTGAAAAAGAAATTAAAGCGAATAACAGTAAACCAGACGAATTACCTGTAATTGATATTGATGAAATTGAAAAATCAATCGATAAAATTCTTGATCCTGTAAAGAAAGAAGAATTAAAAGAGAATCTTGAGCAACTTAAAATAAAGATTCAGAATAAAAAAGAATCAATCGATAAGCGAAAACTTGAAGAAGCTGAACGAATTGCACGAGAAAAACTCGAAAAAGCTCGAATGCTAAAACACCCTGATACTGGTGCTTTGCGAATTAAGCAACAGAATCAAAACAATAGCGTTATCGGAATGATTATCCTTGGATTATTCTCTATCTTAGGTACAATTACTGCTGTTGTAGTGCGAAAGAAATAGCTTTCAAATATAAAAAGTTCAATCAAATGGTTGAGCTTTTTATATTTTGTAAACTTTATTTTTAGGCTGTTATGTGGTATAATATTTTTAATGTTTGATTCATTTTTGCATAAAACTTTGCGCATTCCATATAGGTTAAATATTGAAAAAATGCGAAGTTTGAGAAATCCGCAAGCCGTGGTAGTTTTTATTCATGGGCTTGCGAGCGACGCTAGAATGTGGAAAGTGGCAGAGTCTGAAATTGAGGGTGAATTTGATATTTATGCCATGGATTTAATTGGTCACGGAAAATCACCAAAACCAAAATGGAATGGCGTTCAAAAGTTAAACATTCAAGCCCGAGCAATCCGGCGAATGGCCTTTTTGATGAAAAAAAACAAAAAACCATTATTTTTGGTTGGACATTCGATGGGCTCGCTGGTTGCGGCGGAGTTTTCGAAAAAATATTCAAATCTGGTTGATGGAATCTTCTTGCTTTCACCCCCGATTTATTCACCAGATGAAGCTCGCGATTCGATTCAGGAATTTATCTTAAAAAAGGGCTATGAAAAAATTATCTCAGAGCCAAAAGACTCAATGAGATTTGTAAATAGGGTTATCGATGCAGGTGTTGTTGATGTTGATAGGTTTAATTCTCAAGAGCAATTTCGTCCAGTTCGAAAAGCGCTAAAAGAGGCAATTGTTGAGCAAGATACGTTCTCAGTGCTTTCGAAAACAAAGATACCAACTAAAATTATTTACGGTGCTTTTGACCCTGTAGTGATTGGGAAAAATATTCGAAAGCTTGGGCGAATTAACCCAAATATTACAACTTCACGAGTTTTGAGTGCACACGATCCAACAAAATCAATGATTTTGCAAGTTTCGAAAGGGATTGATAAAATTTTAAAGGAGAAGAATGAGTAAAAAAGTAATATTAACTGGCGATCGACCAACTGGAAAATTGCATATTGGGCATTATGTTGGGTCATTGAAGAATCGTGTTGAGTTGCAAAATTCTGGTGAATTTGAGACATTTATTATGATTGCGGACGCGCAAGCCTTGACTGATAATGCTAAAAATCCTGAAAAAGTTCGAGAGAATGTTTTAGAAGTTGCACTAGATTATCTTGCAGCTGGAATCGACCCCTTGAAAACAACAATTTTTATTCAGAGTCAGATTCCGCAACTTCCTGAACTTGCGATGTTTTATGCGAATCTCGTTTCGATCTCTAGGCTTGAACGCAATCCAACCGTAAAAACTGAAATTAAGCAAAAAAACTTCGGTGAAGGTGTGCCGAGCGGTTTTGTGTTCTATCCGATCTCACAAGCTGCGGACATTACAGCTTTTAAAGCTACTCATGTTCCTGCGGGAGAAGATCAATTGCCGATGATTGAATTAACCCGCGAGATTTCACGATCGTTTAACCAAACTTATAGTGTAGATTTATTAGTTGAGCCGGAAATTATTCTTTCGAAAGAAGGAATCGAGCGCCGATTGCCGGGAATTAATGGAATGAATGTAAAAATGAGTAAAAGCTTGAATAATGGAATTTATTTGGCAGATTCTTTTGAAGAAATGCGCGCAAAGGTGATGAAAATGTATACTGACCCTGATCATATTCGAGTTGAAGATCCTGGAAAAATTGAAGGAAATGTTGTTTTTGCGTATCTTGATGTTTTTGCTGAGGATAAGGGAAAGGTCGCCGAAATGAAAGCGCACTACCAAAAGGGAGGATTAGGAGATGTTGCTGTTAAAAAATATTTGGTGGAAGAAATGGATAAAGTTTTGAAACCAATTCGCGAACGGCGAGAAGAATTAGCAAAAAATCCAGAAGCGATTTATGAAATTCTTCGAAAAGGTAGTGAAAAAGCCGAAAAAGTTGCAGCACAAACTCTCAAGGAGTTAAAGCAAGCAATGAAAATTGACTATTTTGGAGGTGAAAATGGCGAAATTTAATTCAGGCGATATTCTAAAAATTTTACGAAAATTCCAGATTGCGGGCGAGGAAAATGTTCCGCGTCATATTGAAGAACTCAAAAAAATATCCGCCGATGAATTCTCGGAAATTTTTACTTTTAAATTTAATAAAAATAAGTTTTTTGTGGTCGTTGATGGAATGGCTGAAGATGATGAGTTTTATATTCGCGAAATTCTTCGAAAAAACTTTGGTGATATTGAGGGAGATTTGATTGAAAATCCGCTCGATTCGATGCTTAGTTTTGCAATACCTTTTGAGGGCAAAGATATTTATCTTTTTCGAAATATTCCTTCGAAAACTCGACTTGATGTCTATTTGGCGGAAAAACACCCCGAATTTTCGCGCGCAACAATTCAGAAATATATCAAAAATGGATTTGTCAAAATTAATGGTGTTGTTGCGAAAAAGCCAAAAGACGCCGTCGATAAAAATGATTTAATTGAAATTGAAATTCCAGAGAAAAGAGCTGAAAAAATTGATTTTCCGATAATTTTTGAAGACGAAAATGTGATCG
Organism: uncultured bacterium; assembly: GCA_963527165.1. Classification (GTDB taxonomy): domain Bacteria; phylum Patescibacteriota; class Saccharimonadia; order Saccharimonadales; family Saccharimonadaceae; genus Nanogingivalis. The sequence continues at coordinate 10,935 of CAURQO010000006.1, forward strand.
TGATAAATAAGCCCCGAGGAGTTCTAACGCATAGTAAAGGTGCTCTAAATGATGAATTTACAGTTGCAGACTTCTTTGAAAGCCGTGGCTCAACTTTTGCAAAAGGTACGAACAGGGTTGGAATTGTCCATCGCCTCGACCGAGAGACTTCTGGTGTGATTATTGGCGCAAAAAATGATGAAGCTGCAAAAAAGCTTCAAAAACAATTTTCTGAACGAACTACAAAAAAGAATTACGTTGCAATTGTTAAGGGCGTTTTAAATCCGAAGAAAGCTTTAATTGACTTACCGATTGCTCGAAATGGTTCTGCGCCGAGCACTTTTATAGTTCACGCAAAAGGAAAGCCTGCTCAAACAAAATATGAAGTTTTAAGTGAAAATGAGCAGTTCTCGTTAGTGAAATTAACACCAAAAACTGGGCGAACTCATCAGTTGCGCGTTCATTTGAATTATTTAAATCATCCGATCTTGGGCGATAAGGTTTATGATAAAACTATTACGAAGGCTGAAGCCGAAAATAGAATGTTTTTACATGCACAAAGTCTGGAGATTACGATTCCGCCAAAAAATGGTGGAAAAGATTCGCAAAGAATTGTTTTTGAAGCAGAAATCCCAGAAGATTTTAAATTATAGCAATGGAAAGATTTTTTGAACAAACAATTCTGAATTCTCATGCCACGATTATTGAAATTCCGCGTGGCTACGGTTTTGATTTTGCTTTAAAAAAGCTGAAATTTTCGAAAGATATTCAGATATTCGAATTTAAGCCAACGATTCATGGAACACAAAAAACTGAAATCATTAATGTTGAAGATATTGAATTTTTACAGAAAAAAGCGAACGTAAAAAGTGTTAAAAAACGCTGTTTTGTTTTTATGAATGCTGAAAAAATGAATGAACAGGCGCAAAATAAATTCTTGAAACTTTTTGAAGAGCCAAATCAAAACACCTCTTTTGTACTTCTAACTGAGAATAGAAACGCTTTCGAAAAAACGATTCTTTCACGTGCGCAAACTTTGCGGATTCAGCCAATTTCAGATGCAGAATCTTTGAAAATACTCGAAAAAACCAAATTGGATAAAGACAGTAAAAGGAGAATTTTGTTTTTAGCGAGTGGTCTACCGGGGGAAATTCAAAGACTTGCGAGCGAGAAGAGATATTTTAATGAACAGATGGAGCTTGCCGAAATTGCCAAACGATGGTTTTTGGGTTCGAAATTTGAGAAAATGCTGATTTCGAAAGACCTAAAAGATCGCGAAAAAACTTTGAGATTTTTGGAGATTTTGTTGAGAATTATCAATCAAACTTTTATTCGAAATCCTGAAAATAGCGCGATAAACGCTCAAAAAACACTTAAAGCTTATGATAAAATTACCAAAAACGGTAATATCAAATTAGCACTACTCGAATTAATTGTCTGTTAAATTTGCCAAACATTGACCGTTTATGTTATAATAGGAATATATGTTAGTATTGGTTTTTATTACTTTATTAATTGCTTATATTTTTCTGAAAAATCCAGAAGTTGCGGCAAGAAACACTCTTCCAGATAGTTTTTCTGGGAAGATTGATAAATTATGGCGTGCGGCACAAGAGGCAATTATTGATAAAAAATATCTACGAGCGGAGAAGATTCTTTTGACAATTTTGCGTTTCGACGAACGAAACGCTACAGCATATAACCGTTTGGGGATTATCTATGCGGGGCAGAAAAAGTTTGATGATGCGATTGAATGTTTCGAAATCGCTCAGAGCCTCGAAAGTAGTGCTTCAAGCCTCCATAATGTTGGATTAATCTATCTTGAAACTGAGAATTATCAAAAAGCTGCACTAGCGTTTGAACAAGCCCTTGAAATTGAAGATAATATGCCAACTCGATACATCGCATACGCACGAGCACTAGAAAAGTTAGGTAAAGAAAAACTTGCTATCTCAGCACTAGAAAAGGCGGTTGATCTGGATGAAAGGCCCCAAACTCTCAGAGCACTAGGTTCGCTTTATCTCAAGGTTGAAGATTTCGAAAAGGCGAAAGAGATTAAAGAAAAAATGGATTCACTAAAATCTGGGCGAAGAGCCGTGAAACAAAACCGGATTTTGAACGAATCGATCTCAACTAAAAAAATCACAATGTAATAAATATCAGGCTGAAAAGCCTGATATTATTTTGTTGATTTTCTTACAGTTTGGAGTTGGTGATAATTATTGGGTTGGTAAATTTCAAGGTTAAATAAAAATATATAAATCAAACTAAATTTAAATGAGCACCGTTTTGATGCTCATTTAGTTAATTCAAATTAGAAAGTTATTCGCTTTTTGAATGCTCGTGCTGTAATAATTGATAGAATTACGGTAGCGAGGGCGATAATGAAAATACTAATATTTCGCAGAACTCCAGTGTTTGGTGCGGAAATCTTCGTTACATCTTCGAAAATGTAGTTGATAAAGATCTCGTTTTCCTCAACATTTCCTTTTTGTTTGCCTTCAACCTTCTTTAATTCGTAAATTCGGCCATTAATCTCGATTCGATTTACTCCATTACTTTCGAAAGGAGTTCCAATTTGCGTTCCTGCTTTATGCAAAATATTGTTAGGCTGGATTAGGTTTCCGTTTTGATCGATAAATCTCTCAATAACACTTCCACCTTTCTTTGGAGCATAAATATACGTAATCGTTTGGTTTTCAGCCTTAACTTTTCCAATTTCTGGAGCAGAATCTTTTGCAAGCTTTTCGAAAATATAAACCAAGCCATCTTTTGTGATTTCTTTTGGCGATTGTGAAGAATAATCTGTGCCAACTTGTGTTTCAGCTTTAGCGATTTCTACTGCATTCTGAATTTCTTGGCCATCTTGCTTGATAAATTTCGCCTTAACTTTTCCACCTTTTTTGGGTTTGTATGAAATTTCGAAAGTCTGATTCTCGCTTGAAATCTTGCCATTTACGGCCTTGGCGTTAGCTTCAGCTTCATAGACCAAACCTTTTTTGTCGGTAACTTCTTTTGGATGAGTGTAACTAAACGTTGTTCCAATTTGTTTGCCGTCTTTTTCGAGAGTAATTTCACTCAAAACAGTTTTATCTTTTGAAGTAATTAAGCGAACGTTAACACCTTTTCCAAGTTTTGGTTTGTATTGATAGGCGATTTCTTTCGAATTCACTTCAACTTTGCCAGTCTTTGAACCTGATTTGATTTTTTCGAAAGTGTAAACCAAACCATTTTCGGTAGTGATTTCTGAATCTGGCTCATCGCTATAATTCGTACCAACTGGCGTATCTGTTGCTTTTACAATTTTCGTATTCTTAATTGCATTGCCATTTTGATCGAGATACTTCGCAAGAACTTGTCCGCCTTTCTTTGGAATATAGCCGTAAAGAATTGTTTGTTCTTGCTCGGAAACATTTCCGACCGATGGGGCAGAGTCTTTTAAGACAGAATTATAAACGTAAGTAATTCCGTTATGGGTGATTTCTGGTGTTGGTGTATTTGAATATGGTGTTCCAACTTGTGTTCCATCAGCAGCAACAGCTACATTATTGATTGTTTCGTTCGTTCCAACAATTTTCGAAATTGCAGAAACTGGTTTTCCAGCTTTTGGTGTATATTCGAAAATCACAGTCTGAGAATCAACCTTAACTCGGCCATTCTGTGATGCACTATTTGCTGCAACCTTATCATAAACATATTTCAAACCGTTTTCAACAATTTCTGGCTTAGAAGTTGCAGTATATTCGGTTCCAACTTGAACTCCAGCAGGTTTAACAGTTTCAGCTGCGCTAATTTCTTGATTTGTTCCAGCTTTAACAAATTTTGCCTCAACTTTTCCACCTTCTTTTGGTTTATACACAAAGGTTACTGTTTGAGTATTTTCTACAACATTTCCAGTTTCTGGAGCAGAACCATCTTTAAGTTTTTCAAAGACATAAACCAAGTTATCTTTAGTAATTTCATTAGATTTTGTAGCTGTATAGCTCTCTGAAACTAAAGCATTGTCTTTTACAGTAACTTTATTTTGAAGTTCATTATCGTTCTGATCGACAAACTTTGCTTCAACCGAGCCACGACGGCGGAAAACTCCGATATTTCGAACATAGTGTTTGTTATTATCAGTAAATCTAAAGGTTGAACTTTCAACAGTTGGATTGGTTGAATTTGCTACTACATGGCTTGCTTTTTCGTTCAAGTCGTCACCAGCAACAACGGTTTCGATAGCGTTATCTCTAGTAAATTTCACTTTATGTGTTGTAAAATCTTTGGTGCTAAATCTATAATGACCTTGTGCATCAGTTTTTACTGTTTGAGAAGGTGTATTTTCACCATCTTTAAAGAGTTCAACTGTATAATTTGGTAGAAGTGTATCAATGTTTTCATCATAGACATTGTTTTTGTTGTTATCCTCAAAGGCGATTCCTTCAACTACTGCAGGATATCCAACCTTTGTTGTAACTACGTCAGATTCAACCAAGTTTCCACTTGCAGCAATTGTAACAGCAATACTGTTATTTGCAATAGCATTATCTGCTGCATTAGGATCTATTTGAGCAGTAAAATCAAAGTTTTCAACCGTTCGACCCGGCATTTCATAACCTTGTTCCTGTTCGATCTTGATCATTCGAACCTTAGACCAATCAGAAATAGCATCCTTATCAACAAAGTTTTTATTCCAAGATTCAGTCTGATTTGAGCCTGGTTCTTCTGTTGAATATTTAATCTTAAATCCGTTTCGCTCTTTTAATGGACCTGTCATTTTAACAGGGAACTGACTTCCGCGATTCTCTTGAACACCCTGATTATTCTCGACAATTTTCTTATCATTTGCGGTTGGTAGAACCTCGAGTGAACGAGAAGCTAGGAGTGGTCGATCTGAATTATTAATAATTGAAATCTGATAATCTACCAAATCTCCTGGATTTAATTTTTCAATATTATTTTTAAAACTAATATTATTGTGTTTGCGAACATATTTTTTAATTGCAACTTGCTCAGGTTTTAAAACAGTAAATTTAGTTGATGAGCGGGCAATGTTTGTTGAGTTGGTACTTCCGTCACCACTAAAGTCAAGATCATCATTACCATTACCATAGCGGAATTGGTCGTTTGGATCCCAGGTGGTTATAAAATCAACAGTATATTCACCATTTGTAGTTGTATCTGCAACTTTGATTAATTCTGATACGAAATTACGCCGAAAATCGTCATCACTCATATTGTGATCATTTGTGATTTTTAATAATTGCTTACCAGTATTTTTATAGTTCCGAACTAGAGAACAATTGCCTTGGTCTATACATTCTTGAGCTTTATCACCAATACCGAGATTATCTGAGAATAGAAGATAATAGGCTGGATTTTTAATGGAAGCGCTACTTCTTTCAACTTTAAACTCTACTAGGCCTCCAGATGTAGTTATAGGTTCTTTCGTTGTTCCGTTTTGTTCTATCTTATTAGTAACTAATTTTCTGTCTTTCTCGAAAACAGCGATTGCTCTAGCTTCTTTTTCTGGAGAATTAGCATCAAGGTTAAGGAATGCACTATTTTTTACAACATATTCTTGCCCTTGTCGAGACATTGAATTTCGAATTTTATCAACATCAAAGAACTTAGTTCTCACTTCAAAGCCAAAATCTGCTTCCGATCCAAACGCATGATTATTTGAAGGTAATTTTGTACCTTCAGGGAATTGCAATCTAAAACCCTTTGTCCCATAAGGCAGAGAAACTTTTGAATTATTTTTAGTTATTTCACCGACTTTTGTTTCAATATTATTAGCATCAATTGCATAAACATCAAGCTTCGAAACACCTAAATCTGTAAATAGTTGACCCTTATTGTAATAATATGAATACCTAATACTCTCTATATATTGTTCATCATTATTGATTTTATCTTTAATATAGTTGATTGGTTGACTAACCCCAGATCCATCATTCAAAATAGAAACACCGATACTCCAGAAATTATTTTTTCTATTTTTATAATCAACGCTGTCTATATCATAAATATAACTGGTGGTTATACCATCGATATATTTAGAAGTATTTTTACAGGTTAATTCACCACAGCTTGAAGCTTTTTTCAACCTAACCAAACCATCAGTATAATCAAGAGCTGTAGGAGTAAATGTTCCAGTGCTTGTCGAGTTAAGAGAGGTTCCGTCAGTGTACTTTACGGTAGCTTCAAGTTTTAACTCAACTTGTTTGTTAAGAACTGAATGTGGTGTATTTTTAAGATATCTTATTTTAAGTCCTTTATATGGATATCTAAATGCACCCCATGAAGAATAACTATTAGTTTTATCAATAGTTGCAACTCTTGTATTTTCATCAAAAGTCCAACCACCGTCCTTCATAGAGTCCGGAGAAGGTTTAGTATACTCAGGAAGAGTTATCTTATATATAATTGAGGCAATTTGCTTACCACCAATAGGACTATCATTCCCGCTAGCTATCTTAACATGAGCTGATCCAAGGTCGATATCATTTTCTCTAAACTCAATATTTGTTTTTTCCTTATTAGTATATACTGCAACTGGTTTATAATTAGGCATTACATAAATATGAGTACTAATCTTCTGTTCATGCTTAAGAGTGTTAAGAGTCTTGCTTTGTTTACTTAAAAGATTATTATCCTTATCATAAAGCTCATGAATAATCTCTGGCTTGTAATTTTCAGGCGTATCAAGATTCTTAAAATTAATAATGTAATTTATCGAATTAATTGATCCAGCTCGTAAATCTCTGTATTTTCCTTTATAGATATAGTAATCTCCATCTCTATAAGCTTGATTTGAAACTATATCAGAAGTTGCTGTTACTCGAGGATCGTACTTTAAATATTCTTTTGGAACTTTTAAAAGAAAATAAGCATTCGGATAGGATTTTCCTGACCCATCACTGGAAACCTCTATTCGTGAATTCATAATGATATCTTCACCCGAATAAAACTCAGTTTTCTCTGAGCCATCATCCTTCTTTGAGATCATTTCCATAAAAGTTTTTATATTATCAGCAAAATTACCATTTTGCGCGACAGCAAAATGTTTAAATGCGCCATAACCACTGATAGCTGCAATTGTTAAAATTATAGCTAAAGCTGCATTTTTCTTTTTAAATTTTGCAACTTTAAAATTAAAGATATTAAATCTTGTAGCCCTTATTCTCATTTTCCTCCTTAAATAAGTTTCATTACAACAATTATATCATAGTCATTATCAAAATGGAAGTACTTTTTATGCTTTTTCTTCCATGAAAGCAATCAAATCTAAAAGTGCAGAGACGTATTCAGCTTGTGACCATGTGAGTGGTGCGACTGAAAGGTGCTTTAAATCTCGTGGATCAATTTGCTCGGGTAGAATCCCAGTTGAAATTTGCTGTGCTAAAACCCAATCAATGATCTCTTTTGCTTTCGAAACATCTCCGAGCGCAATATAAAACTCTGCTCGCCAAAGTGTTGTGATTGGCCAAATATTTGCCTCGTAATCATCACTAAAACGGTAATAAACGTCATTTTCGAAACGCGGTAACCCAATTTGCTGGTGAGCGTCGAAGCGATTTTCGAGAGTTTCGAAAGCAGAATGGAGCTTTTCATTCTTAAAATCAAAGAGATTAAACATAAACGCACCATAAAAACTTGAAGAGTCGATTTTTGAATCTTTATTGCCGTCTGGCCAAATTCCGCGATAGAAATAGTTAGTCTCAGGGTTGAAAAGCTCTTTTTGAGCTGCAGTTCGAATTTCTAAAGCTTTTTCTCTCCATTTTTTGGCATCGTGGGCACGATTTGTAATTTGGGCCAAATTTGAGGCCGCAAAAAGTGCCGCAAAAACAACCGAAGTTGAGTAGGTTGTTGAAAGAAAATCCATTTCCCAGAGTTCGTAATTTGGTTTTGGAAGATTGTTTTCATCACAAAAATCAACCAAAAAATCTGCTATCGGCTTGACTAAATCATCATAAAATTCAACCAAAATCGAATCTTCACGAAACTTTTTGTAATATTGTGCCAGCAAGAATAAAATTCCAGCCGTTTCGTCAATTTGAATTGGTAAATTGCGAGAATCACCACCCTGAGAATATGGATGCCAGCTTGGGCCGAGTTCGCCGTTTGGCAGATATTTGTGCATCATAAAACCACCAGAAGTGAGTGAATTTTTACAGAATTCGAAGAATTTTTGCGGCTCTTCTCGATAACCTAATCGAATTAACGGCCAAATCGCAAAAAGAGCGTCGCGTGGCCAGCAATAAGAATAATCGTCTCGAGCATGATTGAGCATTTCACTATCATTGCTAGCAATTGGCGCACCTGTTTTTGCGAGATGAGATTTTACCAACATTAAACTTTGAATGAAACTTTTTTGATATTTTGGTTCGAGTTTTTTTGCAACTCGAAGGGCAGGTGAAAGCCATTTTTGCCAAGACTTTTGAGTTTCGGTTAAAAATTTTGAAAAACCGAAATTTCGCATTTTTTGAAAATTTGTTCGTGCAAGTTCGTGACTGTCTGCGCAAGAAATTGAATATTGAAAAACGGCACTTTCAAAAACTCCAAGTGAAAAATCAAAACCAATCACTGAATCGGTTTGTCCGTGTTCGACATTTGAACCCGAAAGAATACCGTCTTCAGCGTCAACCCAAGAGCCAAGTTTGTTTTCAATCCCAAAAAGCCCAACAGTATGCTGTTTGAAATCTTCGAAAGTTGTTTGCTGCGAATTTTTAAAAACCCTTTGCGCTGAAATTAGAAAAGCTCGCTTTCCACGATAGTGTAAAATTGCCTTTTCCCCATTTTCGAAAGGTAAAAATTGAACTGTATCAGCCAAATGAAAACTACTATTAATCGCAAAATTTTGATGCAAAAAAAGCTGAACTTCACGCGGGTAATTGGCAAGATTTTTAACTTTAATTTTGCGAGCAAAGACATCAAAATCACTCACCACAAAATCAGTAAATTCAATCTGGATTTGTAAATTGTGATTTTTTGCAGTAGTTTTTGAAATTAACGCATTCTCAAGATATTCCGCCGATAATTGCCAATCACCAGAATGAAGCCAAGAGAATTCATTACCAATCTTCACACCAACACGATGAAAAAGGTCGCGGCCAAGTGTATGGTTTTCGTAGCCATTATCAGGAAAGTAGAAATCGCTTACTAAACCAAACTCATTCAGTCCAATGTTTAAGTTTCCATTACTTAAGATTACCGTTTTTGCCATTTTAGCCTCGCTTTCGTTTTGCAAACATTAGGTTCTGATGAAGCATTTTCGCAAATATTTTCTTGCGTTTTGTAATTTTTTGGGTTTTTGAAAGTGTTTTTTGAAGAATTTTCTGCGTTTTTTGAACTTTTTGTGGTTCAAGCGGAGAAATATCCTTCAAACGAAAATCCATATCACGAAGTGCATCCATAAAATACAAAAAAGCATCATATGGCGACTTATAAGGTGAAAAATAAGCGTGAACATCGCCATCGTTGAAATATTTCGTACACATATAATATGGGTGGTCACTGGTGGTGAGTCGGCGCCAATCTTCGACCAAATTGCCGTCATGCGAATTATAAACGCGTGGCTTTAAAGCGTAGAGATATCTCATTGCCTCTTGTTGCATTGAGTTACCAAGCCAAGCAGTTAAATCGCGTTCAGTATCTGCCCAAGTGATAGTTTGAGGCATTGAAATTTCTGCAATTGGTTCATTTTTTGCGGCCTCCGTAACAGTCTTAAAACCATGATTTGGGTTCTGTAGCCAATTTGAAACCAAACTTTCGAAAAAATTAAAAATTCCAGATTCCGCCCATTGATGTTCACCGAAAGTTTCGTAATCCATAAATAAATTTATTAAATCGCCGTGATAGCTTGCAGATTCAAGCCAGCTGATATATTTTGAAGTAGTAAGAGGGTATTCTGACCAGTTTTGATTCGAAAATCTGAAAGCGAGATCGTCAGAAAGCTTATAATTTTTTAAAAGCAACCGAATATTTTTTGTACTTTTTGGTTTATAAAGATGATTCGGTGATCGCCACTGTAAAATCGGATCCCAACCTTCAGCTAAAATTGCTTTAAAACCAAAATCGTCAGCCCATTTAGCAAGCTCGTCGTTATAAGAAAGCTCAGTATTTCGAAAAGCAGTTGTTTCAACACCAAAAACTTCACGAATTTTGGCCTGATGTGCGCGAACTTGAGCCTCAAATTCTTCACGATCAAAAAAGAAAGCAAGACTGTGATAGTAGGTTTCAGCAACAATCTCAGCACGACCAGTCTGAACGAGACGTTTAAAACTTTCAAGTACCTCTGGTGCAAATTGTTGAGCCTGATCAATGAAAGTTCCTGTAATTGAGAACGAGAATTTAAATTCAGGGTGTGTTTTTAGAAGTTTTTCAAGCAAATTATTCATTGGAATGTAAGATTTTTCTGCAACTTTTCGAAAAATCTCACCATTACTTTGGCGCTTTAAGCCCTTTTTTTCGCTAAAATAATTTTCATTAAGGCCAACATTAAAAAGTGTTTGGTCGTCGCGAACACGCCAAGGTTGATGAACATGAAGATAAAGAACTATTGATTTTTTAGTCATTTTTTACCTCTGTTAAATGGATGAATTCCTCCATAATTTGTTCAGCAATATCACCCCAAGAAATTCGGTCGTATTCTTTTCTAACGCCATTTTTTAAGTTTTGCAAAAGTTCTTTATTGGTTGAGACTTCATAAATTTGGCTCGCAAGTTTTTTTGTATCCCAAAAATCATATCGCAAAATATTTTGAAGAACTTCGCCAACACCAGATTGTTTTGAAATTATTAATGCATTGTTGAAATGCGCAGCCTCAAGAGCCGTTAAACCAAAAGGTTCATTCACAGAGCTCATCACAAAAACATCTGCCACACCGTACGCATCGCGCCATTTATCGCCACGCAAGAATCCTGTGAAGAAAATCTTATTCGAAATTTGAAAATCACTCGCCATTTTAATGAGCTCATTGCGTTGTTCGCCGTCACCGACAAGAAGTAGGGCAATTTTTGGATTTTTCGAAACCGCTTCAGATATAGCTTGCATTAAGAAAGTTAAACCCTTTTGAACTGTAAAGCGTGTTAAGGTCATTACAACCGTATAACCTTGTGATTTTAGATATTCCAGATATCGATAAGTTCGCTCGTCGTAGTCTTGTGGGTTGGCAAGAGTTGAAGCTTCGATTGCGTTATAAACAACCTCAACCTTTTCGGGCTGAATTTGATATTTTTCGATAATAACATTTCTGGTGTTTTTCGAAACAGCAAAAACTTTATCGGACGCACAAATTCCAGCGTATTCGATATTATGAATTTTTTGATTACCAAAAGTTCCACCAGAGCGATCGAATTCAGTAGCATGGATATGTGTGATTAGGGGAGCACCTGTAAGCTCTTTTGCAAGCATTCCAGCTTCCATTGTAAGCCAATCGTGAGCATGAATTACATCTGGTTTGTTTTTTGGGTCAGCTAAATATTCACGAATAAAATTACAATACTCAGCCTGAATTGAGCGAATATCTGGTAAAAATTTTGAAACATTATGACTTGAGCGTGTCCAACGCGGAGAATCGTAAGCACCAGCCCCAAATTTATGAATTTCAGAAAAATTTGTAGCATTTAACACTTTCATAAATTTGATTTCGGTATGTTTGTTTTTATACGGAACAACAAAATCAATATCGGCGCCATTTTTAGCAAGCGCTTTCGCCATATAGAAACAAGCTACACCTAAACCACCACTGTTATGCGGAGGAAGCTCCCACCCGAGCATTAATATTTTCATTTTTCACCTTTACGATTAAACTTTATGGTTCCATTTTAGCAAATTTCAAAAGAAAACGCAAGCACTTTAAGACTTTGTTTTCGAAAAGTTAGCGATTAAATGTTTGGCGAAAATTGTTTCATTTCCTGAACGCATTTTTTATAATCTGGGCAATATTTTGAAACTTCGGCCCAAAATTTTTCGGAATGATTCATCTGCCGTGTATGACAAAGTTCATGGATAATCACATAATCAATTAGATGATGTGGCAAATTCATTAGCGCGATATTTAGTGAAATTGTACCGCTCGAAGAACATGAACCCCAGCGAGTGCTGGTGTGGGAAAAACGCAATTTTTCAAAATAAAAGCCGTGTTTTTCCGCTAAAAAATCAATTCGACGTAAAAGGTAAGCCTTAGCCTGCTTTCGAAGAGTTTTAACGACGATTTTGCGAATTTCAGCCTGAATAATTGAGCTTTCGAACGGTAAATTTTCGGGAATTTGAAATAAAATCTGATTTCCTTCGAACGAAATTTTTATATTTTCGCCGTCAAAATGTCGCAAAAAAAGCGTGTGCGTTTTACCAATTAAATCTCCGTCTTGATAAGAATTTTTAGCGTTATGCGTTGCGAGCATTTTTCGAATTTCATCTCGATTACCGTTAACAAGCCGCCGAACAGCGAATTCTGGCGAATAATAGGGAATTGATGCACGCAAA
>CAURQO010000007.1:0-21517 GCA_963527165.1 uncultured bacterium
TGTGAAGCATATTTTTCAATACTTTCTTGTTCCTTCATACTTCTATGTTATACAAGGTAGCTTAAAAAGTCAAGTACTTTTTTTGAAAAAATAAAAAAGTCTGTTTGAAAACAAACTTTTTTAAAATTTTTACATTAATCCATTCGGATTTTTGCTCTGCCAATTCCACGAATCTCGACACATCTCCTCAAGTGTTTTTTCGGTTTTCCAGCCAAGTTCTTTTTCAACCTTGGTAACATCAGCATAACAAAATGCAATATCACCTGCACGGCGCGGAGTTATTTCAAAAGTAATCTTTTTACCTGAGGCTTTTTCGAAAGCACGAACTAGCTCCAAAACACTCACTCCCGAACCTGAACCGAGATTATAAATTTTAACACCACCATGCTTGCGGTTACTTTTTAATGCCTTCAAATGACCCTTAGCTAAATCTACAACATGGATATAGTCACGCACGCCTGTGCCATCAGGAGTTTCGTAATCATCGCCAAAAATTGAAAGTTTTTCTCGTTTTCCAATGGCAACTTGAGAAATATACGGCATCAAATTATTTGGAATTCCTTGTGGATCTTCACCAATTAAACCGCTTTCATGCGCACCAATTGGGTTGAAATATCGCAAAATCGTAATCGACCAGCGCATATCAGCCTTCGCTAAATCTTTCAAAATATGCTCAATCATAACCTTAGTATATCCATAAGGATTTGTTGTTGTTTCGCAAGGCATTTCTTCTCTATAAGGAACTGGATTTTTGTCGCCATAAACTGTTGCGCTCGAAGAAAAAACAATATCATAAACATTAAATTCTCGCATAATTTCCAAAAGAGAAATCGTTCCTTGAATATTGTTTTTATAGTATTCAAGTGGCTTCTCAACACTTTCGCCAACTGCTTTTAAGCCTGCGAAATGTATCACTTGCTCAATATTATTTTCTTGAAAAATTTTTCGAAGCCCATCTTTATTTAAAATATCAACTTCATAAAATTTAAAATCCTTACCCGAAATTTCACGAATGCGCTCTAAAGCTTTAGGTTTCGAATTTATAAAATTATCAATAATTATAACTTCTTCATTATTTTCAAGAAGTTCAATTGAAGTGTGAGCACCGATAAATCCTGCACCACCAGTTACTAAAATCGCCATTTTTTCCTTTCACAATATAAAATTAAGCACTTTATATTGTATATTATACTATTTTTTAAAAAATACAACAATTTATTCTAAAGGATATTTTTAAGATACTTTCCTGTCCAACTTTTTTCAACTTTTGAAACCTGTTCTGGAGTTCCAGCCGTCACAACAGTTCCGCCACCAGCACCACCTTCTGGACCCATATCGATTAGCCAATCGGCGCTTTTAACCACATCTAAATTATGCTCGATAATTACCATTGAATTACCAGCATCAACCAAACGATTCAAAATCGAAAGCAATCTTTTTACGTCTGCATTATGAAGGCCGGTCGTTGGCTCATCTAAAATATACATTGTCTTTCCAGTCGAAGCACGCGCAAGCTCAGTTGCGAGTTTAATTCGTTGCGCCTCTCCGCCCGAGAACGTTGTGGCAGGCTGGCCGAGTTTAATATAGCCCAAACCAACTTCTTGAATCGTTTTTAATTTTCGATAAATCGCGGGGATATTTTCAAAAAACTCTGTTGCTTCATCAATCGTCATCTCTAAAACATCCGAAATCGTTTTTCCTTTATAAAGAATCTCTAATGCTTCCCGATTATATCGCTTACCGTGACAAACATCACATTCCACATAAACATCTGGTAAAAAGTGCATTTCAATTTTAATAACACCATCACCCTGACAATTCTCGCAGCGCCCCCCCTTAACATTAAAACTGAACCGACCAGCTTTATATCCACGAATATTTGCTTCAAGCGTACCGGCAAAAAGTTCACGAATTTGAGTGAAAACACCCGTGTAAGTTGCTGGATTCGAACGCGGTGTGCGGCCAATTGCACTCTGGTCAATCACAATTGCTTTATCGAGTTTTTCCAAACCTAAAATTTCATCATGAGCACCAGGAACTTCTTGAGCACGATGCTTTCGCGCCAACAATTCTTTACTTAAAATTTCGTTAACTAAGGTTGATTTTCCACTTCCTGAAACACCAGAAACTACCGTCATTACGCCCAACGGAATTTCAACATCGATATTTTTCAAATTATTTTCGCGCGCATTTTTGATTATTAGCTTTTCATTCTTTTGAATTTTACGTCGATTTTTTGGTGTTTGAATTTTATCTTCGCCACTTAGAAATTTTCCTGTTAATGATTTTGGATTTTTTGAAACCTCCTCAGGCGTGCCAGAAGCCACAATCATTCCACCATTTACACCAGCACCAGGACCAACATCAACTAACCAATCCGCCGCCCGAATCGTATCTTCATCATGCTCTACCACTAAAACGGTATTGCTTAAATCGCGGAGGTTTTTTAGCGTCGCAATCAGCTTATCGTTATCTCGTTGATGAAGCCCAATTGATGGCTCATCGAGCACATAAAGCACACCTTGAAGACCAGAGCCAATTTGAGTTGCTAAACGAATTCGCTGCGCCTCACCACCGCTCAAAGTGTTTGCTGCGCGCGAAAGCTCTAAATAATTTAAACCAACATTATTCATAAAGCCCAATCTCGAAGAAATCTCTTTTAGAATTTGAGTTG
The DNA here is from genome assembly GCA_963527165.1 of uncultured bacterium. Classification (GTDB taxonomy): domain Bacteria; phylum Patescibacteriota; class Saccharimonadia; order Saccharimonadales; family Saccharimonadaceae; genus Nanogingivalis. The sequence continues at coordinate 2,675 of CAURQO010000007.1, forward strand.
AAATAAACTTTTGCTGCTCGTTTAATTCTAAATTCTTAAAAAGCTCGACTGCCTCGTCAATTGCAAGATCACAAATTTCAACAATATTTAAACCGGCCACTCTCACGGCAAGAACGACTGGCTTTAAACGTTTTCCACCACAAGTTTGACATTTTCGAACGCGCATAAATCTTTCGATATCCTTGCGCTGGAATTCACTATCCGTATCTCGATGACGACGCTCCAAATTCGGAATTACGCCTTCAAAATTCATATTATAAACACGTCCGTTCATTTCGATCGGATATTTTTCATCTGTTTTCGTACCGTATAAAATAATTTCAATCGCCTCTTTCGAAAGTTTTTTGGTTGGAACTTTTGTTGAAAATCCATGACGTTTTGCAACTTCCTCAAGCAATTTAATTCGATAGCCCTTTTCCATTACGCGATTATACGGACGAATTGCGCCTTCGGAAATCGTCAAATTTGGCGAAAGCACTAATTCTGGGTCAATTTCCATTCGTGTTCCAAGCCCGGAACAAGTTTCACAAGCTCCTTGTGGTGCGTTGAATGAGAACAATCGCGGTTCAAGCTCGGGAATATGCTCATCTGGATGAAGTTCGCAAGCATAACGTTGCGAGAAAATTTTAACTTCACCAGTTTCATCATCTAAAACCTCAAGAATTCCGTTCGTCATATCTAGAGCCTGTTCAACACTTTGAGCTAAACGTGCTCGCATTTCTTTTGAAAGTACTAAACGGTCAACTACAATTTCAATATTGTGCTTAATATTTTTTTCAAGTTCAGGAAATTCATCTAAAGCATAAATTACACCATCAACACGAGTACGGGCAAAACCTTTTTTCGAAAATTCAACAGGGACATGCGCAAATTCACCTTTTTTAGCTTTCGCAATTGGCGCAAGCAAAATTAACCGAGAGCCTTCTTTGAAATTCATAATGCTATCAACGATGCTTTGCGGTGTACGGCGAACCACATCTCGACCACAAATTGGACAATGCGGAGTGCCAATTCGTGCAAAAAGAAGACGCAAATAATCATATATTTCAGTTACGGTTGCTACAGTTGAACGCGGATTTCGGCTGGTAGATTTTTGATCAATTGAAATCGCGGGGCTAAGTCCAGTAATTTGATCTACATCTGGCTTATCCATTGTGCCTAAAAATTGTCGTGCATAAGAATTAAGGCTCTCCATGTAGCGACGCTGACCTTCCGCATAAATTGTATCAAACGCCAAACTAGACTTTCCGCTACCAGAAAGCCCTGTTATTACCACTAATTTATCGCGCGGAATCTTTAAATCTACATTTTTTAAATTATGCTCGCGTGCGCCCTTAATTTCCAAAAAATCCGCCATAATTCTCCTTTATTATTCGAGCTATTATATCATATTTTGGTGATTTTTTCCAGTTCGGTAATTTAAATTTTAGTTTTTCGGTGGCGTTGCTTTTACGAAATTGATCTTCAAACCTTCTGTCGTAAAGCGTTTTTCGTAAGTTGTCATCACTTTATAATTTTCGTTCAAATCACTTTTATGTAAATCAAAACTTAGCCGTTCAATCTTCCAGTCTTCCGCCACAAGTTGTTCTAAACTCCAATCAAAAAGATTTTTCGCATCAGTTTTAAAATAAAGCGCACCATCTTCAGCTAAGAGTTTTGCATAAATTCGCAAAAAAGTCGAGTGAGTTAATCGTCGACCAGCATTACGATCGCGTGGATAAGGGTCTGGGAAAGTTACCCAAAGATACTTAACCGACTTCTCGCCAAAAGCTTCAAGTAACTGATCTGCTCGCGCGCGCAAAAAACGAATATTTTTTACACCATCTTGCTCAGCCTGAATTGCACCTTTCACTAGCCTATCAGCTTTAACATCAACCGCAACAAAGTTTTTTGTTGGATTTTTTGCCGCTAATGCCTCACTAAAAAGCCCCGTTCCAGCACCAATTTCAAGATTATTCACTTCAGCTTTTTCTTTTGGCCATTCATCAAATTCGAAACAAATCGCTGAATTATTAAACAACGCAAATTTATAAAGCTTGCGTTTTCGTGTAATGATAAAATCTTTTGGGTTTAAAAAAGCCATCTTCCTCCTTTACTGGTCTGTTATTCTTAAAGATTCATCACTCAAAACATTTTCACCAAACTCATCTGAATGGATTTTTCTATCGGCATTCAAATAAAATCTTTCGAAATCCGACATATCCTTAGAAAAAAGCCCACCTTGCGGCGAAAAATCTTCATTTTTTTCATTTTTCTTCTGTTTTTCATCTTCCTCTTTGGCTTTTTTTTGAGCCTCGCGCGCCTCTTGTAAAACTGGTCGACTTAAATCAAGCTGAACCGTTCCATCCGCAGCATAAAGCACCAAACTTACAACAACCAAAAAAGTTGCAATTCCAAGACTTCCGGAAATAAAAATAATTAATTTTTTCGAACCGTTAACTTCTTTCAACCTTTTTTCTGAACTCTTTTTTGAATCTTTAACAAAAAAAGCTATAATCTTATTTTTAAATTTTGCAAAAAAATTAACCATCTAAACCTCCTGTTGTATTTTTAACAACAAAATCATGAACTTGAACGCCATATTTTTCGGAAATCTCTTTCAACTTCTTTGTATTATAGTTAGCTTCTTGTCGTGCACGACGAGTTTTTTCAAGCTTCAGATAAAATTCTCTCGGATTTTTAAAGCAATCTTTCTCAACCAAATCAGAAAGCTCCCTTTCATAAGCCTGAAAATTCTCTTTAAAATATTTGAAATTCTCCTCGAATTCCGATGCTGTAAAAATTAAATCCGCACCATTTTTCTTATTTAGTGCAATTCGAGCGTTAAAATTTGACATCAATCCGTTCGAAATCTCCTCATAACTTTTGCCCAAATTTACGCGTTTTAAAGCATCTTCGGAGCGCAATTTCTTCAATTCACTTTTTAAATCAGTGCATCTTTTGCTTATTTTCAAAAGTTGAACATCGGTTGGTTTTTCTTTTGCAGATTCTTCAGCAAAAACCATCCTCGAAAAATTCGAAACAATAAATAATCCGCCCAAAAGTAGAAAAACAAAAATCACATTTTGTTTGCGAAATTTCAACAATTTATTCCTCATCTTCGGAAAATTCAATTTTTAATTCTTTTAACTGATTTTCGTCAACTATACTTGGCGAACTCATCATCACATCAACGCCCGAACCATTCTTAGGGAATGCTACAACTTCACGAATATTCTCTTCATCCATTAAAATCATGAAAATTCGATCCAAACCAAATGCACATCCTGCATGCGGTGGAGCACCAAATTTAAAGGCGTTTAGCATTGCACCAAATTTAGCCTCAACATATTTTTTATCATATCCAAGAAGACCGAAAGCTTCATACATTACTTCTGGATTATGATTTCGAACAGCGCCTGAACAAATTTCATAACCATTCATCACCATGTCATACTGATCAGCTTTAATCGCCAATTTTTCAGCATCAGTTTCAACATTTCGAAGAGTCTCAACGCCGCCTTTTGGCATTGAAAATGGATTATGTCCAAAATCAACTTTCTTATTTTTCTCATCAAATTCATAGAATGGAAAATCAACAACCCAAGCCAAAGCAACTTCATCATTATTTTTTAAATTGAAGAAAGTAGCAAATTCATTTCGAAGGCGACCCAAAACTTTATTTACAACTTCACGTTTATCTGCACCAAAGAAAATCGCATCACCATCTTCTGCGCCAGTTTCTTCTTTAATTTTCGAAAGTTCATTTTCACTCAAAAACTTCACAATCGGACTTTTTGCTTCACCTTCAGTATATGTAATATAAGCCAAACCGCCAGCACCCTCACTCTTAGCAATTTCAGTGAAGTTATCAATTTGCTTACGGCTCAAACTTGCACCATTTTTTACACAAATTACTTTTACACATTCGGCATTTTTAAATACACCAAATTCAGTTTCGGCCAATATATCATTTAGATCAATCAATTCCATTCCAAAACGCAAATCAGGTTTATCGCTACCGTATTTCTCCATTGCAACTTCATAAGGAATCCGCGGAATTTCTTCGCTCAAAAGTTTCTTTCCAGCAAAATTTTTAACCAAATCTTTAATAAGAACTTCCATTTCAGCTCGAACTTCTTCACCACTTTCAACAAAAGCCTTCTCTAGATCCAATTGATAGAAATCACCATAAAGCCTATCCGCACGTGGATCTTCATCTCGAAAACAAGTGGCGATTTGATAGTATTTATCAATTCCACCAACCATTAAAAGCTGTTTGAACTGCTGCGGAGCTTGCGGCAAAGCATAGAATTTTCCAGGATGAACGCGACTTGGAATTAAGAAATCACGCGCACCTTCTGGGCTAGAGTTAGCAAGAATTGGCGTTGCAATCTCAACGAATTCACGGTTTTCCATGAATTTTCGAATTTCACGATAAAATTCTGCACGGCGACGCAACATTTTTTGCATTTTTTCACGACGCAAATCCAAGAAACGATATTTCAAACGCAATTCTTCATTTGATTTTTGACCGTTATCTGAAACCGCAATTGGCAAAGGCTCACTACGGTTCAAAATTTCAATATTTTCAACAATCAATTCAATTCCACCAGTTGAAATATTTGGATTTTTCAAGTTTTCAGCACGTTCTTTAACAACACCTGTTGCTGAAATCACAAATTCATCACGACATTTTTCCGATAACCCAAAACTTTCTGCAAAATCTGGCGAAATCACTAATTGTAATAAACCCGAATGGTCCCGTAAATCAATAAAAATTAATCCGCCGTGATCACGCCGAGAATTTACCCAACCTTTTACTGTAATTTTTTCACCAACTTTTTCAATTGAATTTTTTGCTAATATCCGCATATTTCTCCTAATTCCTGAATTTAACTCTTTATATTATACCACGTTTTGCTACTTTTTGCGAATAAAATCCGCCAAATTCACAATCCCAGCCAAATCACCACCTTTTTCAAGCAAAATTGCATAATTTTCACCTTTGGAAAGAATTTTTTCAAAAGACTCCAATCCACTTAAATTCGACTTCAATGAAAAAAATTCCTCCCGCATAACTTTTTGAGCTTTTTTCGAATCGCTCGAATCTATTTTCGTGATATCATCCAAAAAAATCACACCCTTAACTCTATCTTCATTCTTATTCATAACTGGAAAAATCTTCTGTTTAGTTTTAAAAAGCTCGTTAATCACAAGCGGCGTCAATAATTCATCATCGTGAATTATTGCCATTTTTTCACCAGGAGTCCCAATCTCCAAAATACTTTTTTTGTTAAGTTTGAAAATTTTTTCAAGCCATTTTTGCTCATTTTCATCTAAAATTTGCCGGTGTTTACTCAAAAAATCCAAAAGTTCCTCTTTCGAATAAAACGACCAAGGTTGTTTTTTGCTTACTAATTTCGAAATCCGATTTTGCGTTCTCGAACTTTGTGCAAAATAAATTCTACCAAAAACTGGGATAATTCTTCGATTAATTCTAACTGAAAAATTAGCCAAAATTCCACTTTTCAAGATTCCTTTCGAAATCAAAAAAGACGCAAAATAGATCACGGCAGATTGATAAAAATCAAAAACTTTCGAAAGTGAAATTACCGCTAAAATCATATAAATACAGCCAAAATATCTCGAAAAATAATTATAAACTGGAACAAGTCTCTTTTTGTTGAGCATTTTTTCTGCCCGTTTATCACCGATGTCAATTCTCCGCTGAATTTCGAATTCCGAAAATTCAATCTCTTTCTCTTTGAGTGAAAAAGCTATAAGCATTAAAATTAAGAAAATTATACTTAAAAACAACATATTTTTATTTTATCACACTTACACATTTTGAAAAAGCTTATTTTTATGCTAAAATGGTAAGAGTTAATGAAAGGAGAAAATGACTAAAAAAAATAATAAAGTGAAAGTTTTTAAAGAGTTTCTTTCGGATAATAAATTTACAATTATCTTCTCGGCTTTGGTTGTAGTTTTTCTGGGTGGAATGATCTGGCTTTCAAATATTCAAAAAATTGATTTAAGCAATATTGATGTTTCAAAAGAAATTCCAGCAAGCGAAAATTCAGGAAAAATCACTGAACATATTTACCATAAAAGCGATGCAAAAGTAACTTTGGTTGAATATGGTGATTTTCAATGTCCTGGCTGTAAAACTGCCGATAGCCGAATTAAAGCAATCGCTGAAGAATATAAGGGTAAGGTAAATGTTGTATTTCGAAATTTCCCGCTCGTCTCAATTCATCCGAATGCTTTGGCTGGCGCAAGCGTAGCAGAAGCTGCTGGGCTTCAAGGAAAATACTGGGAAATGCATGAATTGCTTTATGATAAGCAGGATGAATGGTCGGCAGCCAGCGCAAAGGAACGAATGGATTATTTCACAGAATATGCCAATGAATTAAAACTCGATATCAACCAATTTAAAAAAGATATCGAAAGTGAAAAAGTTAAAGCGAAAATTAAATTCGATCAATCTGTTGGTTCAAAGGCAAAAGTAACTGGAACGCCTTCATTCTCAATTAACGGCAAAGAAATTGCTTCCGACGTTTGGGGTGACAACTCAAAACTCAAATCTGCACTCGACGAAGCTATTCGAAACCAGAAATAATAATATTATAAATCAAAAATCTCACCCATTTCTGAGTGAGATTTTCTTTTTGTCACTTTTTATTGTTCAATGTAGCGTTGCCATTCAGCAGGCACCACATCCACCGCAATTATTTTCTTCCTTGAAGGAGGAAAATTGATTTTGATAGGCATGTGTTCTCCTTTTATTTGCAACTCACGCGCTTCGACCTATTCTTTCTAATTAACGAATTTTATACGTTTTGGCGCGAGCCTATCAACTATAATATCAAAAAAAATAAGAAATGTCAAGAAAACACGCTATTTTTATGATTTCTCCCAAAAAATCGCCTTAGCGCTTATACTTTATATAATACATCATTATATACACAAGCGCAATAGCTTTTTCGAATTTTTATGGCTTTTTAAAAATCGCCAGCGTCGCTTCAATCTCTTTAGAAATGTTGTGTTTTTTACACCATTCATCAACCGCTTTAGAAGCACCTGGCAAAGCCTGATTTCCATAATCATCAACCACAATGATTGCTCCACTTTCAAGATTATCCCAGATTAAATTTAACGGATCTAAAATTGAATCATAGTAATCGCCGTCTAAAAAAGCAAAGCTAATTCTTGCCGGAATTTGATTCTTTGAAAGCTGCTTAAACCAGCCCTTTGTAATTTTCGGCATTTTTCGAACATTTGATTTTCGCAGATTAGAAAGTAGTTGCTTTTTACTAGTAAAAAGTTCTCCTTTTTTGAACGGTTCGCCTAGCGAATTCACATCTTCTGCAGATTTTTCAGGTAAACCTTCAAAAGAATCGTAAAGCCAAAGTTGCTTTTCAGTTTCCCATTTTTCAAGAGTTTTCGCCAAAAAAACGCTTGTCGTTCCAACATAACAGCCAAATTCAACAATATCACCAAAAATTGCGCGAGTCTTTTCTAACTCGCGCAATATAACTTTAATCTCACGCTCATTAACTTGATCACTCAATAATTTCATGATCCAATTATACTACGAGCGATTAATTATGCCAAATTTTAGACTAAGAAGCCCATCACAACAATTACAACAATACTGATAAGCGCTAAGATTGCCATAATTGGAGCGGTTCGCTTAACCCAATTCTTATATGAAACACCAGCTAAAGCAAGACCCGCCATTAAAGATGCGATCGTTGGAGCAATCATATTTAAAAGCCCAGATGCAGTAGCGAATGCGACAACTGCAATCTCCTTACTTGATCCAGCCAAATCTGCAACGGGCGCGATAATTGGCATTGTTGCTTCAGCCAATCCCGAAGATGAAGGAATAATGAACGACATCGGAATATAGAAAATATACGCCAAAACACCAAAGATTTGTGAAGGAACTTTTCGAAGAAGTTCTTCGCCCCAATGAACAATCGTATCTTGAATTCCACCAGCCTGCATCAAAACGCCAATCGCAGCAGCAACTGCAATAATTAAAGCAACACTCAATAAATCAGCCGATCCAGCAAGGAAAGTATTCGTAACTGAAATATCATCTTTTTTGAATTCTTCGTAATAAACAATTTTTACAAACAAAGTTGAAATCAAGAACAAAGCTGAAATTTCATTGAAATACCAATCACCAAACGCCGATGAATGTTCGAAGCCAAAGATTGCACCAAGAACTGGTAAAGTTGATAGCCAGTTATGCCACTCTTTAAAGAAAGATATTCCAAGACTTTCCCAAGGTACAAGCGACATCACCATCACAAGAAATGTGAAACCAAAAATTCCCATTACAAATTTTCGTTCAAGTGTGAATTTTGGAATATTTGAAGCGTCAATTTCTTTAACGGCTGGCTTACCTTTCGAATCTTCGATGTATTTTCCAGCTCTAACTTTTGCAGCATATCGCATCGTAAAGATAATTGAAGCAATCAATGATAGTACTAAAATTATCGCTTGCGGTAAAAGAATTTCTGACAATTTTGCACCGGCAGCATTTGCGGCGATAATTGTCGAAAATGGATTGACTGTCGAAGCTAAAACACCTGAACCAGCACCAAGTACAATCACCATTACAGCGGTCATTGCATTATAGCCAGCAGCAAGCATAATCGGTACAATTAGTGCATAAAACGCAACTGTTTCCTCTTGCATACCGTAAGTTGTTCCACCAATTGCAAAAAGAACCATCAAAATTGGGATTAGCCACTTTTCTTGACCCTTCATCTTTTTAAGTAGTCCACCAATTGCAGAATCAAGAGCACCAGTTTTCATTACAACACCCAAGAATCCACCCAAAATCAAGATAAATACAATCACATCAAGCTTTTGAACCATTCCGTAAATTGGTGATGTGAAGATATCCCAGAAGCCTTGACGCCCATCGCCCTTAACTTCTTTTCCATCTTTATCTGTTTGGATTTCCATTCCCTTTTTATCTTTTTGGAGCTGAGGAATATTCTTTTCTTTATCCTTAATTTCTTGGTATGAACCAGGAACAATTTCACCACCCTTTCGCTCATATTGCCCAGACGGAATCACCCAAGTTAACCCCGCCATTAAAGCAATAATAACGAAAAGAACACTAAAAGCTGAAGGTGATTTGAATACTTTTAGCTTTTTCGAAACTTTTTTGCCTACTTTTGAAGTAGCTTTTTTATCTGTATCCTTTTTATTAGTCATTTTCATCTCCTAATTTTATAGAGTCAGGGCCATTACTGCTTTAATCGTGTGCATTCGATTTTCAGCCTCATCAAACACAATTGAAGCATTCGAATTGAAAACTTCATCAGTAACTTCCATTTCTTTCAAACCATATTTTTCAAAAATTTCTTTTCCAATTTTAGTATTTAAATCATGGAAGGCCGGCAAACAGTGCATGAACTTAATATTCGGATTACCCGTTGCGTGAAGAAGTGCAGTATTAACTTGAAATCCTCGAAGCTGATGGATTCGTTCTTCGAATTTATCTTCTTCACCCATGGAAACCCAAACATCAGTATAAATGAAATCCGCACCATGTGCAGCGCCATAAAGATCATCTGTAATTGTAATTTTTGCACCAGTTTCACGAGCAATTTCGCGACATTTTTCAACCAAAGTTGGATCTGGATGGAGTCCGTTTGGAGCAGCAATTCGAAAATCAACTCCCATTTTAGCCGAACCAATCATCAAGCTATTCGCCATATTATTTCGACCATCACCAACAAAAACAAGTTTCGCACCCTTCAGATAGCCAAGATGTTCCTCAATAGTCATAAAATCAGCCAAAATCTGAGTTGGGTGATACATGTCAGTCAACCCATTCCAAACTGGAACTCCGGCGTATTTCGCAAGCTCTTCAACTGTTGAATGTTCAAATCCGCGAAACTCAATTCCATCGAATGAACGACCAAGAACAATCGCTGTATCTTTAATTGATTCCTTTTTACCCATTTGAATATCATCTTTACCTAAGAATTCTGGGTGGATTCCCAAATCTCGTGCCGCCACAGTAAAAGCAGTTCGAGTTCGAGTTGAAGTTTTTTCGAAAAGCAATGCAACTTGCTTTCCTTCGTGAATTTTATGCGAAATTCCTGCACGCTTTAATCGCTTATATTCGTGTGAAACATCAAGCATTAAACGAATTTCTTCTGGTGTAAAATCCAAAAGCGTCAAGAAATTTCGACTTTTTAAATTTAAAGCCATTTAATTAAATCTCCTCTCTCCAAATTGGCATCGACATACATCGTGGACCTCCTCGCCCGCGACCAAGCTCAGCTCCTTGAATCTCAATCACTTCAACGCCAGCTTCACGCAAGGCTTTGTTTGTGACATAATTCCGGTCATAAGTTACAACTACACCCGGTGCAATAGCCAAAGTGTTTGAACCATCATTCCACTGTTCTCGTGCGGCAGCAATCGGATCACCATCACCACATTGAATTAAGGTCACGTGATCAAGACTAAGAACCTCTTCTAAAGTTTCTTTTAAGTTTGCGCGATGCGTAATTTTTGGTTGACCTGGAATGCCAGAATCTTCCAAAACATAAATATTCAATTCGCCATCTTTGTCCAAAATTTCTGGATGAACTGTAAATTTATCATGATCAATCATTGTAAAAACAGTATCAAGATGCATAAATGCATGTGAAACTGGAATTTGAATCGCCAAAATCTTGTTAAAATCTGAGAACTCAAACAATTTCGAAGCAACTTTTTCGATCGCTTCTGGAGTTGTTCGCTGAGAAACACCAATCGCCATCACATTTTTCGAAAGAACCAACTCATCGCCACCCTCCATATTAAATTTATTATAGCGATCAAACCAAACTGGAACTTCTCCGCCTGGAGTTTTTGCAGCAAATCGTGGATGATATCGCATAATATATTCCATGAATAAACTCTCGCGACGGCGAGCTGGATAGCGCATTTTATTGATCGTTAGACCATTACCAATCGCTGCAGCCGGATCTCGCGTGAAATAAAGATTTGGCATTGGATCAAGCAAGAACGGATAATCACTCTTAAAATAATAATTCAAATGAGATTTTTCATCTTCATCTGTTTTAATTTCATCCTTTTTAACGCCAGCCATGATTTTTCGAACTAATTCAAGCGGTTCAAATTCACCCAAATAGCGCATCAAAGCATGGGTTACATGTCGTTCGCCCTGTTTTGAAGCTCGAACAAAATCCGAAATAAATCGCCATTTAATTTCATCGTTATAAAGCGATTCTGCCGCCAATTGATCAAGATATAGAACTTCAACCCCATGATTTCGTAAAGTTTCCGCAAAAGCATCATGCTCAGCCTGCGCAACTTCCAAGTATGGAATATCGTCAAAAAGAAGCTGCTCCAAATAATCCGGAGTTAGCCCTTCGAGTTCTTTTCCTGGTCTGTGTAGAATTACAGTTTTGAGTTTTCCGATTTCGCTATTAACCTGAATCGGTTTTTCACCCATATTCCCTCCCTTTTTTATGTTTATGCTTTAATTTTACCATAAACACTTCTTTTTATCAATCTTTTTAAATATTTGCTTTTTCAAGTTTTTTATATTAAAATATTATCATCTTAGCACATTTGGAGGTAAAAATTATGGTAAAAATTCTGGTAACACACAAATTTCGAAAACGAACAGTTGAATTAAACATTCCAGAAGAATTACTTCTCAAAGCCGAAAAGGGCTACCGTTCTGCAATTTATAGAATCTTCGAGATGTATCTTGCCGAATGTAATTATTCGCGTAAAAAACTTCAAGCCCAAAGTATAAAATTTCAGCGAATTGGCTCAAACTTTAAAACCACAAAAAGTCAATCTTTCGCACATAGAACGGATAAATTTTCCGCTTGCGATAAAGAAAATTGCCTGTTTTGTGAAGCTGGTCGTTTCGAAAAATGCCCAAATAATCTCCACTCTCAATAAAATCCCTTTTGAAAGGGATTTATTTTTTTGACCGATTCTGTTTTACACTCGAATATTTAGCATGATAAGAGCGAGATTTTGAATTTTTCATTTTTGCGGTTATTCGATTTATATCGTGAATAACCATTTGCGGATACGGCAAAACAATATCATTCTCATCAAAAGCTTTTTTAATTTCACGACGAAAAATTCCAGCTACATTCCATTGCTTACCAGCTTTAACACGACCCAAGCATTTAATTTCCATCGACGAATCCAAGAATTTATTAACTCGCACAAATTCAATAGGCTCAATAATATCCCTTTTTAATTCTGGGTCTTCGAGCATTTTTAAGCCGACTTTATTGATTACTTCTTCTAAAATATCAATATCAGTATCATACGAAACACCAAAAAGTAGATTAACATTTGCATACTTAAACGAAAGATTCGTAACAGCTTCACTTGCTCCATTTCGAATTGTATGAACTTTTCCGTCAGCATCACGAACCTGAGTAATTCGTAAAGAAATATTTTCAACCTTTCCCGAAATTAAGCGACCACCAACCATAATTTCAATAGTATCGCCTACGCGATATTGATTTTCACCAACTATAAAAAACCCCGCTAAAACATCGCGAGTCGTCGTTTGTGCGCCAAGACCAATTACGACACCTAGCAAACCAGCACCGGTCATTAGCGATGCAACATTAATACCAATTGAACTAAGAAAATTCATCGCCGCTGTCATCCAAATTACAATATCAACGGCTGTTTTGGCAATTTTTGAAATCGTCTCATTTCTCTTCAACCGCTCTTCTGAACGTTTAATCTTCTTGGTTTTCTTTCGAATTCCAAAAGCGAAATCAATAATTCGTCGCGAAAGAAAGCTCGCCAAAAAAGCCAAAAGAATAATTGTAATCGGCTCAAACCAGTCATACTCAACAATTCCGTTTACAAATTTCTCAATACTTTTAAAAATATCCATATCAATACCATAAAGCTAAAATTGCATCATCAATCTTTCTTGCCTGTTCAATTTGATTATTTTCGGCATAAAAACCACGCTTTTTTACCAAAAAATCATGAATAACTTTTTCATCGCCAGTTAGTTCCGTTATCTGTTTCTTAATAGAAATCGAACGTGCTTCACCGCCATCTGATTTAGTTAATTTTCCAAGAATTACCAAATTATCAATATGTTTCGCAACCGTCGCAACCGATTTATAACCTAAACCTCGAGCAATTTCACGATAAGTTGGACTATATCCAGCTTCTTCAATAAAAACTTCGATAAAATTAAGCAACTCAACCTGTTTTTTAGTTAAATTAATTGCCATTATCTTCACCTAAAACAATAATTATATCTGAGTTTTCACCAAATTTCGATAAATCTGTTGGAAGTTTTTCAGACTTAGTTGAATATTTCAATTCCAACTTCTTAATTGTGGCAGGTTTAGAATCTTTTTCCCTGTAATAAATCTTAGTTTTCTTGTAATCTCGTTTTGGTGCGGAATCAATATCTTGAATATTTAGTCCTTCTTTTTTAAGAACTTTTTGCTCCTGAGCCGCCAAACCCGAATAATTCGTTCCATTCAAAACTAAAATTTTCGCATTTTCTTTCACGATTTCTCCACCAACAGTATTTTTAGAAATATATGCCTGAATCTGGCTATAGTCATAAGTTCCAGCTTTTGGAATAACTGCACTAACCGATCTAATCATCCCTGTTGAGAAATAATTAGCATCTGCATCTTTTTCATTAATAAGCGGGAGTGAGGTAATTTCGCCACTATTAAATTCTTGTGCAAGTTCTGCCGCCGTTCGAAGCTCTGTCGCTTCAAAAGAATGATGTACATTCTCACCCAGAGATTCCGCGATCGACATCAATGCTATTGGGTTCATTTTTTGCTGATTTATTTTAGCAAATGCCGCTTTTAGGATTTTCTGCTGATTTCTTTCGCGATCAAAGTTGCTTCCGCTCAAACCAATACCACCCTCAGATCCACGAGCGCGAGAAAATGCCAACGCAGTATCACCATCCATATGATAAATTTGACCACTAACATAATTAATCTTCGTGGCAACATCATAAACCCGCTTCGATCCATCATAGGCCTCAACTAAAACATCAACTCCACCGACAGCATTAATTGAATCAATTAAAACCTTCCAGTTTCCATGAATGACATATTGAATATCCAATCCAAGAATATCTTTTGCCGTTGAAGCCAAAGCTTGCTGCCCAGCCTTTTCAGCCGCTCCTTCATTTGATCCGCTATTTTTTGCGTCATAATAAGCACAGCCGTAAGTTTCATTAAGTTTTCCAGCAGTCGTTCCAAGCCAAGTTCGGCAAGTATGTTTAACCCAAAGATCACGCGGTAAGGAAATCGTGTATATTTTTTTACTATCTTGATTTACTGATGCAACCATAACTGAATCTGTTAGATTTTCACCATCCCAACCCTTCGGTGAAGTTCCAAAAATTAAAATATTCGTTCGCCCGTTCGAATCAGATTTAAGCTTCTTTTTTTCAATAATAGCTGAAATTACGTTTCCATTAGTAATTTTATTCAAAACCTTGAATTGCTTATAAACATTATAACCACCGAAAGCACCTATAATAATTAGAATCAATAAGAAAATTCGCCGAACAACCCTTCGCTGCTTAAATTGTTCGATAGAAAGTGGTTTCTTATTCTTTTTCTCACGCTTAACATTTTTCTTTTCAAGCTTTCGAAGAAGTTTTTGTTGACGTTTTGAAGCTGCTCTCTCTCTGTGCTCATTTTCTTGACTTTCTTCAATCTCCAAATTCTGCAAAGCAAGTTCAATTTCCTCTTTTGAGTCATTTTCTAGCTTTTTAAGCTGATTTTTATCTTGTTTTATGGTTTTCGAAATAGGCTCCCGCGCCTTTTTCTTATCATTTTCTTGACTCAAAGAATTAACTCTTCGCCTTGGTGTAAATCCGTCTATTGATTGCTGATTATTTTTCATAAGCTTTTTCAATTATAACAAAAATTGTCGCTAAAATCAAATAAATATGTAGTGCATTTGGTAGCCCTGAAAAGAAAAACCATTGAACTAAAAACGCAGTTAAAATTGACCAAACATATTTCTTTTCTCTGGATTTTAGAAAAATTCCAAGTATTATTAATCCCCAAATAATCAAACCAAAAATACCCAATTCTAATAAAATCGATAAAAATTCATTCTGAACAATTTCTGAGCTATTGGCTATCTGGTGAGTTGAATTTAAGATCGCCGTTCCGGAAGCACCAGAACCAACTCCGAAAAATAAAATAAAAGGATTCGAAAGCCAAGTTTCTATTGCTAAATCCGACATTTTTGTGCGCTCATTGGTTGATTTTTCAACATAGCCATCAAACATTGCCTTTTTAGGTCTTTTCAAAGCTTTTTCTGTTAATTCTTTCGATTTCAAGCTACTACTCTCAATTTCTGACTCTTTAGTTTCCTGAATAACCACTTTTTTAATTTTTATCAATTTGATTTTTCCCAAGCTTATTTGGTTTACACTTTTCGAAATCGAATCATAAAAACTATCACTTACTCGAGGGTTTAACTCAGTAAAAATTGCATGAAAAATCATTCCGCACAAAAAACTTGAGACAATAAGCCATCCAGAAATTAAGAAATTTTGTAAAATTACTTTTTTTGAAAGTTTTTGATTTGCAAAAATTAAAACTAAAAATGCCAGTAAAAATGCAAAAATTGCCCCCCGCGAAAGTGTTAGATATAAAGTGAAAAGCATAATCCAAACTGCTATCTTTTCTTTTCTTGTAGATTTTTTATTAAAAATTCTACTTATTAAAATTAAAATTGGTGCAAGAAGCATATTTGCAAAAAACTGCGGTTCAATCGCAAAAACACTCGGTCGAACAAATCCGAAACCTTGTGCAGTGCATCCAGCACAAAGACCCCAATCAGTCCAAGTTCCGTAAATAACCTGAATTATTGCAAAAATTGACATTAAAAAGGCGCTGAAAATAAAATTTTGAATGCTAACTTTCATCAATTTCATATTTTTCGAAAGCATTAAAATAACCAAAAAATCCAGCCACAAAACCAACCAAACACCCGAAACCAAAAAACTTCGAAATGGATTTTGCGAAAATATAATAGTAATAAAATTCCAAAAAATGAAAAAACCCGTTAAAATCACAACTTTATTTTTCATTAATATTGACCTATTTTCGAAAATATTTTTTATGCCAAACAACATCAAAACAACGGCATAAATTAAAGCAATCGAAAACTCTAAATTTGCACCACTAACCTTACCGAAATGGAAATTCGGATAATACGAAAACCAAACCGCAAAAGGAGCGAAAAACCAAACCTTCTCAATCAAACTCAATTTTTTAAAATTTTTCATTAAATCTCTCTCTCACTTCTCGCTCAAAATTTTTCTTAAAATTATCTTTTGAAAATCTTTTAGCAGTTTTCGAAACCTCTTTCAGATCAAACTTCATTTTTTCGAATCTTTTAATAGATTTAATAATTTCATTAACGGATTGCCTTTCGAAAAACACACCATTTTTACCATCTGCAACATAATCTCGAGCACCACCTTGGTTAAAAGCTAAGACAGGCGTTCCTGTTGCCAATGCTTCAATCGGCGCAATACCAAAAGGTTCAAGACTCGGAAAAATAAACCCTCTTGCTTCAGCTACAATTTTCGAAAGCTTTTTTGAATCATTAATTCTCGGGATAAATTCAATATTTTTAGCACTTTTTGCCAATTCTTTCAGTTTTTGGTGTTCCGCCCCGCCACCAACCAAAATTAATTTTTTACCATTTTTTACAAAAGCTTCAACCGCCAAATCAAGTTTTTTCCAATTAACTTGTCGAGAAGTCGTAATATAATAATCTTGCTTTTTTTTACAAAGTTTAAAATCCCCTGTTTCGACTGGCGGAAAAATCACTTTCGAATCTCGCTGATAGTATTTTAAAATCTCCTCTTTTGAATAAGTCGAATTTGCCAACAGAAAATCCGGCTTTTGCGCCAATTTAAAATCATTTTTCCGAAGCGGATTCACAAGCATTTTAAAGAAAAATCGCACCAAAAAATTGAGCTTCCCAAAACCAGGATTTTTCACATAATCATCATACATTCCCCAATAATATTGAATTGGTGGACCCTGTAGATAACTAATGTGAAGTTGATTTTTCGAAAGATTCATTCCCTTACTTTCAGCACAAGAAATCGAAATTACTACATCAAAATCTCGTAACTTTTTGCCTAAATTTCGAAAATACAAAATTCGACCAACCGACAATATTTTGCGTAATCTTGCCGGAAAAATATTCAACCAACCTGTTCGAACATCATTTTTTGAAAACCAATCAACTTCTTTTTCGGAATATTGCGAAGTAAAAATTGGCGCTTCGGGGAAAATCTCTGAAACTGTAGCAACAACCTTTTCAGCACCTCCATAAGTGGTGAGCCAGTCTGTTATAATCGCAACCTTTTTACCTTTGAGCCATTTTGGGTTTTGCATTATTTTGCTCCTCTTCGAAAAATTACACTTGCAACAGTTTTAAATAAAATTTGAATATCAAAAATAATCGACCAGTTTTGAACATAATAAACATCCAATCGGCGGCGCTCTTCAAAAGAAATATCACGACGACCCGAAACCTGAGCTAAACCAGTTACCCCAGCTTTAACCGCCAAAATTACATTTTTTCGATTTGATTTATTGATTTCTTGCGGAATTAAAGCACGCGGTCCAACTAATGAAATATCACTTTTAATCACATTAAAAAGTTGCGGAAGCTCATCAATAGAGGTTGCCCGAATGAATTTCCCAATTTTTGTAACTCGCGGATCATCATCTAACTGATCGCCATTTTTACGATATTCTTTTGCAAGCTCAGGTTTTCCCATTTTTTCAAAAGCCTGTTCTGGTGTTAACCCATCAAATTCAGCCTTTTGTGAGCGAAATTTATAGATATAAAATTCACGATTAAATCGAGTCAAACGAACCTGCCTAAAAAAAATCGAATCTTTCGGCGCAGTAATTTTCATAACAATTGCAACAATTAGCATAATTGGCGAGACCAAAACCAAACCCAAAACCGATAGAATTAAATCCATCAAGCGCTTCCAAATTCGCCCCATTCCAAAGAGTTTTGTAACTTTTACATCGATAATTGGAATTCCTCCAATAACTTCGATTGTATTAATCTGCGAAAGCAACCGATCCTGTTGCGGCGCAAACATATACTCAAGATGATTTTCAATCGCATAGTTATAAATATCTTCGCTCCTTAATGAATCAGTTTGAATTAAAATATCAGGTTTAGTTTTTGAAACCGCCTCTTTAAAATTCGAAAAATGCCGAACGCCAGAATTTATTGGCAAAAAATTACTTTTCGCAACCATTCCGATTATGTCATAGCCAAAATCAATATTATCGTGGAAAAATTGCGCTAAATCAGTTGAGCGCGAATTTGAACCAATTATTAATACTTTTTGACGACCAAAACCACTTCGAATTAAAGCTCGGCGAATAAAACGCACAATTTCGCGACCAATTATCATCATCAAAAAATTAATTGGAACGAAAAACGCAGCAATTATTCGAACTGGAAAAACTTCATCACCAGTGAAAAATTCATAAGAAATCATCGCCATAATACTAATGATCGAAACAATTAATACTCGTCCATATTCTTTTGGCCGATAAAAAAATACCGAACGATCATAAAGACCAAAAAAATAGTTAATGGCCAACCAAAGAGGAAGAAGTGAAACTGCTAGAAAAATAAAGTTCCAAATATTTGGTGCAAAATAATATGCTCGCGTATCAAGATGGGTTCGCGCAAAATAAGCTAGCATAAATGAGCTAACAACTGCTAAGGTATCAGATAATACTAAATTAACTTTAAATATGGTTA
>CAURQO010000008.1:0-19246 GCA_963527165.1 uncultured bacterium
TCTTCATACTCTTCTGGAAGGTTTCGAAAATCAGTTTCACTCATTAGTGAACCTTTTACAAAACTATCAAGCTGATTATGTTTTGTTGTATAGACCGAGTTCAATTCTTCGATTTCTTTACTTTGAGCTTCAGCTAAAGCTTTAATGTCGGCCGATTTCTCTTCAGCAGCTTTTTCATAGCGAATTTTAATAGCCATTCGTGCAGCTTTATCTTCAGCGTCAAGATCTGCAAGCATTTGATCGCGTTTCTCTTCGTCAACATTAAGAATTACATAGCTCGCAAAATAAACTACACGTTCAATATTCTTAACAGTCATTCCGAGAAGTAAGCTCATCGCACTTGGAGCACCACGCATAAACCAAATGTGCGCAACTGGTGCTGCTAGCGCAATGTGGCCCATTCGTTCACGACGAACAATCGATTTTGTTACTAACTCGCCATTTTTATCAACAGCAGCTTCACGTGAGCGAACACCTTTTAGCTTGTTGTCATAAGGGTTAATATCTTTAGTTGGTCCAAAGATTTTTTCACAAAACAAACCATCGCGCTCAGGTTTTTGCGTTCGGTAGTTGATTGTTTCTGGCTTTGTCACTTCGCCGTAAGACCAGCCCAAAATATCTTCTGGGCTAGCAACAGCGAGGCGAACTGCGTCAAAATCAGCAATTTGGTTTGAATTCACCACTTTCGCCATTTACGCTTCCTCCTTAATTTCTTCAATTTCATCAATATCTTGAATATTCATATTGTCTTCAAATTCACCGTCAGATTCATCTCGAACAGTTTCGAAATCTTCATCTTCGAAGGTTGAGCTTTCAGCATCTTTATTGCGTTCCGCTAAGATTTCATCCGCATCAATACTTGAAGCGTGCTGATCGAGTAGATCAACTCGCAAACCAAGACCTTGAAGTTCTTTCACGAGCACGTTGAATGATTCTGGCAACTTTGGACCAATAATTTCATTATGCTTAATAATACTTTCGTAAGCTTTCGAACGACCAACAACATCGTCAGACTTAATCGTTAGCATTTCTTGGAGCATATTTGCGGCACCATAAGCTTCAAGTGCCCAAACTTCCATCTCTCCGAATCGCTGACCACCGTTTTGAGCTTTACCACCCAAAGGCTGTTGAGTAACCATTGTGTATGGACCAGTCGATCGCGCATGAATCTTGTCTGCAACCAAGTGATGGAGTTTGATCATATGCATAAATCCAACAGTTGTGCGTTGTTCAAACGGTTCGCCAGTTTGACCATCAAACAATTGAACTTTTCCATCCCGAGCAATACCAGCCGCTTCAAGTTCGTCACTCAAAGTTTCAGCATCAACACCGTCATATGAAGGAGTTGCAACTCGGTAACCCTGAGTTTTTGCAGCCATTCCAAGATGAACTTCGAAAAGCTGACCAAGGTTCATACGTGAAGGCACACCAAGTGGCGAAAGAATCACATCAATTGGAGTTCCATCTTCCATAAATGGCATATCAGCTTCTGGTAGAATTTTCGCAACAACACCTTTATTTCCGTGTCGTCCGGCCATCTTGTCACCAACCATAATCTTACGGGCCTCAGCAACGAAGATCTGAATTTGTTGGAGTACACCAGTTCGCATTTCATGGCCATTTTCTTTCGAAAAGATTTTTACACCAATAACTTTTCCCGAACCGGTATTCTTCATTCGTTGAGAAGTGTCACGAACATCTTTTGCTTTTTCACCAAAGATTGCACGCAAAAGTCGCTCTTCGCTTGAAAGCTCTTGTTCACCTTTTGGAGTAATTTTCCCAACCAAAACGTCACCAGGTTTAACCTCTGAACCAATCTGTACAATTCCGTTTTCATCCAGATGTCGAAGACTATATTCGCTCGCATTTGGGATATCACGTGTCACAACTTCTGGACCAAGCTTCGTCTCGCGAACTTCAACTGTATAATCTTTAATATTAATATTTGTGAGCATATCTGTTTTAACCAAACGGTCAGAAATGATCACAGCGTCGTCCATATTGAATCCACCCCAAGACATAAACGCTACACGAAGATCTCGACCAAGTGCAATTTCACCATCTTTAATGCTTGCACCCTCAATCAAAATGTCACCTTTTTTAACTTTTTGACCACGAGAAACTACAACTTTTTGATTATAACAGCGATCATCAGCAGTTTTTTCGAAATGTTTCAATTCATACTTTACAATGCCGCTCTTATATTCAACCTCAACAGCAACAGAATCTGCTCGAACAACCTCACCATCATCTTCCGCAATAACAATTTGACTCAAATTTCGAGCAATATCAGCCTCAACCCCAGTTCCAACGGTTGGCGCTTCATTCCAAAGAAGTGGAACGGCCTGTTTCTGCATGGCTGAACCGGTCAAGGCACGGTCGATTCGGTCACGCTCAGCGAATGGAATCAAAGACGCAGCTGCACCAAGAACTTGTCGGTGAACAGCATCCATAAATGTAACTTCGCTTGAACTCACCTGTGAAGGAATTAGATTCTTTCGTGCAGAAACCTGAGATTCAACAAAACTTCCATCTTCGTTCAATTTCGAACCTGCGTCGGCGATAATTTCGCGCATTTCATGATCAGCATCAAGATAAACAACTTCATCCGTAACTTTTCCATTAATAACACGCAAATATGGAGCTTCAATAAATCCATATTCGTTAATTCGGGCAAATGTTGCAAGGTTTGTCACAAGACCAACGTTTCCACCTTCTGGCGTTTCCACAAGACAAATTCGTCCGTAGTGGGTTGGGTGGCTGTCACGAACTTCAAGACCAGCACGATCTCGAGTAACACCACCAGGCCCCATCGAGCTCAAACGACGTTTGTGTGAAAGTTCCGAAAGTGGATTAGTTTCATCCATAACCTGAGCAAGCTGAGATCCAGCAAAAAATTCACGAACAGCAGCAACAACCGGGCGAGCATTCACTAGCTGACCAGGAGTTACAGTTTCAATATCTGTCATTGACATTCGATCCATTGCGTTTCGTTGCATTCGAAGCATACCTACGCGGAACTGTCGAGCGACAAGCTCACCAACCAATTTCACTCGGCGATTATCCAAACTATCGATATCGTCAACTTCACCTTGAGAATTATTTAGACGAATAACTTCTTTAATAATTTCGAAAAGATCTTCCATTTGGAAAGAACGATTTTCTGTTGTATTTGGAGTTTCAAGATTTAAGCGTTTGTTAATTTTATATCGACCAACACGACCGTAATCAAATCGCTTAAAGTCGAAGAACATTCGCTCGATCATATTTCGGGCATTTTCAATAGTTGCCAAATCGCCTGGGCGAAGGCGTCGATAAACTTCAATCAAAGCAGTTGAAGGGCTAACTGATTGATCTTTTTCAAGAGTTGCATCAATATATTTAATCTCACCATTATCAACATCGGCAAAAATATCTCGCATTTCAGCATTTGTAATTCGACCAAGTGCACGCAAGAAAGTTGTCACTGGTAGTTTTCGGCGACGATCAATTTTTACATAAATTACACCTTTATTGTCAGTTTCAAATTCCAACCAAGCACCGCGAACAGGGATTAATTTTGCACCGTAATATTTTTTCCCATCATTTCCAGATTCAGCGTTAAAATAAACACCTTCAGAACGAATCAACTGAGAAACAATCACACGCTCAGTTCCATTAATAATGAAAGTTCCTTGATTTGTCATCCAAGGATAATCACCGAGGTAAATTTCCTGTTCCTTTACTTCGCCAGTCACTTTGTTTGTAAGTTCAACTTGAACGTGAAGTGGAGCTTCGAAAGTCAGATTATTCTCTTTTGCAAAATCCTTTGTTGTTTTTGGATCTTGAAATTTATAGCTTTTAAATCGCAAAGCTAATTTCTGACCTGTATAATCATCAATTGGGTTAATTTCTTCGAAAATCTCACTCAAACCATTATCAATAAAATCTTTCCAAGATTCCTTCTGGTGAGCGATCAAATCTGGTGTTTCAAGAACGACGTCTTCTTTCGAAAAAAACGCACGCCCTGCAGCATTAAAGTGCTTTTTTGCCATTTTTCTCCTCGCATTTAAAGTGTTATTAGAATCGGCCCGAAGATTCTCCGCCTGCGACTTTCGAAATTTTGCCATCAATTTCGAAGTAAAATTCTCCGCAAACACACTACTTCTTAATGTCCATTTTAACATATTTTTCAAAAAAATCAATAAAAAACCGCTAAAATAGCGGCTAAAGATTAATGGTTGATTTGCGAAGCGTAATTCAATTGCTGTAGCTTCGCTTCTTCACCGGCTAAAAGTGCTCTGTTTTCATTTTCGCCAATGGATTTACTTTCTGGCTTTTCGTGATGAGTAACAGTTTTTCGAACTTGTTCAAATAAATCTTTCGCGGTCATACAAACCACCTCCAAAAAATATTTTTTGCCCAATGCTTGTATATTTTACACCTTTTCAACAAAAAGGTCAAGACCTTGATTTTTTATTGTTTTTATACTATTATATGGGTATTAAATTTTATTTACGCACCTTTAATTTTACTATTTTAGTGATTTTAGTGCGTTAGAAGGAGTCTAAAATGAAGAAAATCTTCGCTATTTCTGTATTTTTTATCGCCTCAATATTTATTCTTGTCGGAAATCTAAAACCTGTTTTAGCGCAAGAAAATTTGCCAAAATTAGCAAAAGTTTTAAAAATGAACGAAAATCTCAAAAAATATTTCGAAAGAAGCAACCAGTTTTCGAAAGAAAAATGGAAAAACTTTCAAACCGTTCGAGACGATTATTTCGCAGAGCCGATCGAGGCGAAAGGAATAACTTCTGTCGACAAAAATGGTAATCAAGTTGAAAAAGCTTATTTCTCAATCTCATCAAAGCTTCGAATCAATTCTGTAATCAAAATAACAAATACAGAAGGAAGTGAAATAAAGGCAAAATCCTGGCAAGTTCAAGGTAGGAATTCACGCTTTATGTTTATTGAAGTGATTGGATATTCTCGCACCAAAACAGATTATAATTCTGATAAAAATCAACTCTTGCCAACTAATCATTACTATGTTCTAGCATTAAGAATTCCTGAAGGCGAGAAAAATTCGGAAGAAATTTGGCCGGTGCCAGTTTCAAAAACCGAATTTAAACGCCTAAAATCATTAAAAACATCCGCCATCGGAGAAAGAGTAACTCCAATAGACGGATATAATTACTAATAGTCTTGTTCGCAAGGCTATTTTTCTTACTTTATTATTTTATCAACCAAACCATATTTAACAGCTTCTTCAGCGCTCATCCAATAATCTCGCTCCATATCATTTTTGAGTTTTTCAAGTTTTTGACCACTGTTTTCCGCTAAAATCTGAGCAAGCTTTTCTTTTAAAAGCAAGCCTTCCTTCAAGTCAATTTCTTGATCTGTAATTTTACCCCGCGTTCCGCTTGAAGGCTGATGAATCATCACTCGTGCATTTGGTAAAATTGCTCGCTTACCTTTTGCGCCGGCTGAAAGCAAAAATGCCCCCATTGAAGCCTGTAAACCAATCCCGATTGTCTGTACGTCTGGCTTAATAAAATTCATTGTATCATAAATCGCTAACCCATCATAAACGCTTCCACCAGGGCTATTGATATAAAGTTTAATATCCTCATCAGGATTTTCATACGCCAAATGTAAAAGTTGTGCTACAATCACATTTGCCGTGTGCGAATTAACCTCTTCGCCCAAAAAAATCACTCGCTCATTCAAAAGCCTTGAATAAATATCAAACGCGCGTTCACCTCGATTAGTCTCTTCAATTACTGTTGGCACTAAATAATTTTTCGCTTCTTCCATAATCCTCCTTAATCTTTAGAAACCTTAACAACAATTTCACCATTTTCCAAACTTGCCACAAATTGCGTTCCCTTTGGTGGATCATTAATTAAAATCTCATCTGCAAGTTTGTCTTCCAATAAATCTTCAATTGTTCTCCGAAGTGGTCTTACTCCATTTTTATTATCATAGCCCTTTTCAATAATAAAATCTTTTGCCGATTTTCGAACCTTCAAATTTAAGCCTTTTCGAAGCAATCGATTATTTAAATCTGCCAAAAGAATGTCAAAAATCTTACCGATTTCATCTTCAGAAAGTTGTTTAAAAGTGATAATTCCATCAAAACGGTTTAAGAGTTCCGGTTTCAATATTTTTGAAATAGCCTTGCGTGCAATTTTCTCATTTTCAGTATGATTCTTTTTTGAAGAATTTTCAATACCAAAACCAAGCGTTTTTTCGCTCATCATTTCGCTCGCACCAAGATTGCTCGTTAAAATAACAACCGTATTTTTGAATGAAACTTTTCGCCCTTCCGAATCCGTTAATTCTCCATCTTCCAAAAGCTGTAAAAGCAAATTAAAAGTATCGGGATGAGCCTTTTCAATTTCGTCAAAAAGCACAACCGCATAAGGCTGGCGACGAACTTTTTCGGTCAAAGTCCCACCTTCACCATAACCAACATAACCAGCCGGTGCGCCCAAAAGCTGCGAAGTTTTATGTTTTTCGCCAAACTCACTCATATCAATTTTAATTAAAGATTTCGAACCGCCAAAAACCTCATTCGCAAGTTGCCGAGAAAGCTCTGTTTTACCAACACCAGTTGGACCAAGAAAAATGAATGAGCCAATTGGGCGATTTTCATCTGAAATTCCAGATTTATTGCGCCGAATTGCTTTCGAAATTTTCTCAATTGCCTCACTTTGACCAATGATTTTTTTTGAAAGATTTTTTTCAAGATTCTGTAATGATTTTGCTTGACTTTTTGTGATTTTTTGCGCTGGAATATTAGTTTTGAGTGAAATTGCTCGTGCCACATAGTTGCTGGTTAAAACCATCTTTTTAGTTTTTCTCAATTTCAATTCTTCTTCAGCGAGTTTTTTTCGAAGCTGTGAAATCCGCGTTTTATATAAAGCCGCACCTTCAAAATCTTCACTTTCAGCTGCTCGAAGTTGTTTTTCGCCTAATTTTTCAATCTCGTTCGAAATTCCCAAAATTTTATTCGGTTTCACAGATTTCTCACTAGCCAAAATAGCACCTGCCTCATCCAAAATATCAATTGCTTTATCCGGCATTCGTCGGTCAAAAATATACCGCGCGCTCATATCGGCAATTTCACCCAAAACCTCATCAGAGACTTCAATTCCATGATATTTTTCATAACTTTCGCACAACCCCTTCAAAATCTCAACAGTTTCCTTTACGCTCGGCTCATCAACCTTAACAGATTGAAAACGACGATTTAATGCAGAATCTTTCTCAATCGTCTTTTTAAATTCTTCGAAAGTCGTTGCGCCAATTAACTTAATCCTTCCGCGAGCAAGTGCCGGTTTTAGAATATTAGCCGCATCCATCGCACCTTCCGCAGAACCAGTTCCTGCCAAAAGGTGAATTTCATCAATAAACGCAATGATATTTTGATGTTTTTCGAGAGCTTTTATCACATTTTTTAACCGCTCCTCAAACTGACCTCGAAATTTCGTGCCAGCAAGCATTCCAGCCAAATCAATTTCGAAAATCTTTTTTCCAGTTAGTTGTGCTGGAACCTCTTCTTTTACAATTTTTTGGGCAAGAAGTTCAACCACGGCAGTTTTTCCAACACCTGCATCACCAATTAAAACTGGGTTTGATTTAGTTCTTCGCAATAAAATCGTAATCAAACGTTGAACTTCAATTTCACGCCCAACAACGGGATCAAGTTCGTTATTTTTTGCTTTCTCAGTTAAATCTTCGGCAAATTTTCTCAAAAGCGCCATATCTCGACCTGATGTAGTTTCTTTATATCTTCCAAAAGATCGTTTTTTACGGTTTTCTTCAATCTCTTTTTGAATTTCTTCATTCGAAAAAGTTTCATCCAAAGCACCGTTTAAACCTTCAATATCGGCTCCAATTTTTCGAATAGCAACCTGAAATTTAAGATCTCTCTGTTTTAAAATTGCAAACAATAAATTTTTAGTTCCTATTTGTTCGCTATCTTTCGAAATCATTCCAGCCAGCTTGATCGAGAAAAATGCCCGATCTGTTAAGGCTCGCATATCGGGATCAGATAACTCCGACGAATCTTGGCGAATTGGCGGATTTTCGGCATAAAAATCATACAAATCATCAAATTTCAAATTATATTCATATGCCAAAATCGACGCTGAAGATTCACGATTTTCCAAAATCCCCAACAAAATATGTTCAATTCCAATATAGCCAGTTTTAAATTCCTGCGAGAAAAAATCTGCCCGTTCAAGGCTTTTTTGCGAATCCTCACTCATTCGCGAAATAATTTCTTGAAAATCTTCCGGTATCATATTTATATTTTATCACATATTTAGCACTCGTGCAATAAGAGTGCTAAATTTTAAACTTTTATTTGACTTTTTTAAACTTATTTTATATAATTATTTTATTAAAATGCACGAACTAAAATTTTCTAAAATCCAAACGCCGCTCGGTGAAATGACAGCAATCGCGCACGAAGATGCTCTGGTTTTTTTGGAATTTCAAGATAACGAAAATTTCGAAAAAGATTTAGCTCAAATTAAAGATTTTTTTGAAACGGAAGAAATTATCGAGGGTGAAAATCTGCCAATCAAACAAATTCGCGTCGAGCTTGAAGATTATTTCAGGCATCCCTTCGCAAGTTTTCGAACATCAATCGAACTCGTTGGGACTGATTTTCAAAAACAGGTTTGGGAGGAACTTCAAAATATTCCCGCCGGTGCAACTTCGACTTATTCTGAAATTGCCGAAAAAATCGAGAATCCGAACGCAATCCGTGCAGTTGGTAACGCTTTAAATGCGAATAAACTCTCTATAATTATCCCGTGCCATCGAGTTCTTACAAAAGATATGGATTTTGGCGGATATAACGGCGGTCAAAATCGCAAAAGTTGGCTACTTCAACATGAAGGAATTTAAACAAATTTAAAAGCACTCACACGAGTGCTTTTTTGGAGGTTATTTTTCGAAAAACTTCACAATCCGACGAAGTTCCTCAAGATATTCGCCAGATTTATCTTGCGCCAACATCATTGCCGGTACAGATAGTGAATAATCAAAATTATTCCCACTATCACAATACCAACCGTCTCTAATTTGAACAGCATAGAATTTTTCACCATTATCAATAGAGTGCTGAATTGCTAATTGAAGCATTAATTCACCATTGGGATTTTTCTGCCATTCAGCCAAATTCCACGCCAACGACTCAAGATAATTATTTTTGAAAATCCACGCGCAAACACTTGCAAGATTACTTTTCGCATTTTCAACACCAGGTTTTTCATCAATCCGCTCAACATCAACGATCAAATTTCCGCTAGAACCTTTTTCACGCGATACAATCATACCTGCCACAATACCATATTTATCAAATTCAGTATCATCGAGAACTTCTTTTGCCGCCATAATACTTCCATCAAACTTCTGATAAGTTTCGAACATTTGTAAAAATTCATTCTTTTTACCATTTTTAATCGCAAAAATATCATCAGGCAAAACATACCAGAAATCATCTTCACCGATAAACTCAATAACTTCCGGCGTCGAAAGTGGTGCTTGATTTCCATAAGCCACGCAATTTTGTAAAATGAAATTCTTTGGCGAAAGAAGCCCAACCTGCTCAATTTTTTCAGCAAATTTAGCTTTTCCCTTTTTTCGAAGTGAATCTGCAAGCTCTTGCTTAATTTCAAAAACCTTCCGAATATCGTTTTTTTCAGGGCTAATCACAATCGCGATATTTTCCGCCAAAACACCAATCTCTAACAGTTTTTCAATCTGAATACAGATGATATTTTGCAAAAAACCATCAAACGGTAGCGGAATCAGCTCTTTCGAAAAAGCCGTAGTCGCTGGATATCCACGAGTTCCATTTCCGGCCGCGGGGATTACAATCTTCATATTTTCGATTTTATTTGACATAAAAATGTCCTCCTTTTTTAAGTACTTAGTTATATATAACTAATACCTTAATTATATCATATAAAAAGCCAGCAGTCAAGTTCTGCCAGCTTTCAAAATTTTACTGCTCTTCTCCGCCGAATTTTTCTCGATCACTCTCATCACCATCAAGATTTTTAACAACTTCACTTTCTGTCGCTTCGCTTAAAGCACTAAAAAGTCCGTCTTCAACATTTCCACGAGGTTTCTTCTCAACAGCTTTCGCAAGTTCGATATCAAGCTCATAACCCGTCAGTCGACTTGCAAGACGCACATTTTGCCCAGCTCGCCCAATAGCAACACTTTGCTGGTCTTCGCTTACAAGCACAGTTGCTCGTTTACGTTCATTTTCAGCGGTTTCTTTAATCTGAACCTCGATAACTTCCGCCGGATTTAAAGCTTCACGAATAAATTCGCTCGGATTTTCACTCCAAGTTACAATATCTATTTTTTCACGTTCACCTATTTCGTTCATTACAGATTGAACACGAACCCCACGACTACCAACAAAAGTTCCAACTGGATCAACGCCGTTCATCACTGAACGAACGGCCATTTTTGTGCGGCGTCCAGCTTCACGCGCAATAGCTACAATTTCAACCATTCCAGTTTCGAGTTCTGGAACTTCTTGTTCGAATAAAATTTCAACAAATTTAGCATCCGAACGTGAAAGAATTAACTCCGGTGTGCGACCTTCACGTTCAATTTCCTTAATTAAAACTTTAATTCGCTGACCAACACTGAAATATTCGCCGTTAATTTGTTCACGAAGAGGCATGATTCCACTCGCTTTTCCAAGATCAATTCGAACGAATCGCTGATCAATTTTTGAAACCGAACCGCTCACAATTGTGCCAACTTTATCTTCAAATTCTTCAAGAATAATTTCTCGCTCAGCCTCGCGAAGTCGCTGAAGAACAACTTGTTTTGCAGTTTGAGCCGCAACACGACCAAAAGTTTCAACTGGAAATTTCTCTTCAACAATTTCACCAATTTCAGCATTTTGATCAATATTTTTAGCATCTTCAAGCGAAATCTCGTTATTTATATTGTAAGCCTCTTCACTGTCAACAACTTCATATTGAACAAAAACTTCTGCTTCGCCAGTTTCGGTGTTAAGTTCTGCACGAACATTTTGATCACGATTTCCATTTTCACGACGCCAAGCCGCTGCAATCGCCATTTCTATTACTTCCAAAACTTTTTCTTCTGGCAAGTTTTTTTCAGCTGCAATAGTTTTTGCTGCTAACATCATCTGTTTAATATTCAAATCTTCCATTTTATCCTTTCGAAATAATTTCTTTTATGAAAAATGCCGACCAGCTGGCCGACTACTTTTCAATTTTAACATACTTTATTTTTTTCGTCAAGATTTTAATTTAACAAAGTCAATCTTTGATATTTTTCAAGTGATTTTGGCTTCCTACTTAAATACTCTTGCCATTCTTTTTGATTTTCAAACAAAAAATCAACTGCCAATTGCGCACGCGAAATCATTTTCGTGTCACCAATACTTGCAAATTCCAAATTAATTTCGCCACTTTGTGCCTTACCATAAATTTCACCAGCCCCACGAAGCTCCAAATCTTTTTCAGCCAAAACAAAACCATCGTCTGTTTTTGAAATCTCTTGAAGCCTTTGTGGCGGTTTCGCATTTGAACTCATTATAAGATAGCAAAATGCATCTCCACCACCACGACCAACACGACCACGAAGCTGATGAAGCTGACTTAACCCAAAACGATCCGCATTTTCAATCATAATCACACTCGCGTTTGGTATATCCACACCAACCTCAATCACAGTTGTTGAAAGCAGAATATCAGCTTTTTTTGCCAAAAAATCCGCCATAACTTTCTCTTTTTCTTCGGGCTTCATTTTGCCGTGAAGTTGTAAAATTCGAAATTCTTTAAAATCGCGTTTCAATCGCTTAAATTCGGTTTCAACACTTTTAATTTCATCATTCGAACTCTCTGAAATTGCAGGAACAATCACGAAAGCTTGCCGACCATTCGAAATTTCAGTTTTAATTTTCAAATTCATTGGCGCACGAGAAGCTGGTGAAACAATCTCGGTCTGAACCGGTTTTCGACCTTTTGGTTTTTCTTTCAAAATCGAAATACTCAAATCTCCAAAAAGTGTAAGTTGTAAAGATCGCGGAATCGGCGTCGCAGTCATCGCTAGTAAGTGTGGCATTTTTTGATGCGATTTTTCAAGAATTTTCTGTCGCTGTACTACACCAAAACGATGCTGCTCATCAATAATAACCAAGCCAAGATTCAAAAATTCAACTTTTTCTTGAATTATTGCACTCGTCCCAACCAAAATATCTAGATTACCCTTTTTTAAGTTTTCGTAAAGTGTTTTTCGTGCGTTCCCTTTTACTTTTCCTGAAAGAAACCCAACCGAAATATCCGCCCATAACAAAGTTTTCGAAAAATTATCCGCAAGTTGTTGAGCCAAAATTTCAGTCGGTGCAAAAACCGCAACTTGATACCCATTCTTTACGGCATTCAAAGCCGAAATTGCTGCCACTGTAGTTTTTCCTGAACCAACATCACCTTGCAAAAGCCTGTTCATTGGTTGGTTTTGTGCCATATTTTGCATAATTTCCCAAGAAGTAAAGCGTTGCGAAGGTGTTAATTCAAACGGTAACTTCTCGATAAAATTCTTCACATCTTGAATTTTTGGCTCAATTTTATAACTTTTCAACTGTTCATTTTCAATTTTATTCAATCTTGAAGCTAAAATTAGCTCAAAAATCTCTTCAAAAGCCAATCGATCAAGGGCTAAATCAAACTGCTTAGCAGTTTGTGGAAAATGAACCCACTCGATCGCCTGCGCGCGCGAAATCATCTTTTCTTTTTGAACGACAATTTCTGGCAAAGTTTCAGGCGAAATCCTCATCAAAGGTTTTAGTTCCGCCAAAGTTTTACGAATAACTTCTGTTTTCAAGCCATTTTTCTGACGATAAATTGGCACAATTTCACCATCTTCTCCCGAGAAATTTTGATTTTTTGGCAATTCTTCGCGCTTCATCACACTAGGATTGGTGATTTGATATCGATTATAATTAAACTCAAATTTTCCTGAAAAGAAAAACTCCTCTTCATCTTGAAGCTGCTTTACGCGATACGGCTGATTAAACCAAATTGCTTTTATTTTCTCTTTTCCGTCAGTCAAAATCGCCTCAGTTATCGTCATTTCGCGGCGAACCCGACGCATCGAAATTTTCTCAACGCGCGCTTTAAATAAAACCTTCCCCGGCTTAATTTCACTCAAATCAGTTAAGCTTGCGAAATCTTCATATTTTCGAGGAAAAAACTCCAGAATATCACCAATAGTTCGCAAATTAGCATTTTCGAATTTTTCAAATGTTTTCTCGCCGACACCTTTAACAAGCTCTAATGAAGAATTTAGATTCATTATATAATTTTAGCATTTTTTGCTATCATTTTCAATTTTCAGAAAGATTTATCTCTCTTCCAGTTTTCATAAAATTTTTGTCACAAACTTTCAAACCTTTAATACAATTAATTTCATTACTTTGATATAAATTAGTATCTATAACCGTTTGATTTAATTTAAATAGTTGAATTGAGTTACGCCAGATTATATAGCTTAAAAATAGAGTTGCTAAAAAGTTAACACAAATAATTACAAGAATAATGTTATTTTTAATATCTTTGTTTGATTTACTTAAATTTTTCATATTTTAATTTTACTCAAAAAAATACTTATGTCAATAAAAAATCGCCCAAATTTGAGCGATTTTCAAAATATAAAACTACCTATTTTCCAGCTGTTTAATTCGATTTTTCAAAGATTCAATTTCTCCGTGCTTATTAAAAATAATATCGTTTTGGTGATCGAAATTTTCAATATAATTATTATAAAAAAACCACACAAATACCAAGTTTATTACAGAGATGATTCCAATAATTATAGTTAAAATAAAGTGTAGAATATACCAATCACGGTGGGAGAAAAATTTCATTTTAGTTTTTTCATTCTTTTTCATGATCACTCCTTATAGAAAAGAGCTTGTATTAACTCTTTATTTTTTATTGTATCAAAACATTTCTAGCTCCGTGAGACACGTAGACAGAATAGCTATTTTCCATCCTTCTCGGAAGCCAGCCCCATTGTTTCCAAGAAACAGTAACAGTAACCTGATATCTTCTGCCGGTTTGAACTATAAAAGACCTTGCTTTTTGATACGGTACGGATTGATTTCTACCATTAACACTATCCGTTCCGCCAGCCACTATAATACGCGATGCTTCAACTGGGTTTCCTTCTGAAAGACCATCCCCAAGAACAAACGAAATCGAGCGTGTATCAGCTTTAACATCCGAAGACCCAAAAGCTACAAAACCTACAAAAATCCCTAGAATTAGAGAAATACCAACGATCGTTTTAGAAAAGAACTTCTTCAATTTATTCACCTTTTATCTTTCTATTTTTTATGAAGATTTAGTGAATTAACACAAGCTTAAATAGATATTACCACACTAAAGAGCTTATGTCAATGAAAAATCGCCCAAATTTGAGCGATTTTTGAAACAGATTAAACTTTATTTACTACTGGAATAACAATTGGTGTGTGGCCAGTTGAGTCAAATAGTAGATGTGAAATATCATCTTTAATTTCTTGCTTCATATCTGATATTTCGACCTTTCTTTCAACTTCACGATCAGTTTTAATTCGCAAATAGTGCCGAATCTTACCGATCAATTCTTCACTATCTTTAAGATATACAAATCCGCGAGAAATTACATCTGGAGTCTTCAATAACCGACCTGTTTTCTTGCTTATAGTTAATACGATAATAAAGATTCCTTCTGTCGAAATATGCAAACGATCTTTCACAACCGCGTCGTGAACAGTATTTCCCGTATTATCATAAAGAATCGAACCAACATGAACACGACCACCTTTTTTAATCTTTCGTTCCTTTGTAAGCTCTATAATATCGCCACTATCCGCAACAAGAATTTCATCTCGCTTCAAGCCAAGGACTTTTTGAGCCATTTCGGCGTTATGTTGAAGCATATAAAACTCACCGTGAACTGGAAGATAATTCTTTGGACGAATCGTTTCAACCAATCGAACATGATCGTCGTAATATGCATGTCCTGAAAGGTGAAGAGGGCCAATTCCATGATAATGCCCCCGACCATGCTGAATCACACCCGCACCTTCACGTAAAAGTCCATCAACCGTTGAAGCAACGCGTGGCTCATTTCCGGGAATAGGACTTGACGAAAACACCACAACATCAGTTGCTTTAATTTTAACAAACCGGTGCGCACCAGTTGCCATTCGGTTTAGAACCGCATTTAGCTCACCCTGCGAGCCCGTGCAGACAATCGTAACTTTCGAATCATCAAGTTTTACTATATCTTCCATCTTAACAATCACATCTTTCGGAACTTTAATTTTTCGACTCCGAAGCGCAATCTCAATAGCATTAATCATCGAAAATCCAGCAAACGCAACTTTTCGATCATGTTTCACTGCTTCATCAAGAATCAATTGCAATCGATAAATCTGGCTTGAAAAACACGAAAAAATCAAACGCGCGTGCGGATATGCTGTCATAACCTCGCCGACACTTTCACCAATTGAATATTCGCTATGTGGGTGAGTTCCTGGCGTATCAATATTCGTACTTTCGTTCATCAATAAATGAACACCTTCTTTCTGCGCAATCTCAGCAAGACGTGGAAGATCGAATTGAGTATCAACTGGATCATTTTCGAAACGCCAGTCACCCATATGTACAATGTTTCCATTTGGTGTACGAACAACCATCGCTACACATCCCGGAATCGAGTGAAGAACATGCACAAATTCAAGCGTCATGTGCTCAGAAATTCGAATCTGTTCGTGCTTAAACGGATCAATAATTTGATAATTTGGCGAAACTTCAACAACAGCCTCTTCCATTTGACGCTTAATCATACCAATCGTAAAATCAGTTGCATAAATTGGGATATTATTTCCAAATTCTGGCAAAAGTTGACGAACTGCACCGATATGATCAAGGTGAGCGTGCGTAAACGCAATAGCCTTAACTTTATGTATATTATCTTTCAAATACGTGATATCCGGAGTCATAAAGTTCACACCCGGATAATCTTCATTCGGAAAAATTGAACCCATATCAATCACGAGAATTTCGTTCATATATTCAATTGCGAACATATTTTTACCAATTCCAAATTCACCCAAACCACCAAGAGGAATCACTCGCACACTATCTTTTTCTGGACGAAGTTTTTTCAACGTTGAAGCTGTTAATTGTTCGCCATTAAAACCGTTAAAAAGCGACTTATTCACCGGAATATTTACAATATGCTGAGTTGCACGCATATTGATATCATTTGAAATCATTCGTTGTGCACGCACAACTGCACCTCGTCGTGTCGTTGTTGGTAAACTCACCTTTTTTGCATCAGTTTTTTGCGAACGAGTTTGTTTCGAAAAGTTTTTTGCCTTTTGTGCAATTTTTGCAGTTCGCTCGGCATTTTCTTTCTTATTATTTCCTACATATTTTGCACGATTTTTCTGTAAATCTTGTGCTTTTTTTTGCAGATTAGCGCGCTTTCGAGCCTGCTTCTCGTTAAAATTATCAGTCATTTTTCTCCTTAATTTAAAGCGTTCGAAAACTATTTTTAAGGTCGGTATGTTTCGAACAAGTAATATTTTAGTATTTATATCTTACCAAATTTCACAAAAAAAGTCAAATTAAAAAGAGCCCGAAGGCTCAAAAATTAAACCAAGAAAAGTGAAAGTCGAAATCTTTCAATCACAGAAAATTTGAATCCCAAACCGTTTAGAAAAACATGAGCTCGATAAAGATTCTCTTTTTGATCGGCTGTAAGTTTTGTGATTTTTCGTTTTCGTCGCAAAATTCGAGACATACCGTAGCGAATATCTTCGCCACAACAAGTCATAATTTCATTAAAACGAGTATCGCTATCATTGAAATCTCTCGAAATAATACGCAAAAAGTCTTCTTCGAAAACATCGTATTTTCTACAGATTGCCATCTCGGCAGTATAGATATTAACTATCGCGCGATCAACACTAAATAAAAAATCACTGCAGTATTGGCTTGAATGTTTACAGAATCGATAATCGATCTGAACTTCATATAACATCCTTCGGAAAGCCTCCAAAATTATCATAGACTCTTCGAAGCCAAGATTTTCCTCCAGATTAATTAATCTTTGCATATTTCCTGCGGCTGCAACTGCTCCTTTTTCAGAAAAACTCAAAAGTGACTCATCCACACCATCTTTAAAAATTATATTGAATTTCTTCAAAAAATCCAAAATTTTTCTATTTTTCTGATAGCTTTCATCATCCTTTAAAAAATTTCCAAGCTCAACTATTTTATCTGCAAAAGATAGTGCCTGGCAAAAACGATTATAAGAGCAAGAGCTAATTGTCTGAAGAACATCCAAAACCGCAAATTCTAAAGCCCCCTTAGTCTCAGCTTCGTTACAAACACCTTCTCCACTTTTCTTTTTATAAAGAACTTCTTTCGACATTTTTTTAACCTCCAAAATGTAAAGATATTCTATATTATACACTTTTTTATTTTTTTGTCAATAAAAAACCCTTGCGTTTCACAAGAGTTTAAAATTTAATCAAAAGAGATTTTTTGCTCCTCACCCATAATTTGAACTGAAAAACTATTATTTTCAATTTTAACTTTTTCTTCAAATGAAAGAATCATCGTGCTACGAGTTTTCGAAAAAATCATAATATCCCAATATTCGCGCCGGACCTTCCCATAAATAACAGCTTCTCCATTTTTCAAAGAACTTTTACTTATCTCACAATCAGGTTCCAATGACCATTTTTCATTCAATTTATCATAATGGTTAACCCGATTAAGTCCAATAAAAACAGGTATAAATGAAACCATTATAGTCAAAAACAGACTTACATGCAGCGCTCCAATAGTCGCTAATAACGTCACCAAGTAGATAAACGCCCTGTCAAGCTTTAAATTCATTCCTCGAATTATTTCTTCTTTTTGCCAACCAGCTCGATCCAATAAAAATTGAATACTCCGCTTTTTTGCAGAAGACGAAGCACTAACATCCTTCATTTCATGATTTTTATAATCCCAAAAGCT
The DNA here is from genome assembly GCA_963527165.1 of uncultured bacterium. GTDB lineage: Bacteria > Patescibacteriota > Saccharimonadia > Saccharimonadales > Saccharimonadaceae > Nanogingivalis. The sequence goes on from CAURQO010000008.1 coordinate 18,077, forward strand.
TTTAAAATATCGAAGCTCATCAATCTTAACATTAAGAATAGCAATTGCTGGCAAACGCCCTTTTGGATAAATTATGAATTTTTGGCGATTTTCCTTAACATTTCTCATAAAAATTATTGCAACTGTATTGTCAATACTTGGAGAAACAATATTTATTTCATTTCCAATGCAGGGCAAAAGAATAAAAAATCGAATCATTATCATAATAATTGCGTGAGCTGCTCCACCCCAGCCATAAATTATTTCGATTAAGGCCTGAGTTAAAATTGACAAAATTATTGCAAAAACTACAAGAATCTTAAAGATAACCTTTTGCGATTCTTTCAACGACATTTCCAGCTCCTCGACACTTTCAAAAACTGGAACTCTCCGACCAAAGTATTTTTCAGTTTTTTTCATAAAAACACCTCTTTCTAAAAGTTCTTCGCAATTTGCGAGTCAATAAACATTATACTATTTTTTCAAAAAAAGTAAAACCCCGCAATTACGGGGCTGTTTTTTTAATTAACTAAAAACTTGTAATCTTTGATAGCGAGCTTGATCTATTCTTCAATGGTATATCTACCACTTAACGAAAATTCTAATGCATTATCATTATCAACTCTTGGAGCGACGTTATAGAGCATTCTTGCTTTTGCTCTAATAAAACAGCGAACCACCCAGAGATAAAACTCTGTAAGGATCCATGCCCCTACAATAAAAATAAGTGAGCTTTTATCTACTGACTGGTTTTCAATTATTAAAATCACTAATATGCATAACAAAGTTAAAGCAATAATCACATGAGATAAATAAAATCTAATTGCGAATCTATTTATCTCTTTGAAAGCTTTCTTTACAAAGCTACGAACTCTTTTCTCCGCTTCCATACAGTTCTTGTGCGACTCAGCTTTTTTAGCGTAAATCCATACCCAGCCAGTTATCAGCTTTTTTTTAATATTGAGACTTTCCTCATCAAAGAAGTATAGTCTAACGATGGGAAAATTAACAGTGAACGTTATTGTGTTTAAGCTCGCAAACATTAATATATACAGAAGCCTATAGCTCTGACTATTTTTTGCAAGTATCAATAAAACACTCAAGGTTAAAAGCCACACAAGAAGTATAATTTTTATCCACAGATTATCAATAAATACCTTATTGATAATATAGTCCTTTTTCGGAAAATTA
>CAURQO010000009.1:0-18972 GCA_963527165.1 uncultured bacterium
TTGACGGAACTGTTCAGAATTTCAAAAATTTGATGGACAAAATGAAAACAACTTATACCGATTTTGTTCGGACAACAGATTCGCACCACGTGGGAGCGTCACAGTATATTTGGATGAAACTCCAACCCTATATCTATAAAAATTCTTACGAAGGCTGGTATTGTACGGGTTGCGAGAGTTTTTATACGGAAAAAGAAGTTACGGAATTTCACGGCGTTTGCCCGAATCATCAAAAACCTTTCGAAAGACTTTCGGAAGAGAATTATTATTTGCGAATTTCGGAATTTACACCAAAAATCATTGAAGCGATCGAATCCGGCAAGATGAAAATTGTGCCAGAATATCGCAAAAAAGAATTTTTGAATTTCTTGAAAGGCGGACTTGAAGATGTCTCAATTTCGCGACCGAAGAAAAATCTAACCTGGGGAGTTCCTGTTCCTGGTGATCCTGAGCAAGTGATGTATGTTTGGATTGATGCCTTGGCGAATTATTTAAGCGTGATTGGTTATCCTGATATTTCTGGCTGGGAAGAATTTTGGCCAGCAAATATACAAGTTATCGGAAAAGATATTTTGCGTTTTCATGCAGGAATTTGGCCAGCAATGTTGCTTGGGCTTGAACTTCCTTTGCCAAAAATTTTGCTTGTCCATGGACATATTTCAAGCGGTGGCGTAAAAATGAGTAAATCGATCGGAAACGTAATTGATCCAAACGAAATTATCGACAACTACGGTCTCGATGCCTTTCGCTATTATTTCTCGCGCCACGTTCCAACACAAGATGACGGAGATTTTACTTGGGAGAAATTTGAAAACGCTTATAATAACGAGCTTGGAAACGACCTCGGAAATCTCGCTTCGCGCGTGGCTAATATGGTTAAACGCTATCAAGCTGGCGTTGTGGGCGAGATCCCTCGAGACGAACACGACCGCCACACTTATAATACTTTTATGAATTCGCTCGAATTCAATAAAGCGATCGACGAAGCCTGGGGTTTGGTTCGCGCGCATAATCAATATATTGAAGGTGTAAAACCTTGGGAAATTGCCAAAAAAGCCAAAGAAGACAAGGATGAAGAAAATCACTTGGCGGAAGTTTTAACACATTCAGTTTCAGGGTTGCTCCAAATCGGCGAAATGCTCGCACCATTTATGCCTGAAACAGCTGAAAAAATCCAAACAATTTTTGGTAGCGGTGTAATTCGTGATGAAGAAATCGGCTTACTTTTCCCAAAGATTTATCTAAAAACACCAGATCCACGCGCAGCAAAAATTGCAGCCGCACAAAATAATCAAGCTAAAAAATAACCAGAAACCTCGGCTTTGCGCTGAGGTTTCAAGTTTCGAAAGGAAAAGAATGAAAATTATCGATTCACATTGTCATATTCACGACCAAAATTTCCCAATTCCTTGCACAGAAGTTTTTAAAAATATGAAAACTGCTGGGATTTTAAAGGCTATTTGCATTGGAGAAAATCTTGAAAATTCCAAAATAGCCGCCAAATTTGCTGCTGAAAATTCGGGCGAAATTGAACTTTTTTCTGCGATTGGCGTTCATCCTCACGAAGCAGGAAAATATAATCCAAAAGAGTTGATTCTTGAACTTGAACAACTTTCAAAAAGCCCAAAAGTTGTGGCAATTGGCGAAATAGGCCTTGATTATTTTTATGAAAATTCTGATCGTGAAGCACAAAAAATAATTTTGAGAGCCCAGCTTGAGCTTGCACAAAAATTAAATTTGCCAGTTAGCTTTCATGTTCGAAATGCGTTTGAAGATTTTTGGCCAATTTTTGATGAAGTTTCCAGAAACGGCAAAATTCGCGGCGTTTTACATTCTTTTACCGACTCAAAAGAAAACCTCAAACAAGCTTTATGCCGAGATTTATTTATTGGCGTAAATGGAATTTCAACTTTTGTCAAAAAACCCGAAGAGCTAGAAATGTTTGATCAGATTCCGCTTTCGAAAATTCTGATCGAAACTGACGCGCCATTTTTAGCACCAAAAGGAGAGCGAGGAAAACCAAATCAGCCAGCTTTTTCAAAATTGATCGTTGAAGATTTGGCCAAAAAACGCGGAATTTCAACCGAAGAAGCCGCAAAAATCACGAGTAAAAATTCAGAGAAATTGTTTAATATTTAATTTTTACTATATTGACAAAAAGCTTTAAATATGATACAATTTTAACATATTTGAGGTTTAAAAATGAATAGTTCAGACAAAAGTTTATACCAAATTCCTTATTATCCAGAAGCTCAGCCCGAGCCAGCTTTCGAAAAAACCACGATTAAAATTGCTTATGATACGCCAAAGCATATGCCACTTAACCAAAAACAACAGATTAAAAAACCGATTTTTCAAAATATTTATCAAAATCAACCAAGCAGTCAAATTGATATTTTTGGCGAAATGTTTGCAAAAAGTGCACAGATTTTACATTTTCGAACTTTAGCAGAAGAGGAAATTCGACTCTCGCACTTAAAATATACCAGAAAATCTTTTTTGAAAAATTCAAAAAAACACGAAAGCAATCAACTTTATTATAAATATCTTTTTGCGGGCTTCAGGAAAAACCCGCAAGATATTTCACGCGCACTGATTGATCTTGAAAGTAAAGTTGGGATGAAGATTTTTGGCCCAGTTTCAAATGGGATTCGGCGAGAATTTTTTGTGCTTGATCATAATTCGTGGATTTATCACGAGGAATGGATTGACGGCAGGCGAAAAGTCCACCAAAATACAATTCGCTACGAACTTCGAAAAGATCAGGTGATTAAAATCGAGGCCGGCCCGCATTATTTCGACCTTAAAGGCGCAGAACTTAGAAATTTCCACCACGCGGTTCAAACTTATTATCAGAATGTTTCGCGATTGGTTTATGGCCGACAGGTTTGAACTTTTTAAAAAAGTGTGCTATAATTGAACAGAATTGTTTTATTTTTTAACGAAAGGAAAGAGATGGCTAAACACAAAAGTTGGCACGGCGCAGATCGCAAACGAGCTTTGCGCGCAAAACTAAAAATTGAAAAACGCCGCGAAGCAAAACGCCGCGAACGAATCGCAGCTGCTTTGGCCGCAAAATAATTTTCGAAAATCGCTCTCATGTGGGGAGCGATTTGATTTTTTTAGAAAATTATGCTATAATTATAAAATCTATCGAATTTTCGAAATATATTTTGGAGGTGGAAGAAATGGAAATTAAAGATAGAGGTATTTTAAACATTACGAAGAAGGTTGAGGACGGCGAATGGCTGTTTTGCTTTTTACACAATCTTGGATTAGATCAACAGGGCGAGATTTCAGTTTGGCTTTCAAACCTGACTTATCAAGATGATTCTGTTCTAGATATGACACCGGATGATATCTTAGACAAGGCGTGTGTGGCTTTACTTTTCGATGAAGAAAAAGACAAAGTGATTGCATCGGCTTCAATGATGAAACCGCAAATTAATTCTTTTGGTCAGCGTTTGGGCGAAATTGGCTCAATGTTCACAGTTGAAGAGTATCAACGACAAGGTGCAGCAAGCTTTTTAGTTCAGAAAATTGATGAATGGGCAAAAGAGCAAGATAATATTCATGGTGCATATGCTTTTTTAAACTCGAAATCTCCGCGAAGTTTTGCAGTAAATGGTTACAAAGGTGAACTTCAAAAAGAAGGAGTTATTTATAACGCGGCGGATATTACACCAGCTTATGCCTTTAATTTGTGTCGTACGATTTGTCGCGATGCAAAGGCAATTCATTTGATGGATTTGGAGCTTCGAAAAAAATTTCTCGAAGAAAACGCTGAAATGAATAATTTGGAAGAATTATTCAAGATTCGCGATGAGCTTAATTGTGCAAAATTTGAGCGACGGAATCGTTTCAAAAAATTAATAAACGAAAACGAGCTTGAAATTAAAATTAAAACTTTTACAGTTCCAACAAAAGATATGACTGAAAAGGAAATAGAGCAAGAAATCAAAACTCATTGCGAAATTATCAACTTTTATCGTGATAATTTCAAAAATAATCTACACTGCTGCGATGTGGTAGTTGCAAAATTATATTAAGCGGGCAAAATTGCTCGCTTTTTTCTTGCTTTTCAAAACTGTTTATGTTAAAATATTTACATTAAGGAAGTGGGCGATGTTTAACTTAAAAAATATTTTTAGTGAAAATTCAGAAAATAAAAATTCGAACGATTCGAGCAATTTTTTGGGTGATGGAAAAGCAATTCTCGATGCCGTTGATGATGGAGTTTTAGCAGTTGATCCGCAAGGAAATATTGTCGCAATTAATCCAGCAGCCACACAAATCACTGGTTGGAGCGGAAGTGATGCGATTGGGCTGATTTTTAATTCTGTTTTGAAAATTTCAAACAATGACGGAGCGGAAATGCTGGACGTTTCGAACCCCGTAAATCGTGTGCTTCAAACTGGCACGAATTTTACAACGCGTGACCTTTTTGTTAAAACACCGAGCGGAAAAGTTGCGCCAATTTTTTTGGCAGTGAATTCGATTGGCGGACAAAATTCTGGAGCAGTAGTAGTTTTTCGTGATATTTCGAAAGAGTTAAAAGAGAACCGCGAGCAAGCTGAATTTATTTCAACCGCAAGTCACGAAATGCGAACGCCTGTAGCCAGCATCGAAGGTTACCTTGGACTTGCCCTAAACCCCGCAACCGCGACAATCGACGCACGCGCAAAATCCTATCTTGAGAAAGCCCATGAAAACACTCGGCATTTAGGGCAACTTTTTCAAGATTTGTTGGATATCACAAAAGCAGAAGACGGCCGATTAAAAAATGAGCCGGTAGTTTTGGACGCAATTGAATTTGCACGAAATATTTGGGAAGGCTTAAGACAAAAAGCGAGCGATAAAGGTTTGAATTATATTTTCGAACCCGATGATCATAAAACGGGTGAAAAAACCCTAACGCCGGTGTTTTTCATTCATGCCGACCGCGACCATTTGCACGAAATTTTGAATAATCTTTTTGAAAATGCGATTAAATACACGCCAAGCGGAAGAGTTTCGGTGAATGTGACTGGTGGAAATGATAATGTTGAAATCTCTGTAACAGATAGTGGAATCGGAATTCCAGCTGAGGATATTCCGCATTTGTTTCAAAAATTCTACCGCGTAGATAATTCCGAAACGCGAGAAATCAACGGTACAGGTCTCGGGCTTTTCTTGTCGCGAAAACTCACCGAATCAATCGGCGGGTCACTTAATGTTGAAAGTGAATACAAAAAAGGTAGTACTTTCACAGTGAAATTACCACGAATTACGCGCGAAAATGCTGAAGTTTTAAAGGCGAAAGAAGAGGAAAAAAAGGCCGAAGAACATCGAAAAATCGAAGCTAAACGCAACCAACGCGAAATCGAAGAAGCTGACCGTGACATTGCAGCAATTCTTGAAAGTACTGAAGGTGAAAATACGAGTGAGGAAGTTTTTGAAAAAGCGTACGAGATACAGCCGGAAGCAGCGATGATTCCGGTGGCAATTCCACAGAAAATTTCAAATCCTCAATCCATTCAGACAGCACAATTGGTTCAAATTCCGCAAGCGCTTTCAAACATTTCGCCAGTTCAACAAACTCAACAACCGCGAGCAATTCAACCGAATTTGCCAGCTCAAAATACTCAAAATTATACTGGAAATGGTTTTTCAAATATGCAAACTTTCAAGACAGCGCAAAATCAAGAGCAAATCTTAGAAGCTCAGCGACTACAAGCTACGCAAGCGTTTTTAAATACCCAATCGACGCAAATTCAGCCAAACCCTGAAAAACAAACCTTCAAAAATCCACAGATGCAAATTCAGCAGAATCCGTCAGTAAATAATTTAATTCAACAAACTCAGCAACCGCGAACAATTCAACCGAATCCATCAACTCAAAATACTCAGCCAATGCGTAGCTCGGCAAATATTACTCCAGCGACGATACGCGCGAATGTTTCACAAAATATTCAGAATTTACAAGTTGGGCAAGCTCGAAAACCGCAACAAGCTGTTCAACAAAATGTTTCACCAGCAGTAGTGCAAGTTCAAAATCTGACACAAAATCCGCAAGTTGTTCAAAATAGTTACTCAGCACAAAATTCACAAGCGAAACAGATATCGCAAACAATTCGAATTTCAACACCAGCACCAAATCCAACTCCACAAATGGGGCAACTTCCGCCGAATCCGCCAACTTTAAATGATATTGAACGAATGAAAATAGAATACGCGCAGAGAATGATGGCGCAGAAAAAGTAAGCATAAAAAGTATAGATTTTTAAAGAAAAAAATTATATAATAGGAGCAGTATGACAAAGATTTTATTAGTAGAAGATGATAAAAGTTTGCGCGAGATTTATGGTGTACGATTATTAGCTGAAGGATACGACATTGTTTCGGCTGGTGACGGCGAAGAAGCACTCGCGATGGCGATTAAAGAACGCCCTAATTTGATTGTTAGTGATGTAATGATGCCAAAAATCTCAGGCTTTGATATGCTTGATATTTTGCGATCAACAACCGAAACACGCGGAATTAAAGTTATCATGATGACAGCGCTTTCAAGTGAAGATCAACGACGACGCGGAGAAGCCCTCGGTGCAGATCGTTATTTGGTGAAATCACAAGTTGGAATCGAAGACGTTGTGAGAACCGTGCATGAAGTTCTTGAAGATGGCGATTTAACAGTCGAACAGCGAACCGCTCAAAAACAAGCACCGATTACAACAGAGACTCGCGAATTTACGCATACAGAAGCTCAACAATTCGCCGCACAACAACCTGCGCCAATTCCAGTGCCGCAACCGGCTCAAAACCCAACTCTAAACCCAGAGCCTACACCAGTTTCGCCAGTTTTCGAAAGACCAATAGCAGCTCCGCAGGTGCCAGCTCGCCCAGCTATAAATTCAACACCGGTGCGTGCAGCTGTTCCAAGTTTAGCGCAATTTGAAAGGGAACGACAAGTTCGTCAAGCACCAATTCAAATGAATCAAAACCCCACAACAATTGAAGCTCCTGTACGCCCAATTAGTGATTTTGTAAATCAACCACGCGTTTCAGCGCCACAACCAGTTCAGCAACCAATGCCAGCTCCACAAACGAGTGGTGAGAGAATTATTCAACCAATTGAAAACAATAGAAGCAACGAAGAAACGCTCACTTTCCAGATTAATGATATTTTGAATGGTGGAAGCGGCGAAAATCCGCTAAATAATCAACAACCTCCTTTTGGAGCACAATAAATCGTGAACGAAAAATCCGAGCGCCTAAACAAATTCCTGGCTCTTCAGCTGGGAATTTCGCGTAGACAAGCAGATGAGTTAATTGAAAGAGGGCGAATTTCAATCAACGATAAAACCGCCAAACTCGGTGCACGTTTCAAAAATAACGACACGATTAAACTTGGTGAAAAAATTATTTCAAAAAATCCAGAAGAAAAAGTTTATTTACTTTTCAATAAACCACGCGGTTTTGTTTGTTCGCGAAAAAAGCAAGGCGAAAACGAAACGATTTATGCAATTTTACCGAAAGAATTTCATGCTCTAAAACCTGTTGGGCGTCTCGATAAAGATTCGAGCGGACTTCTGCTTTTAACTAACGATGGTGATTTTGCCTTTCAAATGACACACCCGAAATTTCGAAAAATTAAAGAATATTTGGTTTCGCTCGACACGCCGCTTCAACCAATTCACCAGCAGATGATTACCGATTTTGGCATAAATCTACCCGACGGAAAATCACAACTTGGGCTTGAACGGCTGGACGATTCAAGAAAAAAATGGAAAGTAGTTATGAGTGAAGGGCGCAACCGCCAGATTCGCCGAACTTTCTCGGCTGTAGGTTATGAAGTTAAAGAACTACATAGAACAATTTTTGGATCATATACTTTACCAAAAGATTTGAGTTTTGGTGAATTTCGAAAAATTAAAAAATAATAATTTAGCAAAAAAATAAAAGGCCTCAAGAGAGGCCTTTTTATTAGCTACTGTAATTCAGCAAGGTTAATCAATAAACTCATTACGTAACAGCTTGAAATCTCAACATTCTTATCAAGCATAATTTGGCAAAAGATACCCAAAATCTTTTCGAAATATTCTTTAATTTCAATCGGAATTTTATCTTCATTACCAGAATTAGACTCAAATTCGCAAGCTCGAGCAATTTTTTCAGTCAAGCTTTTTCCGCGAAAATTAAAATAGTGAATTTCTGTAGCATAAGTTCGCACAAGTTGTCCTGCTGCAACTGGATTTCCAAATTTTTCAATATTAATCTTAAGGACAAAATCATTTCGAACATCCAAGATTTCTTCAACATCAAAAAGATTTCGAAAAATCTCAAAATTAGCATAAGGTTCACCGCTTGCAAAAGCTTGCTCGATAATATTTCGAGTATCTTCTGCAACCATTCGACGAGTTTCCATTGATGCTAATGGCATAGCTGCTGTTTCAGTTTTAAAATGTTCTTGCATTTCTGCACCTCCAAAATTTTCTTGGATTTTTATTATATCATTTTTTAGCTTTTTAAGCAAGTTTTTTCAATATTGATGTTGCTTTTTATTTTAAAAAATTATAAAATAATTAAATATGCTAAAAACTAAAAAAGAACTTCGAAAAATGTTTTTCGATAATTTTCTCGGTACGATTGCTGACAACCTTGTCGAAGCAAACTGGGCGCTAGTAATGGCCTGGTATCCAAATGTCGCCTATGCGGAAAAATCGCTCACAATGTTTGCTGTAACAGATACGCTTTGGGTGGTACTTTCCTGTGCGTATTATGCTGTTCGAACAGCTTTAGTCTCGAATCTGCCAGCTTATATGGTGAATAAAAGTGCAGATAAAGCTTCGAAACCCCTCAAAAATGCGCTTTATTTAATTTATTTAATTTTAACACCACCAGCGTTAATTTCGTTTATTTTTGCGGGAGAATTACTAAATTCACTTGGTGTTTCACAAGAACTTCTTACATTTTATGTTCCATATTGGCGAATTTGCGTAGCGACGATCTTCTTGGCTTGCCCGAGCCAGATGCTGATCACTGCTTATCTTAAAGCTACTTTTCGAACAAGACAGGCAATGCTTCTTGACCACGCAACAACATGGACGATGGCGATCGGCTCATTTTTGGCACTATGGGTTTTTGGCTGGGGTGCAAATGGAATGATGGTAGCTTGTTTTTTGGCGAATGCTATACCACTGATTTATTTCTTGATTGCAAAACCTTGCCCAAATTTCTTTAAAAATGGTTTTGAAATTGATCTAAAATGGATTAAAAAACTTTGGCTTAACACAAAATGGGAAATTATCCGCAGATTAGCACCAAGAATTGCTGCGATTTTTACAACATCTTCATTATTATATCTTTCGCCATCATTTGTTTCAGCCCGATATTGGATCTACACGATCGGTGCTTTTCTTGAAGGCGTAGTTGATGCAAGTGCAAGTCTTGCAAATGTTGACGTTTCTTATAATTCAAAATTAGGATTAAAAACCCAAAAAGAAGTTTATCAAAATAATAAATTTATTTGGCGGTTAGCTTTAAAACTTTTCATTGTTCTTACGATTTCGATTGGGTTTTCAGCGCCAATCTGGGTGAATATTATTTCGAACGACACAGCAGTAAAAAATGCAATTCTTAATCCAATGATTTTGATTCTATTCGCAATCGAAGTTGGCTCAAAAATTCGCTATTATATTTTGCTTTCAATTACGCGTTCATATTTGAAAAAATTTAACGGAGTGATGCAGGTAATTTACGCTTTATCAAGCAGTATATTGACGCCCATCGGAATTTTCATCTTCCTTAAAACCCTCAATCTTGGCTTAACTGGCGTTTTTGTTACGACCGCAATTGTTGGATTTTTACAATTTGCACTTTCTGAAATTTATCTTCGAAAACAAAAAGTTAAAGTTGATTTTTAATCTTCTAAAGTTTGAATTTTAAACAAAAATATGTTATAATTAAGAAACTATGTCTAAAAATCTCCCAAAAGTTGCAATTATCGGACAAGCGAATGTTGGAAAATCTTCGCTTTTTAACCGAATGATTCGCGCCCAGCAAGCCGTTGTTGCGCGAGAAGCCGGAACTACACGCGACAGCGTTCTCGGCAAAGTTAAATATAAAAAACAAGCTTTTTGGCTAATTGATACAGCCGGATTGAAAGATCCAAATGATGAATTTGAAGCGACAATTCAAGAGCAAATTCAAGATGCGGTTGATGCCAGTGAATTAATTTTGGTGGTTCTTGATAGCACTAAACCTTTTTCGAACGAAGATCGCTTAATTGCAAAAAAAGCTTTAAAATCTCGAAAGCCTGTAATTTTAGTTTTGAATAAAACTGACCTAAAAGGGAACTTGCCGAACGAAGAATTTTTGCGACTCGGAATTAGACCGATTATTCGAACTTCTGCCGAGCACAACGCTGGAGTTGAAGAACTTCTAACCGAAATTGCTGAGAATATTCCAAAAGTTAAAGAAGAAAAACGCGACGAAGATATAATTCGTGTGGCTTTAGTTGGTCGCCCAAATGCTGGAAAATCATATCTTTTCAACACTATGGCCGGAAAACAACAGGCGATCGTGGCAAATGTTGCAGGAACAACGCGTGACACTAACCGAACCGAAATTAAATTTAATGAAAAAACAATCGAGATCATCGATACAGCCGGAATGCGCAAACCTGGTAAGCAAGAAGTTGGAATCGAAAAATTCTCAGTACTTCGAACTTTGAATGCAATTGATGAAGCCGATATTTGCTTGCTTTTGATGGATGCAAATGAACTCAACACACAGCTCGACCAAAGAATTGCTGGTTTAATTAACGATGCTGGAAAAGGAATGATTATCGTGGTTTCGAAATGGGATAGCGTTGAAGGAAAAGATGCTTACACTCGCGATGCTTTAGCACCACGAATTGCTTATTATTTTAAATTTACACCTTGGGCACCGCTAATCTTCACGAGTTCGAAAACTGGCCAAAATGTGACTAAAATTTATGATTTAATTCTAAAAGTTCACCGCAATCGTTCAAGACAAGCAAAAACTTCAATCTTGAATCAGCTTCTTCAAAAAGCAACTCAAGCACATCCACCAGCAGGATTAAAAAATACGCATCCAAAATTGCGTTACATTTCACAAAGCGACAGCAACCCACCTTGGTTTATTATTCACGGCTCAAACCTAAAATTTGTTCACTGGAGCTATAAACGCTATTTGGAACGCTTGATTCGCGAGAATTTCGATTATTCCGGAACGCCAATTAAGTTTTCTTTCCGTGACGAAAAACAAATCAAAGAAAACCGTGCAAGAATTTCAGCTGGCAAAAAAGTCGTCAACAAAAATTCTGGCGCGCTTAAAAAAGCAACCGACACACAAAATAAACGCGAACGCAAACGCGACGAAAAACTTGCTCGAATTCAAAAAAATCAATAAATTTTCGCCCCGCGCTTGGGGCGATTTTCGAAAGGATAAAATGAAAATCATACTTTTTCAAGGTAATTTTCCCGAAAAATATAATGGAACTCGCCACAATGCCGGTTTCGAATTTGCAGATTATTTAACGAAAAAAATTAACGCAAAATTTCAAGAAAAGCCAAAATTTAAAGCTTTTATTGCTGAGATTTCGCTTTTTGGTGAAAAGGTTTTACTTGTTAAACCGACAACTTTTTATAACGAAACTGGCTTTTCGGCTCGTTCAATTTGTGATTTTTATAAAGTAGATTTTCGAAAAGATTTTTTGGCCGTTCACGATGATTTAGATTTAGATTTTGGCACAATTCGCGTTCGAAAAAGTGGTAGTTCAGCCGGAAACAACGGTTTAAAATCTTTAATTTCCGTTTTTGGCAAAGATTTTCCAAGAATCAAAATTGGCGTTAAAAATGAATTTTTGCCAAAAATTGGCGCAATGTATTTTGTTCTTGCAAAATTTTCAAAAAGTGAAAGCGAAAAACTACCCCAGATTTTTAAAATTTGCGAAGATTTTGTTGAAGATTTTATAAAAGATTCGCTTCAAAATAACAAAAGAACAGTCTAAATAGATTTTTAATTAGTTTTATGCTAAAATTATAGAAGATTTAGAAAAATCAAGGAGAACAACAAATGAACGAAAATAGCGGAACTGAATCGAGAGAGAGAGAGAGAGAGAGATCTCCAAAATCTCTCAAATGAAGAGCTAATTAAAGAACTTAAAGAAAAAGAACTTCAAATTAAAAAGCTTATTGGCGGCGGATTTATGGCAGCTAAAGTTCACAATGAGCTTTTTGAGATTCCTCCAGAAGAACGTGACCAAGATGAGACTCAAGACAAATACCAATTAAAATTTATTGGTAAAAATTATGCTAAACAGCAAGATAGTTTAAAAACCGAAACTATCATCACACCAGACACTGAGCACAATTCAAAGCCAGAGAATGTCAACAGTGAAAACATCTTTATTACAGGGGATAATTTAGACGCGCTCAAACACCTTGAAAACGCTTATTCTGGTAAAGTTGATGTGATTTATATCGACCCGCCATATAACACCGGTAGTGACGGTTTTGTTTATGCTGATAATTTTAAATTTTCTGATGATGATTTTAAAGAAAAATTCGACCTAACTGAAGAAGAAATTTCATACGTACGTGCACTAAACGGTAAAAGCTCACACCCTGCGTGGCTAACTTTTATGTTGCCGCGATTAGTGGTTGCAAAACGACTTTTGAGCGAGACTGGCGTAATTTTTATTTCGATTGATGATAACGAACTATATCAGCTCAAGATACTTTGCGATGAGATTTTTACTGAAAACAACTTTATAAGTAATCTAATAGTTTGGCAAGATAAATACACAACAACAAATGATAAACAAGGGATATCAAGCCAAACAGATTATATCTTAACATTTTCTAAAAAGACTGATGGATTCTTGCCGAACAAACTACCACTTCGAGAAGAATATATTATAAAAAATTATAAAAATACCGACAACGATCCAAACGGCCTTTATATGACCGTTCAGATGTATAAAAAGAAAAATCCTACCTCTTTTGAAGTTATTTCACCAACGGGCAAAAAATGGGTCATGCCTTGGAATTTTACTCCTGAAAATTTCAATAAAATGGATAAAGAAGGGCGAGTATATTGGGGTAAAGATGGCAATTCTATGCCCCGAAAAAAAGTCTATCTTTCCGAAAGCACTGGCGTAAATCCAGTAAATCTTTTACTTCTTGGTCAAAATGTTGGCTATTCAGGCAATGGCGGAAATGAAATTGAAGAACTCTTCAAAAATCGAAATATCTTTAGTTACCCAAAACCAAGCTCCCTTATAAAGCACATTCTTAAAATTGCTTCCAAAAAAGACTCTCTTATTCTTGATTTCTTCGCCGGCTCAGCAACCACCGCCGACGCCGTAATGCAACTCAATAAAGAAGACGGCGGAAATCGCAAATATATTTTAGTGCAACTACCAGAAAAAGTCTCAAAAAATAGCGAGGCTGAAAAGGCTGGATATAAAACTATCGATCAAATTTCGCGCGAACGAATCAAGCGGGCAGCCGCTAAAATTGGTGATAATTCTGGCTTTAAACACTTCCTCCTCACCACACCAAACGACGAAAACGCACTTTTGAAATTGGAAGAATTTGATCCGAATGCAATTGTGGCTTTTCCAGAAGATATGACCACAACTTTTGACGGTGGCGAAAAAGCAATTTTGCAAACTTGGTTAATTGACGACGGTTTTGAATTTAACCAAACGCCAAAAATCGTTGAATTTGCAGGCTATCAAGCACATTATATTGAACAGCGTTTATATTTGATCTCGACAGGTTGGAGCAGTGAAGCAACTCGCGAGCTTTTGAATGCGATTGGTAAAAATAAATTAGCGGTGCAATCGATTGTAATTTTTCCGTATAGCTTTGCTTTTAACGAACTGAACGAGCTCAAAATAAACCTTCGAACAGCTTTTGAAAAAAGCAATAAGATTGAACTTTTGGAGCGATACTAATGGCGATTTATTTAGAGACATTGGAACACCAGCAAAAAGCAATTGATGCAATTGTTGGTGCGATGGAAGGTTGCCGTGATTTTGATGAAAAAAGCGATCCGGATTTTAGATATGTTTATGCTAATCCAATAATTAAATTACGTACCGAAAATGTTAGAAAATTTGTCGAAAAAAGCACAAAACCAAGTAGTTTTAATTTGAACTCGAATAATATTATCGACATTAAAATGGAAACCGGAACAGGAAAGACTTTTGTTTATACAAAAACGATGTATGAACTTTATAAAAATTTTGGGTTGAATAAATTCATTATTTTTGTGCCGAGCTTGGCGATTAAAGAAGGCGCGAAAAACTTTATTTCAGCAGATTATACGCGACGATATTTTTCGACTTTTTATCCTGATGTAAAAATTGATCTAAGCGTAATTAACGCCGGAGCTTTTAATACCAAAAAAAGGCGAAAAACCCTACCAAGCGAATTGGTGGATTTTTTGGAGGGAACGCGAAATCAGCACGGAACGAGAACGATTAAATGTTTATTAATTAATGATAAGATGTTTACCGCAAAATCAATGACAGAAGAATATGACCAAACTTTAATCTCGAGCGTTTCAACAAAACCACTGGAAGCAATCAAGGCTACACGACCAGTTGTAATAATTGATGAACCACATAGATTTAAACGAAAATCAATAGCATTTAAAGAAATCAAAAATTTGGACCCCCAATTAATTTTGCGTTTTGGTGCAACTTTTCCTGATATTGAAGATGATGAAGGTAAAAGCAAAAGCAAAACTACTCAAAAAGATTATTCAAATTTGATTTATGATTTAAACGCCGTAGAAAGTTTTAATAAAGGTTTAGTAAAGGCAATTGATGTATTTTATCCGTCGGGGTCTAAAAGCGAAAAATACAAAGTTGAATCGGTTTCAAATAAAAAGTTAATACTTTCAAAAAACTCAAAAAAGTTCGAAATTCTTGCCGGTGAACGGCTACCAAGTGATTTTGAAGGTGGCTTAACTTTTAAAGGTGGAAGAGAGAAAATGCTTTCAAACAATTTAAAATTCGATGAAAGGAAGGAGCTAAATCCAGAAGCTTTTAGTGTTTTATATCAAAAAATTATGATTTCACAAGCCTTAGACCAACACTTCAAAAAAGAACGCGAAAATTGGGTGCGTGAAAATGCTGGCGAAAATCCAGCAAAAATCAAAACACTCTCGCTCTTCTTCATCGACTCAATTTCATCTTACCGAAAAGAAGATGGCTGGTTGAAAAACACTTTTGAAAACCTTTTGCGAAAAAAGCTTGAAAGTACAATTTCAAAAGAAACAAATATCGAATATAAAGATTTTCTCGAAAAATCGCTTGAAAACATCGCGGAATGCCACGGCGGATATTTTGCTGAAGACGCCGCCGGAAAGGGTGATGAACAAATTCAAAATGAAGTTGATGATATTTTGCGCAACAAAAATCGCTTGATTTCTTTTAAAGACGAAAAAGGGAAGTGGATTTTGCGACGATTCTTGTTCTCGAAATGGACCTTGCGAGAAGGGTGGGATAATCCAAATGTTTTCGTGATTGCAAAGATTCGAAGCTCTGGAAGCGAAATTTCGAAACTTCAAGAAGTTGGGCGCGGTTTGCGTTTGCCGGTTGATGAAAATGGACGGCGATTGAGCGAAGAAGAGTTTCGCTTAAGCTATATTATTGATTTTAGCGAAAAAGACTTTGCCAACAAGCTAATTGGGGAAATTAATCAAGACGGTGGTAAAGTTTTCGAAGGAAAGATTAGCGATGAAGTTATCAATATCTTAATTAAAAATAATTATGCCGAAAATCCACGCCAAGTCAGAAATAAATTAGCTGAAGAAAAAATTATTGATGATTACGATATTGTTATTAATTCGCAAAGACTCCAAGAACTACTGCCAAACCAAGGAATTCAAAAAGACAAAATTCGAAACAATCCAAAGAAATCAACTGAAAAAGTTAAACTTCGCAAAAATAACTGGGAAAAAATTAAACAGTTGTGGCTTGAAGTTTCGCAAAGATATATGATTAAATTCGAGGAATTGAGTGAGGATGAAATTTTTGAAATCGCGAAAAAATCAATTGGTGAAAACCTGCGTGAAAGCGAAATTTATAACGAAAAAGAAAGCTTAATTTCTGATGAAAGAGAAATACACAGCGAGGTTTCGCGTGTTGATTCTGGTTATACTCTGGAAGCGATTCACTATGGCGATTTTTTGAAAAAATTATCGCAAAACACGAATATCTTACCAAAAATTTGGCACAAAGCGATATTATCAAAAAATAAGAATTTTGAAAAAGAATGTTTTAACGTGATCAGCTTGGCGAATATTGTCCGAGATTTTAAGAAAGTTTTTGAAGAAGAATTTTCGCAAAAATTTGAATACAATAAGCTTGATTTCACTGCGAACACTTCACTAATTCGCAACGGAGAGTTTGTGGAGGAAGTTTCGAAAAGTGCGCTCGGAGCGTTTTCTTCAATGGAAATTGAAGTTGATGACCGTAATCTATGGAATGAAATTTGTTATGATTCTGTGAATCCTGAAATGGAGATTAGCAAAATTAAACCAACTGAAAAAGTTTTGGTGTTTGGTAAAATTCCGCAGCGAGCAATTCGAATTCCACTTTTCACAGGTGGGACAACTTCGCCAGATTTTATTTATGCAATTAAGAATGACAAGAATATCGAGATTGATTTGTTTATTGAAGCGAAACCTGAGAATCTAAAAGAAAGCGACAAAATTGTGATTAATAGCCAAGAAACTTTCCTAAACACAGTCAAAACAGAATGGCGAAAAGTTACTTCCGCAGAAGAAGTTGAATCAATTATTAAAGAGTTAGAAAAAAGTAGATCTGTTTAGAAATTTTCTTTTTTAAAAAACAAACTATCAAATTTCATATTCACTTCATAAATCTATCGTAAAATATAGTTAAGTATAAAACTAAATCGAAAGGAGATGGGTTGAAAATCATACAAAAGTCACTGGCTTATGTTACACGGAAGAAAAAAAGAACCACAATTGTTTTTTTAATTCTTACTGCGGTATTTTCAAGCCTATATGCATGTTTGAGCGTAGTTAATTCTAGTAGCAATCTAGAAAATTCGCTATATAAAGCGTCGAATTCATCTTTCTCAATATCCAAGAAGGATTCTCAGGGTTGTTTTAACTATAAAGAAATTAATAATATTCATAATATTAAAGAGATTAAAGAGGTATTACTCGAATATGAAGGCTTAGCTAAGCCCATAAACGCTAAAGCTATATCTGCCAACCAACAAATTCGGCGCGATGATCTAGATGAAGACTTAAAAAATATAGTTGCAATTAATAGTACTAATAATACTGCTAAAAATACACTCTTTAGTAGTGGTGTATTCAAGCTCAAACAAGGTCACCATCTGGAACAAAACGATAGAGAAAAGATTATAATTCATGAAATTTTTGCTCAAAAAAATAATCTAAAAATTGGTGATAAAATTGAGCTTAGCTTAATAAATGTGGGCGGCAAAAAAACTGAAACTCAAAAAACTAAATTCGAAATCATAGGGATTTTTGATGGTAAAAAGCAAGAAAAATACACCGGTTTATCTTCTGATTTTAGTGAGAATACAATATTTTCGGATTTCAAAACAACTATGCGATCCATTAATTTGCCAGAAGGTGAAGACCTTTTAAGCAAAATAACTCTATATACCGAAACAGCAGATCAACTAGACGAAGCCATCACAAAAACTGAAAAGCTTAATATTGATTGGTCTAAATATAAGATTGAGAAAAATAATGCCGCTTTTAAGGATACTCTAGAATCGATAGCAGGAGTTAAAAATATTATCAATTTAATGACTTATTTGATAATAATTGGCGGATGCGTAGTACTTAGTTTAATTTTAATGCTTTGGTTACGTGAGAGGATTTATGAGGTAGGAATTTTATTATCAATTGGTATAAGCAAGATTCAGATAGTATCACAATTTATTATAGAACTAGTTTTAATTTCAATCCCGACAATAATAAGCTCTTTCATTATTGGAAATTTAATTTTTAGCCTAATCACAAAAGGGCTTAGTGAAACTGAAGAAACCTTATCTATATCATCAAGTTTCACAAACAATATTTTTGGATTAGACAGCTTAGCGGTTTTTATGCAAAGCTATAGCATATTAATCACAATAATTATTCTGTCTGTAGTTATTGTATTAATGATGATTTTAGTTAAAAAACCAAAGGAAATTTTATCAAAAATTAGTTAGGAGAATATAATGAAAATATTAGAGATTAAAAATTTAACTTATAGCTATAAAGATTCGAGAGAAAAAGTTCTAGCAAACGTTAATGAAAGTTTCGAAGAAGGGAAGTTCTATGCAATTATTGGTAAATCTGGTGCCGGAAAATCCACATTGCTCTCATTATTAGCTGGCCTAGACGAGCCAGATAGCGGAAAGATACTTTTTAACGGAGAAAACATTCAAGAAGCCGGCTACACAAATCATCGTAAAAATAACATTTCGTTGGTCTTTCAAAATTATAATCTCATCGATTACCTTTCACCGCTCGAAAATATCCGCCTAGTAAACAATCAAGCTCAGCAAGATATTTTGTTAGAACTTGGCCTTAGCGAGCACCAAGTTAAACGAAATGTAATGAAACTTTCAGGCGGACAACAGCAAAGAGTGGCGATTGCACGTGCATTAGTTTCGAACGCTCCAGTTATTCTAGCGGATGAGCCAACTGGAAATTTAGACGAAAACACAGCTAGCGAAATTATTGAAATTCTGAAAAAGTTAGCCAAAGAAAGAAATAAATGCGTGATTGTTGTAACTCACAGCAAAGAAGTTGCGCGCGCTGCCGATATCGTGTTCGAACTTAAAAATAAAAAATTAGTCAATAAACGTGGGCAGAAAGGAGTAAGATAATGTTAAAAAATGCTTTCGCATACGTAACGAGAAAAGGCTTAAAGTCACTAGTGATTTTGCTAGT
>CAURQO010000010.1:0-17277 GCA_963527165.1 uncultured bacterium
TTTAAGGCTGGTTTTCGTGGTGTGGCGGTTGAATATGCTGGTGAATATCGCAAAAGATATTTGTTGCGCACAATTTTGAGCAAAATCTTTCGAAAATAGTTTGACAATTCTTGATTTAGGCAGTAAAATAAAGATACGAGGATTTTCCTTAGTAAATTTAAAGGCAGGTCTAAAACTATGGCTGGAAGACTGTTAAAAATTGAAGAGATTGAACGAAATTATGCGAAAGTAGTTTCTCTTTCAGATAAAAGTATAGAGATTAGTGAATTGATGAATTTAGCTTATTCTGATCGAAGTGAAGCTTTGAATGATGTTTGTGATCGGTGGAATGATTACGAAGAAGCTAAAAGTAATCTTTTGAAAGCTAAAAGACAGTTTCGGAAGGGTAAAATTGATGGCGATGAGTATCAATGGTTTGTTGATGAATTTAATTATCGCAAGCGTCGTTCGAAAAGAGCTTCAAAAAGATATAAAGAAGCTAACGATGAGATTCGTGAATTGCGACAAGGAAAGGAAGAGATTAAGCGGTTGCTGCAAGCAAGAATAAACTGACCTAAAATGCCTAAAATTTAAATCGCTCAGAAATGGGCGATTTTCTATTGACTAAAATACGATTATGTGTTACAATATAAATTGTCTTAGGTTAGAACTTTGACTAAAAATATTCAAGGAGGTTGGCGTCTATGTCAACAGAAGTTTTACAAAGAAAAGGTGGCGTTCGTGTTTTGATTATTAGTCCCGAAGATGGAACTTTCGAAACATTCTTTGATGAATTTGATGCTTTGCTGGATGAAGCAGTGAGCTGGCAAGAAGTTTTAAAAGTTCATAAAAGAGCTAGATCTTTGCGAGGATCAAAAATTTCTCGGGATTTTTTGAAAGGTAAAACACGAAAAGGACTAAAAAAAGCCCTTCAAGAAATTGAAAGTTGTTCTGTAAAAGAAGAATTGAAATCTTATGAATGTCAACTAGCTGATGCACTAAACTGCCGACGTGAATTGATTAATGAAATTTTCGAAATTGAAAATTATTCGGTGAATATTTCATCTGGTCAATGTGAAGAAATTTATAAGGAATTTAAAAATCTGAAAACAATTCGAAAATTACTGAATTATGTAGATAGGGAGCTAATTCCAGAACTTCAACAAGCAATTAAGGGCTTGTCTATCGCTGAAAATGATGATCGTCGTCGGATGCGAAAGGTTCAAAATTCTAATCGTCAAGATAGAAAGCACGGTCTTAGGATTAAAAAGCGTCCCGACCAAGCATATAAAAGAAATCGCGACATTGCGCGCGCTAAAAAGAATGCGACAAGGATTGCGTTCGGATAAAATTTAACCGCTCAGATTGGGCGGTTTTTCTTTACGCTTGCGGTTTTTTATGATAAAATAGTAAGAACTAAAAGGAGGTTTGAATTTTGGACGATTTTAAATATTTGCCAGAAAATGCTCATTATTTTGATTCAGCGTGTCAGTCTTTGCGCCCGCAATCGGTTTTGGATGCTTTAAATAATTACTATTTGAATTTTAACTCTTGTGGCGAGCGCGTAAAATACACTTGGGGCAGAAAAGTTGACGAAAAGGTTGAAGAAACTCGCGAGGCGGTTTTGGATTTATTAAAGCTAAAAGAAAAAGATTATTTTGTGAGCTTTACACTTAACACAACCTATGGTTTAAATTTGTTGCTTTCGCAGCTTGAATTGCCAGTTTCGAAAGTGATAACTAGCGAGATTGAACATAATTCGGTTTTTCTTTCAACGATTGAATTCGCTAAAAAACATCAAATTGAACGAATTATGCTTGAGCGCGAAGAAGATGGTTCAATTTCACTCGAGAATGATTTTTCGAAAGCTTTGGTTGTAGTTAATGCGGCTTCGAACATTGATGGGCGACGACTCGAAAATATCAAAAAACTAGTGAAGAAAATTAAAAAACAAGGCGGATTTGTGATTATCGATGCGGCACAAGCACTAGGTTTAAGCTATGAATTGCTCCAAAAAGTTCCAGCGGATGCAATTGTTTCGAGTGCACACAAGATGTATTCAGCGAGTCTTGGAATTATGGTCGTTCGAAAAGATTTTGTGAAATTCGTAAAAACTTCTTTTGTTGGTGGCGGAATGGTTTCGGGCGTTTCGAAAGAATCTTATGAGGTGTTGGGCGGCGAACATATTCATGCAGTTTTCGAACCAGGGCTTCAAGCTTGGGGTGAAATTATTGCTTTAAAAACAGCAATTGATTGGCTAAAAAAGCAAAAGAAAACTTCACAAATTGATAAGTTTGCGGATGAAATTTTTGAGTTTTTGAAGACGCAAAAAGGCGTGCATGTAATTAATAAAAAATCAGCACCAGTTATTAGCTTTTATCACGATGAGCTTGACTCGCACTTAATTGCGCAAGCTTTGAGCGATGAGGGAATTATGGTGCGAAGTGGTTATTTTTGTGCGCATTATTATTTGAAAGAAGTTCGAAAATTGCCACATCTGGTACGAATTTCAATCGGCTTGCATAATACTGAAGCCGATGTTGTAAAATTGAAAGAAGTTTTAGAGAGGATTTTTAGCTAATGGTTTGTATTGCTGCATTTATAATTTTACTAATTATTTGGTTATTTACACCCGCTTTGAAGCTTTTCGGCTTTAAAAAACAAGCGAAATCAATTAATCAAATGTTTAAAAAATCAATGCATTGCTTTTCGCGAAGAGTAACTTTGCGTGCCTGTGATTCGAATTTTAAAGATGAAATTAAAAATTCAATTCTTCGAAAATTAATTATAAAGCACAAAAAATGGGTAAAACCAGTCTCTTGGGCGATTGAAGCAGTGGCCGGCTTGATTGTTTTAATTACTGTTTGGTCAGTTTTAACGGTGATTAAATCGACTTTAGCGCTATTTGTTTTTGGAACTTGCGATATTCAACGGCCAGCTTCTTGTGCGTTAAATTCAACTGAGGCTTGTTCAATTGATGGTGGAAATACGGAAGGCCCAATAGTTTCATGGTTTACTGATTGGGGACAAATCTTTAATGCTATGCCCGCGAAGTTTCGAAGTTGGAATGCGCAAGATTATGTTGTGAAGAATTCAACTTATCGTGGTGAATTTTCAAATGAAGTTTCGAAAGATGCAAGTGTAGCGGTTGATATTTTTGACCCTGGTTGTATTGTTTGTCGACGTTCATTTATAAATCAAAAAAATAGTGGTTTCTTTAAGACGCATAAAACATATCTTTTACCGTATCCAATTCCTGGAAAATTTAAGAATTCTGATTTTATAGCTAAGTATATCGAAGCTGTGCGAGGTATTCAACCTGAAAATGGCAAGAAGATTTCAGCTGAGTGGATGATTGTTGAGAAGATCTTTATTGAAAAGGACGAAAAAGGAATTTTGTTCCAAGAGAAATTTAATGGCGAAAACCAAACTGCGACAACAGCTGAAGAGACTGAAAAGATTTTACAGGGATGGCTAAAAAATGCGGGATATTCTAATTCTCAAATTGAAGAAATTTCGAAAAAGGCAAAAAGTGAAGAAATTTCGAACCGTATTAAAGAAAACTTGCGAATTGTGAATGATGAGATTAAAACGAAAAGTATTCCAACTTTGATTTATGAAAATCAGCGACATGAAGGCCTTTATAAAGCTTCAAAATAATTTTCACAAAAACTCTTTACAAAATATTATAAATTAGGTATAATTATAGGTAGCGTCGCGTCGTGTGTTTTGCTAAAACAGTGACTCGTGCGACGCGCATAATATTATTAATAAAAGGAGAAATTCTAAAAATGGCAGAATTTGACCGCTCAAAGCCACACGTAAACGTTGGTACTATGGGACACGTTGACCACGGTAAAACAACTCTTACTGCGGCTATCACAGCAGTTCTTGCAAAACGACTTCCATCAGAAGTTAACAAACCAATTGCGTACGACCAAATCGACAACGCACCAGAAGAAAAAGCTCGTGGTATTACGATTGCTTCTTCTCACCAAGAATACGAATCAAAGAACCGACACTATGCTCACGTTGACATGCCTGGACACGCAGACTATGTTAAAAACATGATCACTGGTGCTGCTCAGGTTGATGGTGCTGTTCTTGTGATTGCAGCTACAGATGGTCCTATGCCACAAACTCGTGAACACGTTCTTTTGGCAAAACAAGTTGGTGTGCCTAAGATTGTTGTTTTCTTGAACAAAATGGATATGGCCGACGAAGAACTTGTTGAATTGATTGAAATGGATGTTCGTGAACTTCTTTCGGCTAACGGATTTGATGGTGACAACGCTCCAATCATCAAAGGTTCAGCTCTTAAAGCTCTTGAAGGTGATGAAAAATACGAAGACGCTATTATGGAATTGGTTGATGCTATGGACTCATACATCGAAGAACCAGTTCGCGATATGGACAAACCATTCTTGATGCCTATCGAAGATGTTTTCTCAATCAAAGGTCGTGGTACAGTTGCTACTGGACGAATTGAACAAGGTGTTGTTAAACTTAACGATGAAGTTGAAATCGTTGGCTTGAAAGATTCACAAAAAACTGTTGTTACTGGTATCGAAGCTTTCAAAAAATCTCTTGACCAAGGTCAAGCAGGTGACAACGCTGGTCTTCTTCTTCGTGGTATTGACCGAGATCAAATTGAACGTGGACAAGTTATTGCTGCTCCTGGCACAATTACTCCACATACAGAATTTGAAGCTGAAGTTTATATCTTGAAGAAAGATGAAGGTGGACGACACACTCCATTCTCAAAGGGTTACAAACCACAATTCTACTTCCGAACAACTGACGTTACTGGTGAAGTTGAACTTCCAGCTGACAAAGAAATGGTTATGCCTGGTGACAATGTAACTTTCAAGGTTAAATTACAAGCACCTATCGCCATGGAACAAGGTTTGAACTTTGCTATCCGTGAAGGTGGACGAACTGTTGGTGCTGGTGTTGTTACAAACATCATTAAATAGTTCTACTTTTCTAAAAACACTCCGAATAAGGAGTGTTTTTATTTTGTCTAAAAAATTGCTAATTTAAAGTGGCTATACTATAGTATATGACATGAATTACTATGAGCTTTCGCAAGAAGAATTAATAAAAAGTTAAAATTGAATAAGAACAGTATTGTTTTGCTTGACAATATGAAGAAGGACTATTGATTTTTATATGTACGAAATCTCCATGTTGGTTTTATGAGGATACCTAATCCGTCATGCAACAAGCGAATATTGTTAATATTTGTGATATTGATAGCTCTTTTTTTAAGTAAGGAATATTATGAGTTTATTACGTCTATTTCGCCAATTGTATTGGTTTAAAAGTATGAATTTCGGTTAAATTAATTGATGAAAAGTTTTTGAGAATAAAGCATTAAAATAAATAGCCTTTTTGTGTGAGGCTATTTATTGTTGTGTCTGTTTGAAGCGATAAAGAGTTGTATTACGGAGATCAATATAATAACTGAACATACGAACCAAAATTGGCTAATATTTGGCAGATTGAATTCGAAAAATTCTCGTAGAACGGGTGCGCTGAAAATTACACCGGTGAAAATTAGAGTTCCAATGATATAGAGAGTTCTTCGAATTTTGTTATTTTTGGAAGCTTTTGAACCAAGAAAAATTTCGCTTAAGATTGTTGCAAAAACGCCAAACCATGCGGTTGAGATTACTACTGTAGAAAGAATTCCATGCATTATTATTTTATCAATCAATTCTCCGCCAGCATGAATATATAAACCTGTATAGATAAACGAAATTGCTAAACCACTCAAAATTGCGATTGGTGTGATTGAATATAAAGTGTCTCGCCAGAAATTTTTAGGGTTGATTTTTTCTCTAGGAATTGGCGGGAAGAGAGTTGTCAAGATTGTTGGAAGCGTCACGAGAATGAAATTCATATAGGTGATATGGCGTGGAAGGAATGGATAATTAATCCCAGCGAGCATTGTTGTAAAGAGAATTGTTACACCGAGGATAATTTTGTGAAAGAAAAGTATAGCAATCATTTCAATTGAAAGCATTATTCGGTTTCCAATTTTAACACCGTTTGGTAGTGATGTGAATGAATTATCCATCAAGACTAGATCTGCAACTCGCCTTGTAGCTGGTGCTCCATCAAACATTGAAATCCCTAAATCTGATTTTTTGATTGCTAATGCATCATTTACACCATCGCCAATCATTCCAGTGTAAAATTTATTTTTTTGAAAAACGCCAATAATTTTCTCTTTTTGCTCTGGTAAAACTCGCGCAAAGATTGTATTTTCGAGAACTGCTTTTTCAAATTCCTCTTTCGAAAGTTCGGCGAGTTCTGCTCCGGTGATAAATTTTTCAGCATTTTTTACGCCAGCTTCAGAAGCAATAAAGCTGACCGTTCTTGGATTGTCGCCAGAAATTACGCGAATCGAAACTCCGCGATCTTGTAAAAAGTCAACTGTTTCTTGGACATTTGGCCGAAGTGCATTTTTAAGCGTAACTATAGCAATTGGTGAAAGTTTTTCGTTTTCTAAAAGATTTTTAATTTTGCCCGATTTCTCAAATTTAGCAAGTAGAAGAACGCGAAGACCTTTTGAGGCAAGCGTATCAATCTCTTTTGAAATTTTGGTAAATTCGGATTTATCCACAAGATTTTTCAAGATAAATTCTGGCGCGCCAAAGACAATTGATTCTTCGGTAGATTTATTTTTCAAAAAAGTCATTCCTGATAGTTTTCGCGAACTTGAAAAAGCCATATAATCTGTTATTTTAATGTTTTTGCTTTCTTTAAATTCGTTCAAAATTGCTTTTGCTGTTGCATTTTTTTCGGTAGATTTGGAGTTTAATGCATTTAAAATTTCGCCAATTTCAACTTTAGAAAAATTAGAGTTTAAAATTTCGCAAGAGTTAAATTTAATTTCGGG
Source organism: uncultured bacterium (assembly GCA_963527165.1). Taxonomy (GTDB): domain Bacteria; phylum Patescibacteriota; class Saccharimonadia; order Saccharimonadales; family Saccharimonadaceae; genus Nanogingivalis. Next base: position 6,887 of record CAURQO010000010.1, read on the forward strand.
CGAGGTTAAAGTTCCAGTTTTATCGGTTGCAAGAACTTCAAGAAGCGCCATATCTTCAATAGCTGAGATTTTTTGTGGCAAAACTTTTGCCTGAAGTAATTTTAGTGATCCATAAGCGAAGAAAAGCGAGCTGGCGAGAAGTAGGCCTTCTGGAACAACAACAACCGCAGCCGAAGTTATTGTTTTGAGGATTGTTGTTGGATCTTCATGGAAAAAGAAGAAATAAACTACGCAAATAACTATTGCAAGCACTAATGCGAACCAACTTAATCTTGAAATAAGCTTGGAAATTTTTTGCTGAATTGGTGTGAGCTTTGGTTTGTAATTTTTGAGTTTTGAGGTCATTTGACCAGCTTCGGTGTTTGCTCCAACTGCTAAAACTTCGGCTTCAGCGTCGCCAGAAACTACGATTGTGCTAGATAAGATTTTATCGCCAATAGTTTTCGAAATTGCATCACTCTCGCCAGTTAAAATTGACTCATTAACTTCAAAAGAGCTTGATTTTGTGATTTTTGCATCAGCCGGGATTTCGTCACCAGCTTTGAGGGATATTTTATCACCGACTTTAAGTTCAGTGAAGAGGATTTCAACTAAATTGCCATTGCGAAAAACTCTTGCTCGTGGTGCGCTCATTAATTCGATTTTTCGAAGGGTTAAGTATGCGCGGATTTCTTGAATGCTTCCAATTAAAGAATTAACGAGAATTACGAAAGAAATAAACCAAGCGTCACGAAATTCACCAACAAACAAAAGTCCGCCTGCCAAGATAAAGATTGCAATTGATATTGGAGAAATAAAGTTTCGAAAAATAATTGTTTGGATATATTTCATAGAAATATTATAACACAAAATACAAAAAATAGCCCGACTGTTGCAAACCAAGAGGGTTCACATCTCCGGACTATTTCGGGGATAATATATCTGAATTACTTTAACTTTTACTATAACACGGGTTTACACCTCCGGACTATTTCGGGGATAATATATCCCTTAGTAGATAGAAGAGTAAAACCTTAGCTTATTAATATAATTATCCACGAGTTATTATAGTACAAGGCGAGAATAAAATCAAGAGAGAAATCGAAAAAAAGCTCCGCTTGCGCGTGCAAAAGGACTGTGCTATAATGAAAATATTATGAAATCTTTTAAAAAGTATCTTAATAATTTTAAAAAACAACTTAGTACTTTTCTAAAAAAGTATCTTTCGAAACAAACTCAGCAAAAAATCAAAGAAAATCTACAAATTGGCAAAAAAATCGTTCAAAGCAAAGCTTTTTTTGTTGGATTTTCGGCGATTTGTATTTATTTTTTTGGAATTTTTCTAACAAAATATGTTTTAAATTTACAGTTTGGTGGCTGGGAAAAGGCTGAAACTTTTCTTTCTGAGAATAAAGAAATTGCAGCTTTTAGCACTACTGTGACGATTCTATTGAGTTTTTTGTTCGTGGGTATTTTTCGAAATTGGCGAATTGCAATGGGGGTTTTATATTCGTTAGCAACAATAATAATGTATATTAATACCGAGAAAATGGCTTCAAGAAATACGCCTTTTTTACCTGAGGATCTAGCAATGTCGAGCGAGGCTAATGGTTTGGCTTCAATGATTAATTTCAGCCGATTTTCGAATATGATTTTTACGGTTGTTGTTATTATGATAATTACGATTGTTGCGAATAAAATTTCAAAAAAAATCTGGAATTTTAAGCTTTCGAAAAAACAGAAGCTTGTGATTTTTATTCCGCAGATTGTTTTAGTTTTTGGATGTGTTAATTTGTTGAATTCATACACATTAGAGGTCCGAAATTTGAGTGGAAAGGGAACTTTTATTAAAGTTGAAAAGCTTAAAACTTCAGTTGATTTAACAAACCAAGCGTATAACTACCAGATTAATGGATATATTTTAGGAACGATTTCAAACCTTCAAGCGAAAACTCAAAAAGAGCCAGAAGGATATTCGAAAGAAGCCGTTCAAAAGATTGTTAAAAAATATCAGGCTATCGCCGAAGAGAGAAATAAAGATCGCAATAAATTAAATGATGAGAAGGTTAACGTTGTTTATGTGATGAGTGAGAGTTTTATTGACCCTGCGCTCGCGAAACATATTTACGATTATGGTAACAAAGAACCAATTCCATATACAAAAAAGATTTTAAAGTCGAAAAGTTCAGGCTGGGCAGCTTCAAGTGAATATGGTGGCGGAACTGCGAATGTGGAATTTGAAGCTTTAACGGGATTAAGCAACTTTTTCTTAAACTCAATACCTTACTCCTCGATCGTTCCAGGAAACAAAGAAACACCGTCGATTGTTAAGAATTTCAACGAGAATGGCTACAAAACGATTGCGATGCATCCATATAATCGAAATATGTATCGCCGCGAAACTGTTTATCCAAATCTTGGCTTTCAAGAATATAAAAGTGCCGAGAATTTTAAAAATAATTCAAAAATTGATAATTCGAAATATATTTCTGACGAATCCGCTTTTAATGAGGTGATAACAGAGCTGAAAAGTAGCTCGAAGCCTGAATTTGTTCATCTTGTAACTATGCAAAATCATATGCCATATGAGGAGGACGCGTATAATAAAAAGAATTTTACGGTTCAAGCAAAAAATGGAGGAAATCAAGAAAATTCAAAAATGGTTCAAGCTTATCTTGAGGGGATTTCGCGTTCTGATAATGCAATGAAGAAGTTTATTTCTGAAATTGAGAAACTTAATGAGAAAACGATTGTTGTATTTTGGGGCGATCACTGGCCAGGAATTTATGGTGAAATGTTCGAAAAAGAATTGAATAAAAATGATATCCGTCGCACGCCGCTTTTCGTTTATTCAAATTTCGAAAAAGATAAAGAAGATTTGAAAACTTCGAGCTTAATATATAATCAAAATTTGGTGCTAAATTCGGTCAATTCGAAACTTTCGCCGTTTCAATATTTGTTAGGAGATTTGCGAGAAAAATATCCAGCTCTAACCAAGCAATTTGTGAAAATGGATGAAAAAAGTGAAATTTTGAAAGATTACGAAATGATTGAGTACGATATTTTGAGTGGAAAAAAATATAGTCGTGGCGATTTTTATAAAATTAAAGATTAAAATTAAAACCCTTGTGTAGTCAGGGGTTTATTTTTTAGATGGAAATATTAAGTTTGTTAGTTTGATATATTTAAGTGAAAATGCTTGAAATTTTGGAATTTTTGTGATAAAATTTAAAAAGTTGCCAGAGACAGTAGCCGCCTCGCGTTAGCTAGGCTTAATCCGCTACCGAGGAGAATACTTTTTCTATTAATCTGCCAACGAGTTTTGAAGGGAGGCTTTCAAAACGCTAGAATCTTAACAATCAGGTCGAAGAATATTAACCAAAAAAGGAGTTTTTATGGCATTATCACGCGATAAAAAGAACCAATTGGTTGCTGAATTAAGCGCCGCTCTAAAAGACGCAAAAATGACAGCTTTTGCTGAATATAAAGGTTTGACAGTTGCCGATCTTCAACAACTTCGAAAAGAAGCTCGCGAAGCTGGCGTTCAAATCAAAGTTGTTAAAAACCGCCTAGTGCGAGTTGCAATGCAAGAAGTTGAAGCTCTAAAAGAATCTGACACTTCTGTGCTAAAAGGCCAACTTGTTTATGCAATCTCAAGCGAAGACGAGATTGCTGCAGCACAAGTTTTGGGTAAATTTGCAAAAACTCACCCAGAAATGAAACTTGTTGGCGCGTTTGCTGACAATGGCGACGTAATGGATACTGCAACTGTTACGACACTTTCAGAACTTCCAAGCAAAGATCAACTTATCGGTCAAATTGTGGACACACTTCTTTCGCCAATCAACGCGATTGCTGGTGGTCTTACAAACGAAGATTTGGAATTTCGAAAAGCAACCAATTAATTTTAGAATATTAAACATTTAATTTTAAAGGAGTCAAAAATGGCTGACATTAAAAAATTGGCTGAAGAATTGGTAAAATTGACTATTCTTGAAGCTAACGAATTGAAAGAACACCTCAAAGAGGAATACGGAATTGAACCAGCTGCTGTTGCTGTTGCCGCTACTGCCGGTGCTGCTGACGCTGCTGACGAAAAAACAGAATTTACAGTTACTTTGAAAGACGCTGGTGCTCAAAAAGTTGCTGTTATTAAAGCAGTTAAAGAAATCACAGGTCTTGGACTTGGTGAAGCTAAAGCTATCGTTGATGGTGCTCCAGCACCAGTTAAAGAAAAAGTTTCGAAAGATGAAGCTGAAGAAGCTAAAAAGAAACTTGAAGAAGCTGGCGCAACTGTTGAGCTTGCTTAATTTAAATATAAAACTAATCGACTTGATTTAAGATTTTTAAAAAGATCGCCCGAATTGGAGCGGTCTTTTAGTTTGTGCTGATTTTTATCTGGTTAGTGTTATTTTTTTGAATGCTTGAGGTTATCCAGCAGTTTCTGTATCTATACAATAACCCCAACCACCACCATAAGCATCAGTTTGTACACTTTCAAGTTCAACAGTTACAGCCATAGATTTTTTAGGTACAGAACCTCCATATTTTAGATAATATCCACCCTTATCGCCAGGAGTGCAAACAACACCCAATACAATGTTCCAATCCCCAACAGGATGCCAAGCGGACCCAAGTTTACTATATTCTACAATTGTTTCTGTTTTTGAATTAAAGAACGCAAAATCATCAATATGTCCAGGAGGGCGGTCATTTAATAGATTACTTTTATTCCAATATGGTTTAAGTTTTGTCCATGCGTTATTATTATCATTAAAAGGTCTTCGGCCTTTATTGTGTGACTGAAATTCGATGATTGCAGCAAGCAAATTTCTAGCATCATTTTTTCTTTGTGTGTCTCGTTGTGATCGTTGGAGCGCGGGGAGTGCCAAGAATATCATTAAAAATATCAATCCAGCAACTGCTAAAACTAATACAACTTCAATGATTGTAAATCCTCTATAATCCTTATGTTTTTTCATAACACCAATTATATCACCCCCCCCCCTAATAATTGCAATATTTTAATTTAAGCAAAAGCATGGTATAATTATATTATTATGGAGATTTTGGAATTATTAAAAGTTCTTGCCGTGAGCTTTATTGAGGGAATAACAGAATGGCTACCAGTTTCAAGTACTGGACATATGCTTTTGTTTGATGAATTTTTTAAGTTGAATTTTTCGAATGAATTTAAGAGTGTTTTTATGGTAGTAATCCAGCTTGGGGCAATTATAGCGGTTGTGGTTACATATTGGTCGCGACTAAACCCTTTTGAAAAGCATAAGAATGCTCGTGAAAGAAATAATACGATTGAACTGTGGAAGAAAATTTTAATTGCTGCAATCCCTGCGGGTGTTTTGGGTATTTTGTTGAATAATTTTATTGATAAATATTTCGAAAATATGTGGGTAATTTCTGCAACTTTAGCAATTTATGGAATTTTATTTATTTTAATTGAAAAATATCGAAAAAATAATAGTAATCCAAGGATTGAAAAACTAGAAGATATGAAATATTCTGATGCTGTAAAGATTGGAGCTTATCAGGTTTTAGCTTTAATTCCTGGAACTTCTCGAAGTGGATCAACGATTATCGGAGGTTTGTTGACTGGAGTTTCGAGAAAAATTGCGGTTGAGTTTTCGTTCTTTGTGGGTATTCCAATAATGTTAGGTTCAAGTGGTTTAAAGCTAATTAAGTATGGATTTAAATATTCTGCGAGTGAGATTTTTTACCTCTCGGTAGCGTTGATCGCGACATTTATCGTTTCAATGTTTGCTATTAAGAAGTTACTTGAATATCTAAAAAATAACGATTTTCAAGCTTTTGGGTGGTATAGAATTTGCTTGTCTGTTGTGATAATTTTATATTTTTTGATAAAATAGTTTTTTTACTTTAAATAGGAAGGAAAGTGTGGTAAAATATTAGTTATGAACTGGAAAATAATAGTTAAATCGATGAAAAATAAAGATATGCAAAAGCGTGTCTTTGGGGTTATTGGCCTTTTGGTTATTTTTAGGTTTTTGGCTCATGTGCCAATCCCTCTTGCAAGTGCAGGAAATTTAAAAGAAGTTGTTGAATCTGCGATAAAAAGTACAGATTTGGGTGGATTTATCAATTTATTGACTGGTGGTGCTCTGACAAGTTTTTCAATTATGCTTGTTGGTTTAAGTCCATTTATTACAGCTTCGATTATTACACAGCTAATGACTAAAGCGATACCTTCGCTTGAAGAGTTGAATAATGATGGTGAATCTGGACGTCGAAAAATTAACCAGTGGACGCGAATTTTGACAGTACCTTTGGCTATTGTTCAATCAATTGCATATATTTTCATTCTTCAAACATCAGTTCTTCAATCAAATTCGACAAGTTTTAGTGGAATGACACTTTCGAACTGGATTGTTGCGGTTGCTGCGATGGTAACTGGTTCTGTTCTATTGATGTGGATTGGTGAAATTATTACTGAAAAAGGTGTTGGAAATGGTATTTCGCTTGTGATTTTTGCAGGTATTATTTCGCAGCTTCCAACAACTTTGGCAACACTTATTTCCTCAATAACAGATACAAAAGACGGTGCTCTTAGTGTTTTTGGTTGGTTCACGCTTCCAGTTAACAGAATTACATTTATCGTAGCTTTAATTCTATTAGTTATTAGTATTATTCTTCTCTATGTGTTAGTTAAAATTAATGAAGCTCAGCGAGTTATTACAATCAATTATGCAAAACGAGTTCATGGAAATTCTTCATATGGTGGAATTAAGAGTATCTTGCCAGTTAAATTAATTGTTGCAGGTGTTATTCCGGTTATCTTTGCGGTTTCATTTTTAAGCCTACCAGCGTTTATTGGTCAGGTTATGAAAAATGCAAAAGTTAACATTTCTTTAGCAGATAATCTTATTAAATGGTTCTCAGCACCAAACCAAGGAACTTTTACGGGCTCTTCTCTTGAATCATTTATTTATCCTGCGGTCTATTTCGTACTGATTGTAATGTTTACATATTTCTACACTTCGATCGTGTTTAATGCAAATGAAATCGCTGACAATCTTCAAAAGCAAGGTGGATTTATTGAAGGAGTGCGTCCTGGTGTTTCGACTGCTGAATATTTGAAGAAAGTTGTTAATCGTTTGAATCTTTTTGGAGCGATCGCTCTCGGTTTGATTGCATTACTTCCATTTGTTGCGGATTATCTTCTTTATAATCTTGCTTCGATTCAGAACAGTAATCTTTCGATTGGTGGAACTGGAATTTTGATTATTGTTACTGTTGCGCTTGAAACTATTCGCCAGATTAATTCTCGCGCCCTGATGGTTACCTACGACGATTATAAATAGGGTATCTTCATGAAGGTGAAAAATACTCGCAAGAAATCTCGAAAAATAATATTAGCTATACTCTTGATATGTTGGATTGGCTTAATAATTTACACTGGTTTTTATATCTATAATAATTTTCTACATCCTAAAAATATTAATAGTATCGAAAATCACGGAGTGGTTGCTAGTCATGAGGTTGATGAAACTGAAGTTACAGATAATAATAAGAATAGCTATCAAGTTCCAAACCCGTCTTTCCCAAGATTCTTATCAATACCTAACTTAAAGATTTCGAATTCTCGTGTTGTTCAGCTTGGATTGGTTAAAAATACTAATCAACTTGATTCACCGATATCAATATACGATGTCGGATGGTATGTGAAAAGCTCTTTACCTGGAAGTGGAAAAGGTGCTTTGCTAATTGATGGTCATAACGGAGGACCGACAAAAGGTGGAATTTTTGAAAATCTCGGAAAACTTTCTAAAGGTTCAGATATTATAATTGAAAGAGGTGATGGTCAAAAAATAACCTATGAAGTTCGCGACAATAGAGAGATGAGTGTTAATGAAATAAACGATGAAAATAACCCTTTAGGTATGAGGACAATGCTGGACTCGATAGATCCATTGAAAGAAGGACTTAATATAATAACATGTGTTGGTGACTGGGATTATTCAAAGAATACCTTCAATAAGCGTGTTATGCTTCGTGCAGTTCGAAAGGCTTAAAATTGACAAAAATGTTAAAATGTGCTACTATAAATAAGTAGTACATTTTTAATTTGGGGGTGAAAAATATGCCAAAAAATCGAGTTGCATTTTTTGATATAGACGGAACAATCAGAAATAAATCTTTGACGGAATCTCTTTTTGAAATTTTAGTAAGAGACTATAAATATCGCGGAAAAGATTTTAATAAGTATTTCGAATTGCAGAGTGAAATTTCTAGTCTTAGGAAAGCTTATAAATCTTCTGAAGATAGAGCGGATGATTTATTTGGTGAATATTGCCAAAAAGTTGTTAAATTTGCAATGTTTGCACTTAAAAATTACACTATCGAAGAAGTTCGTGAGATTGGTCGTCAAGTTGCAGTTGAATATCGAGACCATCAGGACTATGTATTTTCGAAAGAGCTTATAAAGTTTTTGCGACAAGAAGGTTTCGAATTAGTTGCAATTTCTGGCTCACCGAAATTTTTAGTTGATGCTTTCGTAAAAGAATATGGCTTTTCAAAAGGAATTGGTCAGGATTATGTAAAGGATGAAAAGACTGGAATATTCAAAGAGACTTCGATCAGAACTTTCCAAGATAAACATATCTTTATAGAAGAACTTTTGCGAGATCATAGTTCTGGAGATTTTAATCGTGACGATTTTTATATTGTTGCAGTTGGTGATACTGAATGTGATTTTTCAATGATGGAATATGCAGATAAAGCTTTTATTATTAATCCTTCGATAAGATTCTTTTCGAAAATTATTGAATTTTTTAAAATTGGAAAATTAAAGCAATATTCAGATTTTGGTAAATATACAATTGTTACCGAAAGAAAGAGACGGACTATAATTCAGTATATCAGAACATTCCCTATAAAATCTGATGAATATCGTGTTGATACTTGGTCTCCTTTAATATTGAAAGATAGTGATATTGCAAAGACTCTTAAAGATAGCGTATAGTTATCAGACTTACATACAAGCGTCCAGAGTGTGGGCGCTTTTAATTTTAATAAAATTAATAAAACTATTGACTTTTATAATGTAATGATGTAGAATGGTATAGATTTATGGCTCAAAAGGAAGTAATAAAATTGGAAGGACGAATCGTGGAGGCTTTGCCGAACACGCAGTTTAAAGTTGAGCTTCAAAATGGGCATACAATCATCGCTCATATTAGTGGAAAAATGCGAAAGCATTATATTCGATTAGTTCCGGGCGATAAGGTTGAAGTAGAGTTGACCCCTTACGATCTTACAAAGGGGAGAATCAGCTTCCGCCTAAGAGATTAGCAAGTTCGAAATAGGAAAGCCATTTTTCTAGGGCTTATTATTTCTATGGGGATTTGCAGATAATATAAACCTAACGGATAAGGAGTTTTTACACACTTATGAAAGTTCGTGCAAGTGTTAAAAAAATCAGTCCAGATGACATTTTAGTTCGCCGAAAAGGTCGACTTCGTGTTATCAATAAGAAAAAACCTAAGAATAAGCAAAGGCAGGGTTAAGTATGGCTCGAATCGCAGGGGTAACAATCCCAGCAGAAAAGCAAGTTTGGATCGCTCTTACTTACATTTATGGTATTGGCGAAACAACTTCGCGAACCATCCTTGCGGCGGCTAAAATTGAGCCGACCACTCGGGTGAAAGATCTCACCGAGGCTGAAGAACAGAAGCTACGTGAAATTATTGATAATAATTACACTGTAGAAGGTGATCTGCAACGCCTCGTGGCAAATAATATTAAACGTCTAAAAGACATTAACAACTATAAAGGTATGCGACACAAAGCAGGTCTGCCTGTAAACGGTCAGCGCACACGAACGAACGCACGAACTCGAAAGGGTCGCGCAATCGCCGTTGGTGGAGCACAGCCAAAAGCAGCAAGCAAGACTTGATTTAGGAAAGGGATAGAAATATGGCAGAAAAAGTTAGTCGTAAAAAACAGCGCCGATCTGTTCCATCAGGTCAAATGCATATCCAAGCTACTTTTAACAACACAATCATTACTTTTACAGATAAAAAAGGTAATGCTTTGGCAGCAGCAAGTGCTGGTGCATGTGGCTTCCGCGGAAGTAAAAAAGGTACAGCTTATGCAGCGCAGGTTGCAACTGAGAAAGCAGCCGAAAATGCACAGACTCTATATGGTCTAAAATCAGTAGATGTTTTCGTTAAAGGTGTTGGACTTGGTCGCGACTCAGCGATCCGATCACTTTCAAACGCAAATATTACTGTTGAAAGTATTAAAGATGTGACGGGTGTTCCACACGGTGGTGTTCGTCCAAAGAAAGCAAGGAGGGCTTAATTTATGGCACGAGATAGGTCTCCGATTGTTAAACAATCACGCCGAGAAGGCTATGCCCTTCATCGAAAAGCTGC
>CAURQO010000011.1:0-16935 GCA_963527165.1 uncultured bacterium
ATTAAGGTACTTCATGGTTTTATAGTTAAATCTATACTTTGATTTTTTATTTTTAGAACACCACAATAATGTCTCATGCGAATTCTTGAATCTTGTGCCAGAAAAATTAGGCACAGCGTTGGGCTTAGACCATATTATATCATTCAAAATCCAAAAACCAATATCTTGCATAATATACCCAACTCTATATATATTCTGAAAAGATCCAATAACCCAAATAGATCCGCTATCTTTCAGTACCCTCCTACATTCTACTAGCCAATCGTACGTAAACTTATCATATTCCTTATAACTGCTGAATTTATCCCATTCATCTTCAACTCCAAAAAACTTTTCACCATTATTTCTCAGCAGCTCGCCTTCAGTCTGCATCCAGTACGGTGGGTCAGCAAAAATTACATCGATAGTTTTATCTGGTATATTTCTAAGATTCTCTATAGAATCTCCTTTTATTATTGAATTTTCAACATCACCAACATTAAACATGGTTATCCCTCCATTGGCGAACACTTGCAGAAAATAATATTAAATTAAATAGAGCATCCGAAAATCGGATGCTTATAAAATTTAATATGTCTTCAAATTCGAATTATACAAATTTTTCCGAAGTTCGAATGCTCTAATTAAATTCGAAACAACGGAGAATCCGCCAAAAACATATTTTTTAAATTTTATAAGCCCTTCAATTATATCACGCTTTACCTTTTTTTTCAATCACTACATATAGCGTTATAATATTTTCAGTTTTACACATTCCCTTAAAGCTTTTCCACAAGCTAATTTTTAGTTTTTATTTATCTTTATTCATTTAGTGATATATTTTAGTTTTCACTGTTCGTTTTTTTAAGTTTGACTTTCGCGTGAAATGTTTTATATTGAAAAACATTATTTTACCCAAAAGCGAACAAAATTTTTATCTTTTGAAAAAAGTATTTAATATTATACTTATGCTTGCTTTTTAAAATAAAACGCGGTAAAATAAAAAACGAGGTTAAATTTCGGAAAAAATTTTAACCAGGTTTGGGCATAGCATAAAATCAGAAAGGTTTCTAGTAATATACCTCTTTTGTTACATTTATAGAACATTCTACTCTTTTTGTCACCCAAACGACAAACGAACTTTTTTGGTAAGGTTTAGATAAACCTTACAAGTGTTAACGCATAAGCGGTCGAAATGGCCGCTTTTAAATTTAATAAATATTAAGCAAAAATAAAAAACACTCTTTTTCAGAGTGCTTAATTTTTTTGCTTTTTTAAAGCTCTTTTTCTAGCTTTTTCAGCTTTCACACGATCAACGTCTTCTATTCGCCCTTTTTGAGTTACATCAAATTTATCAAGATATTTACCGAGTGCTAAACGAGTTTGCGAATATGCCGCTGCTGCTGCATTATAACAGATTGATGTCACTGGCATATAAACCCATTGCAAGACCATCCAGACTGAGCGTCGTTTTTTATAGCGTTCTGGGCGTGGTGGTAGCATTTTTAAACTAATCAAAATCGTGATAAAAATACCAACTGTTGCAATTTGTTGTAGTGCACTAATTACATTTGGCAATTGATGAACGATCACACTTCGAGAAGATGCCGCATAAACGATCAACGGAACCCATCCACCGAAAGCTGCCATAGGCGATTGAAAAACTGCCGTAACATGACCATCGATCAAGCGAATTAACTTCATTAAACCATCAACAACTGGTACGTTACGATTTTTCGAAAAATACAAATTTGCAACATATGGAATATCACTTGCACCATACATCCAGCGCCGAAGCTGAATAAACTGCGCTTTGAGAGTTTTTGGTAAAGTTTCACTCAAAACAGCATCTTGGTAGATTGGTACACGAACTGGCACAACGTAATAATCTCCGCCAAAATGGAAATAACTTCGCCAAAATTGATGACCATCCTCAACGATTGTACGAGTTGACCAAAAATTCATCTCAACTAAAGCATCAAGCGGTTGTGAGTGCGAGGCAAAATTTCGCAAAAGATGCGGTCGCATTGTTGAAACAATATTCCAAAATGAATTACCCGTTGCCACCACACGCATTGGAGCTGGAACATCCCAAATATTATTTAAAAATAATGAAACCGGCTGGAATGAAAGTTTTTTGCGATCCTCATGAACAATAAATTCATAAGTCGCTGAGGCAAAATATTCTTTATGCGGTTTATTATCGCTATCAAGCGTGGTTACAAGCACATTTTCGAAAGGAATCTTCTGATCTTCGCAATATTTTTGAAGCGCACGACCAGCAAAAGTGATATTTCCACCCTTTCCAACAACTTCATTTGGTAAATCTTTTGGATGTTTAACAATCTCGAAAGCTCCAAAATCTTTTGAAAATTCTTTTTGAAGCCGAATCGCTGTTTTCTCAATTTCTTTTCCGCCGCGCTCTTCGTAAGCTAAGAAAATCAAAAGCTTTTTAGCATCATAATTTGAATCCAAAACAGATTGAATCGTCGGCTGAATTACTTCATAAGGCTCATTATAAGCCGCAACGATTACCGCATTTTTAACTTCCGAAGGCTTTGGAAATTTAGCCTGATCGTTTGAAATATCGTGAATATTTTGAATGTGTTGCTTAAAATTATATTCTTTTTCAATTTTTGAACCATACTTTTTGAGCATTTTTTTAGTATTTTCAAGATCTTTCAACCGTTTATTCCAGTCAACTTTTTGCGCTTTTTCAATCTGAATATGCCCTGTAATCATTCGATAGGCAATTCCAATCGCTTTAACAAGAAGTGTTGTGATTATTGTTAAAAGATAAACTGAAGCTAAAAATGGAGAAAAAATTGAAAGTACGAACATTAAAGCAATCGCACCAAAACTCAAAACAGCTGGTAGAATTTCGAAAAAACGGTATTTTAGCGTACGTCTACCGAGTGGAATTTCGATATCAACTTTTTGTATCTTCATTAGTTTGGAATCTCACGAATTGAAGTGCTAATAACCACCAAACCAATCAAAATAACAACAACACTAAAAATCGCAAGAACAATTGCTGTTCGACGGCCTGCAATTTTATACATTTTTGCAATAATAATATTATGTAAAAATGCAACAATCAAGCCGAAAAATGCCAATTCAATTCGATAAAGCCATGAATCTTTATAGAATTCGCTCGTCCCAAAAATTGTATATCGAACATTTAAAAGATAATCGTATGATTTTGTATTTAAAATCATAAAAATAAAGAAAATAATTCCAGCAAGAAAAACCGAAATCATAGTTATCAACATTCGGCGGTCTTTTAAAATTGGTTTAAATAAATCAGTTATCGTTTTCATAAAAAATAAATTGGAGCCGATGAGCAGGATTGAACTGCTGACCTACGCGTTACGAGTGCGTTGCTCTACCAACTGAGCTACATCGGCATATATTTAAATTATATCACAAACTTTTTGAAAAATAAACCAAAAAAGTGCTTGATTTTTCATTCGAAGTTTGGTAAAATTGTATTATATCAATATGCGCTCGTGGTATAGTTGGCCTAGTACGCCTCCCTGTCACGGAGGAGATCGCCGGTTCGAATCCGGTCGGGCGCGCCAAATTTAGATTTTTAATTAATCGCTTTCTGGCGATTTTTTAATTTATTCCAAAAAATAAAAAATGCGCACTTTTATGCGCAATTTTTAATCAACTTTAATGTATTTTTTAATCTTGCCTTCTTTTTCAAGACTTTCAATCTGTCTATTAAATTCTGTAAATTTAATTTTTATCGACTCATAACTAACTTCATTATCGTTTTTTTCAATCAATTTTACGATATAATATCCATCACCCGCATTCGAAATGAATGGCTCCGAAACTCCGCCAACTTTCAAATCGGCAGAAGCTTTCGCACGACCACCATCGATATTAACTTTTCGAACTTTTCCAGGTTTACTATACTCAACCTTACCCCCAAACTTATTGGCTGCCGAAGAAAAATTATTTGAATTTTCGCTCAAATATTTCGAAACCTCATTTTTTAGGTTTTCTGCATTTTTGTCGATTTGAGCTATAACTTTTCGGCGAAGAAGCGGCAACTCAATAAACATTCGTCGATATTCGCTTGGTGAAAGACCATAGTTGTCAGCTGCAATTTTATAAAGCGCAGTTTCAGTAAGTTCTGTATTTTGAGTTTTTCGCTGAGCATCAAAAACTTCGCTAATTTCCTTCTCAGAAACCGTAATCCTCAACTCACGCGCCTTTTTTTGAGCATATGTGTTCAAAATTACATTTTTCATCGCCTTAGTTTTGTTTAATGTTGAAAGCGCATTTGTGTTACTTGCGCCTTCAATTTCATCTTTTTTAGCATTCGCAATTTGCATATTTGCGCGATACTCCATTAAGTAATCGCTATAAAGAGCTCGCTCACCATCAACTCGAGCAATTGGAAATGGCAAAACAGTCGTAAAACGATAGATAAATTCACTTGTGTTTTGCGCTCGATAAAGCTGATACCAAAGCAAACCTGTTCCAGTAATCAAAATTACTCCAGCGATAATCAACACATTAACTACTAGCCGATTTTTACTATATTGAACAGGGTATTTAAATTTTTTACCTTTGTTCAAAATTTCTTTTCGCTGTTCTTCAAGCGTTGTGTTTGTGATTTTTGCAATCTGACTTTCGTGAGTTTCAGGCTTTTTTGAAACCCTATCTTTAATTCTTCTCGCCTTTTCTTTAATATTCTTCATTTTCTTCCTCCGTTTCAACTTTCGAAATCACATCTTGAATCTTGTTATAGATATCTTCTGGATGTTCAACATTTTTAATCTCTAAATCACCGACAATTGTCAAAATATTTATCGTCCCAAAATGGAAAATTTCACCAAAAAATCCTGGAATCTCAAAATTAACACTTTGAATTTTTGGAAGCGGCAAATCCATCATCCTTCTACCAAAAAATCCTTTTTGCGTAATTTGACGAATGCGCTGATTTGAAACAATATAAATCGAATAGTACCAAAGCATAAATTGATACAAAAATAAGATCAATCCAACAACAAATCCACCCAGTGCAATCCAGATAGCATCCATCAAATTATCAGAGGTTAACATAAAAAAAGTCGGTAAGCAAGAAATTGTAAAAACACCCAAAAAGAGGTAAAAACCTTTTCGCATCGCAATAATATGCTTTCGAAACATAAAGAGAAATTCTTCGCCTTCTCTTTGACCTTTAAAGACTTGTTCTTTCATAAATAAAATTAGTGGTACCCCGGATAGGAATTGAACCTATAACCTTTTCCTTAGGACGGAACTGCTCTATCCAATTGAGCTACCGAGGCTCACTATTCTATTTTACCAGATTTTTTGAAAAATAGCGAGATTTTAGCGCGTGAATTTTTCGTGAGGCGAAGAATAATCGTATATTTCGTAATTCGAAAACCAATGTTTAATCTCTTGTTTAGCTTCCTCAATGCTTCCTGAGGCATGAATTAAATTCGGAATTCCAACATTATGTTCATCTGCATAGCCAAAACTCATATGCGAATAATCTCCACGAATCGTACCAGGGAGCGCCGATTTTGGCTCAGTTCCACCAACAAGTTTTCGAACCAATTCAACCGCCTCAACACCTTCGAAAACCATCGCAATCACTGGTCCTTGAGTCATAAATTCGAGCGCCATATCAAAAGCTTTTTCACCACGACGCGTCACCATCTTGCCAATCCCCTCATAATGCTTGTGGTAGTGCTCTTTGTTTGGAAAAATCATTTTTGTGCCGACAATTTTTAATCCAACTCTTTCGAAACGCGTTAAAATTTCACCCACAATTCCACGCTGAACCGCATCCGGCTTAAATAAAATTAATGTTCGCTGAATTAAATTTTTCGACATCAAATCCTCCTTAATCTTATATTAAAATTATACTATTTTTTATGAAAAAATGCTATAATAAGATTATGTATATTTCTGAAGGAATCGTTGATTTTATTGAATCGCTTGAAGTTGAAGGTGGGCGTTCGAAAAAAACCGCCGAGAATTATCAGCTTTACCTAGAACGTTTTATTGAGTTTAGTGGCGATATTTTAGTGAAAAAAATTGATTCCGAGCTTGTTCGAAAGTATCGTTTGTGGCTAAATCGTTATAAAAATGATTTCGGAAAAGAACTCAGCCGAACTACACAAGCTTATCATTTAATTGCCCTTAGAAGATTTCTAACTTATTTGGCACGGCGCGATATTCAGAGTTTAGAACCTTCAAAAATCGAACTGCCAAAAATCATCAAACCACAAGTTAATTTTTTGCATTATGAAGAAGTTGAACGACTCATTTCCGCAATCCCAAATGAAACTGAAAGCGATTTACGAGATCGTGCGATTATTGAACTTCTCTTTTCGAGTGGATTACGTGTTTCCGAATTAGTTGGGTTGAATCGCGGAAATATTAACACAAAACGGCGAGAATTTACTGTGCGCGGAAAAGGAAATAAAGACCGACCAATTTTTATTTCGAAAACAGCGGCCGAGCATATCGAAAATTATCTCGAAGCGCGAAATGACAACCTTCAACCGCTTTTTTTGAACTATTCGAAAAGATATAAAAAACCATCAACTGATGGAAATTACCGCCGAATTACCCCACGATCAGTTCAGCGAATGGTCGAAAAATATGCAAGACTTGCCGGGATTACAAAACATGTTTCTCCGCACACAATGCGACATTCTTTTGCAACAGATTTGCTGGTGAATGGAGCTGATTTGCGATCCGTTCAAGGAATGCTTGGGCACGCAAGTATAGCAACAACTCAAATTTACACCCACATCACCGACCAACATTTAAAAGAAATCCACGAAAAATTCCACAGCGAAACAGAATAAAAGTGACTTTTGAAAAGCCACTTTTTATTTTTATTGTCCAGTCGTACGAACCGTGAGTTCGAATTTATTGACTGCACAATAATTGCTTTTAACATCACCTTCACAGTTTCGGCTACCTTTATTCAATCTGATATCACCATTTTCTGGTGTTCCGAGAACATAGTCAATATTAACCATCATTTGGTGCGAAATATCATTTTTCAAATTATTGTTTGAACTAAATCGAATTTGATGAATTTGAAGATTAATTTCACCTTCAGTCAAAATTTCCGTTGTAGTACTATCTTTCGGAACTCTTTCCCAAATTCCACCATTTGCACTCGCGTTAGCCTCACAATAAGCTTTCGAAGTATCATGAGTTTTCACGAATCGAAGTGTCGGCTGATTTCGCCCAGAATATCTAATTTGTGCGTTCGAAAGATTTGTATTCCATAAATAGCTCACAACTCCAGTACAAAATGCGCCAGATCCGTTGAATTCACGATAATATTCATTTCCAACAGATCCATCCCAACCTTCAAGCATCGAGGTTGAATTTAGCGTTTTCGTCAAATCAACGTTAATTGTTCGCGATGCTGCATTCAAATCTCGATAGGTTGTTCCACGCGTGATTGTGTTTGTCATCTGAATAATCAACCCAGCAACCGCAATCATCAACCCAGCAACCGCACTCATTGCGAGCATTAATTCTATAATTGTAAAACCTTTCTTCACCTTAACCTCGCGGATCATATAACCTCACAATCGTTCCGAGTGTTGTGTTAATGTTATTTCCTGGTGATAACCAACATGCACGAATATGGAAATCATAATATCGTGTGTCAGTAGCGTGAACTTTTTCAACCCAAATTCCTTCTGAGCCATGATAATTAGCTTGAACATTTGTTAAAGCGTTAGAATCCACATCATTACCATATACAACTCGAGGATAAGTTAAAGCGTCTTTTATTCTATCGTTATGATAAGCCATATCATTTCGCGAAATTACAAAAGCACTCGTTCCTCTACTACAATCTTCTAGCCTAGTTGCTGAACCTTGAGTTCCAGTTGTTAGACTATTTTGCCAAAGTTGCGCCGCTCGGCTGTTAATATTATTGTTTGAATTTCCATATTCTGCCATGAAAGCCGCATTCGAAAATCGCAAGGCCTCCGCCTGTGTATCCATCGCGTTGCGCGCCATTGTCAGCTGCAGACTCGCCAAAGAGCGCGACATTCCGTTATTCATAGTTGTGAGGCCAATCATCATTACGGTTGCAAAAACCGCAATTGATAAAAGAACCTCAACCAATGTATCACCTTTTTGAAATCTCATTATAATTTAACTCCATCAATTATTACATCTCCAAAACGAGCATCACCCGTCCGATCGCCACCACAAGAAGATCCATTCGACCCATCAAGCGGAGCAACCTCGACCGCCGATGATGAAGGACCAATTTTAATCACTTTGTTTCGATCACCAAAGAAGTTAAATCCACCAGAATACCAGTTATTATCATCAATTGGGCGAACACAAACATTGACGGTCTTTTTGTCGTGGATGACTAAATCTGGGTGAAGATTTGTATTTCGAAAATGCGAAATATATTCTTCGAAATTCATTTGTCCAAATTCAATCAACCCCGAAATACCAAAAGAAATTATAGAACTATCAAGTGGAGACCTTAAAATTAAAATTCCAGTTATAGTATCAAGCCCCTTATAAGTAACACGATCGCTTGTTATTGTATTTACTCTAGCTTTACCACCAAATCTTCGATCATTTCCTAAAAGAGGGTCCTGTCGATTATCCGTTACATTTTTGTAAGTTCCACGCCATTGCAGCTCGATATCTCTTGAGCCATTCACCTCATTTTTACCGTAATCAATTACAAATTTAGTCGCTTTCAATGCGTCAATGCTATTATTACAAGCACCGCCCTCACAATCTTTAGAAGTATCAATATCTTTACCAATTACATCAAAAACTTTTGCGCGATCCTGCCGGAGTGTTGCATTTTCATTTCCAGGAATAACTATACCACTATAAAGCGAAATAAACTTTCCCAGCACTACGCAATTCGAAGAACCGGTTTGTGAGCCAGAATTATCCCGAGTAATACTTATATTCCTTCCTATGTCATTGCATTTAATTCGCGTATTACCCTTTTCATTGCTTTGGTTTTCAACATCACTAAAAACGCTTTGTAGATCCGACTTAAAAGTGTTCACCGAGTCGTTATATCGTTGTTTTTCGATGTTTGCATTCCAGCCAATAAGCATCGTTGCTATCATCAAACCCGAGACGCCCAATACAAGCATCACTTCAATAATTGTAAAAGCTTTTTTCATTTTAAAGTTTTTCATAATTACTCCTATTATAACATAAGCGTCTTAATTTTACATCATCAAAATCGCAAAATTTGCTAAAATGTGTTGTTGAAAAATTAATAGAATTAAAGCCGCCAAAATCATTGCTGGCCCAAACGGAATTTGCGTTCCACGTTTGACTTTTCGAAAACGTAAAATCGACTGAAAAACCGCAAAAAGCAAGCCGATAACATTCGAAAGAAAAAGCAGAAAAATTGCAAATACTGGCAAATTTGGAAGCACTAAAACGAGCCCAACCGCCAAAATCCAGTCACCACCGCCAACCCACTGCTCTTTTGAGACTTTTGCGAGCACAAAATAAATTAGCGGAAACATTGACATTGAAATTACGAAATTTATAGCAGAAACTAAATTAAATCCGCCCCTAACACCAACAAAACCGCTTACCCAATAAATAAACGCTAAGCAGTTAAAAATCCAGATGATTTTTGTTGGCAAAAGTGACCATTTCATGTCGTAAATAAACATAATTGCCAGTGGAATAAAAGCCAAAAGCAAAATATCCAAACGAAAAGCCGCCAAAATTGATACAGAACCGTTCGAAACTGGTTTAAAAACAAAGAAAATAATTGCAAAAAGCACAAACATTAAAATTTCAGAAATAAATTCTAGCGCACCGATTTTTGAACGACATTTTCGGCATTTCCCACCAAGAGAAATCCACGAAACAATTGGAATTAAATCGAACCATTTTAGCTGATAACCACAATTTAAACAATGTGAGCGATCGTTTTTGACTTTTTTCGAAACAAGAGAGTGGAGTTTTTTCCATTCAGTAGAATCAATTTTTTCACCAGCTGATTTTTCATCTTGAAGCTGACTGGCGCGCAAACGCCAAACTTGTGCCACTGAAAAACTGCCAAAAACAGCACCAATCACTCCAAAAACTAAACTTAATAGAAAATCCTCCACTTTCTTCCTTTCGAAAATTAAACTTTTGTAACAAGCGAGTAGATTGGAAACAAGATCGCACCAATCAGACCACCCGCCATCAAGGCCATGACAACCATCAAAATTGGCTCAATCAAAGTTGAAATTGCTTTAATTTGCTCATCGAGCTCATCTTCATAAACCTGTGCAGTTTTTCCAAGCATTTCATCGATTTTACCAGATTGTTCACCAATGTTAATCATTTGTGGTACCATATCCAAAATATAATCTTTACCCTTTAACGCCTCAGAAAGAGTTTTACCACCTTGAACGAGTTTCCCAGCTTCATCGATACTTTTCTTTACTATGACGTTATTCATCGCGTCGCCACAAATGTTGAGCATATCAAGCATTACAACACCAGTTGAAAGTAAAAGCTGACCAGTTCGTGCAAATCGAGCCATGTAAAGCTTTCGAAAAAGTGGACTAAAAAGTGGCACGTTAAGCTTAAAGTTTGCTGCTAATTTGATACCAGATTCAGTTTTGAGATATTGCGCAAAGAAGTATCCACCAATTCCCAAACAAATAATCACGAGCCACCAGAAATTAATCATAAAATCAGAGATCGCGATTAAGATTTCAGTCGCCATTGGTAACGCTTGGTGCATATCTTTATAAAGCTGTTTCACCTGAGGAACAACTTGCACCATCATAAACGCCATTACGAGGCCAATAACCACAAGCACAATTGCTGGGTAAGTTAATGCTCCACGAATTTTGCTCATCATTGCAGCATCTTTTTCCTGCTGGGTTGCAACACGGCGGAGAGACTCATCGAGCGTTCCCGACATTTCACCGGCTGCAATTAAAGCAAGATAAACCTTATCGAAAACTTCTGGAAATTTTGAAAAAGCATCTTTCAAGCTTGAACCACTTTCAACCGAAGCTAAAATATCATCAACAATCGCACGCATTTTCTTATTTTCAGTTTGTTCAGAAACCGTTCGAAGAGCTTGTGCAAGTGGCAAACCTGCGCCGATCAAAGTTGCAAATTGTCGAGTGAAAACAATTTTATCCTTCATAGTAATGCGGTTAAGAAAACTCATCAACGCATTCTCTTGACCAACTTCACGAATATTATCTTGCAAAATATATCCCTGATCAATTAAAGCTTTTCCTGCAGCTCGCTGACTTTCGGCGCTAATTTCACCCTTAATAATCTTGCCAGTTACTTTGTCTTTTACTTTGTACGAAAATTTTTTCATATTAGCCTCTCATTAACCTTTCGAACTCAACCAAATCAACCGCAAATTCACGTGCATCATCGTAAGTTATAATTCCGGATTGAACCATTTTTACAAGTGTGCGATCCATTGTTTGCATTCCTTGATCAGCACCGGTTTGAATTACAGTATCAAGCTGGTGAGTTTTACCTTCACGAATAATATTTCGAATCGCTGGATTCGCCACCATAATTTCCGCCGCTACAACACGACCACCACCAATTGCCGGTACAAGTCGCTGAGCACAAATTCCTTGAAGAATATTCGCTAATTGAGAACGAACTTGTGGTTGCTGATGCGGAGGAAAAACGTCTATCATACGGTCGATTGATTGAGCTGCAGCGTTAGTGTGAAGTGTTGCAAAAACCAAATGTCCAGTTTCCGCGATTGTAATCGCTGCCGAAATAGTTTCAAGATCACGCATCTCACCAATCAAGACTACGTCTGGATCTTGACGAAGCGAGCTTCGAAGGGCTGCGGAAAATGAGTAAGTATCATAATGGACTTCTCGTTGAGCAATCACTGAACGCTTTGACTTATGTGTAAATTCAATTGGATCCTCAATCGTAATGATATGTTGTGCTTTTTCATTATTAATTTTATCAATCAAGGCGGCAAGAGTTGTGGACTTTCCTGAACCTGTTGGACCTGTTACAAGAATCAAACCACGTGGATACTCAGCAAAAGACTGTACTACTGACGGTAAACCAAGCTCATTAATTGTCTTGATTTGATTTGGAATTAAACGAAGCGACGCCGCAAGATTCCCTTTTTCATGAAAAGCATTCACACGAAAACGACCCAAATCTCCAAAAGCAAATGAGAAGTCAAATTCTTTATCTTTAATTAAGACTTTTCGCTGATCATCATCAAGAATAGCAAAAACTAACTGCTCAACTTCCTCAGCATTTAATTGATTATATCCAGAAAAAGGAGTTAAAACACCATCAACACGCATCATTGGCGGCAAACCAACTTGCAAATGAAGATCGCTAGCGTTTTTTCGAACGATCTCTTCAAGTAAAATTTCAATTCTTAAATTTTGGTTCATATTCCTCCCTTTTATGCGCTATCCGATGCAACCCTATTAACTTCTTCGAGTGTTGTAATTCCTGTTAATGCTTTCAAATATCCGTCTTGTCGCATTGTAATCATTCCCTGTGCCATTGCAACTTTTTGAACTTCGTGCGATGTTGCGTGTTTAATAATTAACTGTTGAATTTCTTCTGTCACTTCCATAACCTCATACAAACCAGCACGTCCCTGATATCCACCTGGTGTTTGCGGAGTATCACGACCCTTAACTAGTGTATAAGATTTTTGATTTGCAAGTGGTAGATTTTTATACCCTAAGTCAGCTGAAACTTTCTCAACTTCTTCTGGAGTTTTTGGTAATAAATGACCAACAGTTTCAACAATACTTTGTGTTTGGAGCGGCGAAGATTGATAGGTATTTCGCTTAGCAGCAACCCTTCGAACAAGTCGCTGTCCAATAATTGTGTTCACTGTTGAAGCAATCAAAAAAGGCTCAATCCCCATATCAATCAAACGTGGCAGAATTCCAGCAGCAGAGTTAGTGTGAAGCGTCGAAAACACCAAGTGTCCAGTTAGAGCAGCTTGGACCGCCAGATTCGCAGTTTCACCATCGCGGATCTCACCAACCATCACGATATCTGGGTCAAGACGTAGAATCGAACGCAATCCGGCCGCAAAAGTTAAACCAACCTCAGCATTAACCTGAATCTGATTTACGCCGTCCATTTTATATTCGACAGGATCCTCAAGTGTAATAATATTCACCGAATCATCTTTAATCTCCTTAATTAGAGCATAAAGCGAAGTCGACTTACCCGAACCCGTTGGACCAGATGTCAAAACCATTCCATTTGGTGCTGCAATCCCCTTTCGAATTGTTCGAAGCGCGCGCCCAGCATAACCCATTTCTTCAAGATTAAAAGAATTTCCTGTTTTATCAAGAAGACGAATCACTACCTGCTCACCCCAAACCACTGGCGAAATAGCGATACGAAGGTCGACTTCTTTACCGCTCACCGCCACCGCAAACTGACCGTCTTGCGGAATACGGTGTTCATCAATCTTTAAATTCGAAAGAATCTTAATGCGCGAAATTAACGCCGGCTCAATACTCTTTGGCAAATTCATAATTTCACGAAGGACACCGTCAATTCGACATCTAATTTTCAAAGATTTTTCAAGTGGCTCGATGTGAATATCGGACGCTTTTGCACGAACAGCATATTCCAAAATTGTATTTAGAGCTTTCGAAATTGGCGAATCTTGAACAATCGTTTGAACTTGTCTCTTCGATTCCGCCTCAGCCTGAGTTTGCGCATCAACATTTTCCGCCAAAGCATCAACACCAGAAAGATCAGTTTTATATTGTTCCAAAACATGTTTAATCGAATCTTGGCTGGCCATGAATACTTTTAATGGACGCTGAATTAAGCTTGAAAGATAATCAACAGCCTGAATATTCGTTGCATCAAGCATCGCAACAGCAATCCGACCCTGAACTTCAGCAATCGGCACAGCCATATTTCGCTCAGCAATATCAACAGTAATTAAATCTAAAGTTTCTTGCGGAATTGTTGTATTTTCGAGATTTACATATGGAATCCCCGAAACATGTGATGTCGCATGAACAAGAATTTCGTTATCCAAAATTTTATGCTCAATCATATACGACATCAGAGACTGATTATTTGAACCAGCCTCTTTCATAGCCAACTCAATTTTAGATTCTTGAACAAGCCCCTCTTCAATAAGGAGTTTTGCAAGCCTATCTTGGGTATTATTGGTTGGTAATGTCATTTTGTTCCTTTAATTATTATTGTCCAATATTAATCTGAACAGTTGGGTTAATAGCGTCTTTATTAAAAATATCGCTGCTCGGTTTTACATATTCGTTTGAAATTGGTTTAGTCACTTTAACATCATAAGACTGCTCAGCAAAACCACCTTGAGCCAATGAGTTAATAATTAAATACGAAACCAAAACACTAATTCCAGCGATTAAAACAATCATTGCAATATCAGTTTTTTTCATTATTTCGAACCTCCTGATTTGCTTGAATTTTGAGCTCCATTCGTGCTTGAATTTGATTTTGCCGGTTTAGCATTTTCATCTGCCACAACTTTCTTGTTTTCGAGCATCATCACATATTTAGGGTAATAATATGCTTTTGCCGAGAAATTCAAGCTAAACTTATTTGTTGAACGCTCAAATTTAAAGCTTGTAATATTAATCGCACGAATTGATTTCTCCATTTTTCGAACAGTTTTAATTAAGTTATTAAGCGCGTCATCCTGAGATTTCGAAACACTACTTGCACTTGCGCCTTCTGTTTGGAAACCTGCAGAAATAGTTGCCGAAAATTGGATATCTTTAACATCGTTTGGAATTTTATTTCTATCTTCAATTCCTGTTGGCGACGATGTTTGCGTTGATGTTGTCGAAGTTGAAGAACTCGAGCTTGATGATGAAGATGAACTATTACTATCATTTGAAGTTGCCGCAGAATCAGCCGAATCAAT
Source organism: uncultured bacterium (assembly GCA_963527165.1). Classification (GTDB taxonomy): domain Bacteria; phylum Patescibacteriota; class Saccharimonadia; order Saccharimonadales; family Saccharimonadaceae; genus Nanogingivalis. The sequence goes on from CAURQO010000011.1 coordinate 14,900, forward strand.
ACTGAAAGCATCCAAAGTTACACCTTCGGAAAAAATCTTCTTTTCAAGACTCGCTGCAAGAGCAGCAGCATTTTCTCTATCCGGCAAAGCATCAGCAATAACTCGCAATCCACCATCTTCAAGATTTGACTTTAATTGACGTTCATTAAGATGTGAATCAGTTTCTAGCGTACTCAATTTACTCTTCAAATCTTCGATATTTTTGATATTTTGCTCAATGGTTTTGATACTTTTATCTTGCTCACCGATCACTTTTGCGTTAAAAGTAAAAATCCTAAACAAGTAAATCATACCAACAACCGATGCACCTGTAATTAGAGCAGCACCAGCAACGGCTAAAAACATCATCTGGTTGGCTTTATTGATCTCATTCCGTTTCAAAAAAGCTACTTCTTTATTTTCACCCATTATTTATTCCCCTTTTCAGATTCTTTTTTCGAATTCTGTGTGAAAATTCCAGCAGGAACTTGAACTGTCGAGTCAGTAACATTCTTTCGACCAAGAGTTTTAACAGCGAAGTTCTTTGAAGCGAACTTCAAAGCATCTTCGTTCAACTTGAAATTAACACCAAATCGCAAAACACTCTGACCTTTGTCGTTTGTTCCTAAAGAACTCTCAGTTCGAACAACTGAACCTTCATCAGCAATCATACAAATCGTTGAATCTTTTTCAACTTCACTTGATTTACATTTGGAATTCTCTCCATCATAAATAATTTGCGAATATCGAATTGTTTTAATGAAAGCTTCAAGTGCTGGAAATCCGTTATTTGTCTGGCCTTCAATCGAAACAACGCGAGTTTCTGGATCGTAATTTACAGCAGAAAACAAAACCGCATTCTCACCTGTTGTTTGAATCGCTGGCATAATTGTTCCAATTAAACGCGAAGTATCTGGTGATGCATTTCGAATTTTTTGAATTGCGTTAAGCTGGTTTCGAAGTGTTGCGGCAGTATCACCATCTTGAATTTTTTGCATATCACTAAATTTATTCGAAATATTACTTGTATTTAGCCCCATAAGTAACTGTTGAGCTTGTGTGGCACCAAATAATAAAACCATGCCGGCAAGCATTGCTCCACCAATAACAATAGATCCAAAAATAACCACATTTCGAATTCTTTGCGCTTTAAGAAGTTCGCGTTTAATGTCTGGCAAAAGGTTAATTTCAACCATTATTTATTACTCCTTTCCGCCAAACCAACAGCAACAGCAAATTCATTACCAACGGTCATAACTTGTTGTTGATATTTAGCTGGGACATTCACATTTTGGAATGGGTTTGCAGAATATGATTGAATTCCGATTTTCGAAGAAATATACTCAGGCATTTGTGGAATAATTCCTAAAAATCCAGAAAGTGAAATCATACCAACTTGCGCAGTTTGATATTTTACTCCTAAGAATTTGATTGATTTCGAAATCTCTTGAACAAAATTTTCGAGCGTAATTTCAATTGCACGAAAAACCTGGCCCTCAAGCTTATCTTGAGCCAAACCAAATTTCATAATAAACTGACGCGCTTGGTCTTCTTTGATGTTTAAATTCTGTGCAGCCGATTTAACAAGCCCTGAAATTCCAGTTGGAATTGTTCGAACAAGTCGTGGAGCACCTTGATAAACAATCGAAAGGTCTGTCGAAAGCTCACCCATATCAATAATTAGCTGAGCTTGATCAGATTGATTTAGAGCGAACAATGAACGAGTCATCGCTAATGAATCTGGTTCGCTCGCAACAACGTTAAAACCTAATCCTTCGATAAATTCCATTTTTTCTTCACTATATGATTTTGCTGTGCTTGCAAGCAGGATCTCCAAAGAATTGGGATTCGACAAAGACTCTCCAAGTAAAGCCCAATCAACCTGTGCATCATCAACCGCCATAGGAATATATTGATCGAATTGATATTTGATATTTTTTTGTAATTCTCTAGTGTCCTGTTTTGGCACTTCAAAAATTGTCGTGAATGTCTTTTGAGACGCAAGACTAATCGCTACATTTTTTGTTTTAATATCGCTCTGCCCGATCATCGTTGAG
>CAURQO010000012.1:0-16067 GCA_963527165.1 uncultured bacterium
GCACCTTTGATATCTTTTTTAATTCCAACGTTGCGTTCGCGTCGTTTTGCGGTTTGTCGCATTCGCTTTACAGCAGATTTAATAATTGGCATTTAATTCCTTCTTTTAGGTTGTTATTTACAATTCAACATCGATTATACATTATTTTGAAAGAAAAAGCAAGTATTTCGAATAATCTATTGACATTTCATTGTGATTATGCTAATATAGAGCTATAAAATGTCAAAATAAACATATAGGATTCAATAAATGTCAAAAAATAATGCTCAAGAGCAAATTATCGCAAAGTTGAAGGAATCAGAAAGTATTTTGATTGCGGTGAATGATAATCCAAGCGTTGATGAGCTTTCGTCGGCCTTGGCTTTAACGCTCGCAATAAATAATTCTGGCAAGCACGCAACAGCGGTTTCAAGTGGCAAAATGCCCGACGCACTAACTTTTTTGCGTCCAGAAAAAACTTTCGAAAATTCGGTTGATTCTTTGCGTGATTTTATTATTGCTCTAAATAAAGAAAAAGCAGATCACCTTCGTTACAAACTCGTTGGTGATCATGTTAAAATTTTCATCACGCCGTATCGTTCAGTAATTTCAGAAAAAGATCTCGAATTCGAACAAGGTGATTTTAACATTGATTTTGTTTTAGCACTAAATGTTGAAAGTCAAGATCGACTTGATGGTGCTTTGGCGGCGCACGGGCGAATTTTCCATGATGCCTCGGTTGGAATTTTAACTGTTGGCGAAAATCAAACAAATCTTAATGGAATACACTGGCACGCCGAAAACGCCAGTTCTTTAAGTGAGCTTGCTGTCCAAATTATTGAATCCCTTGGCAAGAAAAATCTTATTCAATCAGTCGCAACAGCTCTCTTGACTGGAATCGTGGCCGAAACAGATCGTTTCTCAAATTCGAAAGCTACGGCAGAAATTATGAGCCTTGCCGCAAAACTTATTTCATCTGGTGCAGATCAACAACTTGTGGTTTCGAAAATCCGTGAAGCTGAAGATAAAGCCGGCGAATTTGCGGTTCAGAAAAATGCAAAAATGGAAGAAGCTTTAGAAGAAATTTCGAACGAAAAAGAAGAAATTTCAGCTTCGAAAACCGAGCAGAAACGTGACGGAGCATTTGTGATTGCGCATGAAGAAGCCAAGCTCTCCGAAAAAAATAAACAAACCGAAAATAGCAAAAATCCGCAAGCCGAAGATGAGCTTGAGAATTATTTAAATGCACTAAACAATATTAACGCACCACAAAATGCTTTCGAAGATCTTAAAGAAGAAACTGAGCAAAATCAAGAAAACCAGCTTGATGAAGTTTTTGAGAATCTAACTGATGAGATTGCTGAAACTCCAGCTCCCGAACAAACTTTCGAACCAGCACAACAAGTTGAAATTTCAGTTCCAACTTTCGAAGAACAACCACAGCAAGCAGAAATTCCAGCTGAGCCAGTTTTTGAACAGCCAGTTCAAAATTCAAGTATTGAAGGTTTAGTTGAAGCACCGATTCAAAATTATGCACCAGAAATTCCCGTGCCAAGTGTTCCTTTCGAAAATCAAAATGCGTTCATTGCTGAAACTCCAGCTCCCGAACAAACTTTCGAACCAGCACAACAAGTTGAAATTTCAGTTCCAACTTTCGAAGAACAACCACAGCAAGCAGAAATTCCAGCTGAGTCAGTTTTTGAACAGCCAGTTCAGCCAGAAGTTCAGTTAGAAACTCAACCACAACAAATTACCGAAATTTCAGCGGTGGATGCTCAGCCGACTCAAAATTACGGCGATGAATATTATCACCCATCTGAAAATGTGCAAATTGCCGGTGGTTTAATGGGTGCGCAACCTTTTTCGCCAAGCCAAGCTTCTCGAGAAATGGTTGCAGTTTCGAATCCTGAAAACAACGACTATATTTTGAGCCATAATAAAACTCAAAATACGGTTTATGAAGAATCGCAAAATAATGATAATTTCATTCCTGAAACTAATGCATATGCACAAGCTGCAACAATTCAGCCACTTTCGAATTATGAGTCGAGTGTACCGATTTCGAATGAGCAGTATGCGCAAAGTATTCCGCAAGCAAATTTTGAAAACTCAGCACAGAATTATTCAACCGAAATTCCTGCACAGAATTTGAATGATTTTGCAATGCCAATGCCACCAGCCGTGCCAGATTTTAACTTGATGCAGATGCCACCAGAAGTTCCAACTTTCGACTTTGTTCCAAATCCAGCTGAACAGCCAGCACTTGGTGCCGAAAATAGTGGCAATAAAATAATGACAGATCAAATTTACCCAAATGATCCGTCACAATTTAGAATTCCAGGAATGTAAAAATGGCATTTTTTGAAAATGAAAGCGGGCGAATCTTAATCGATAAGCCCGCTGGAATTACCAGTTTTGGTGTGGTTGCGCGTATTCGCCGTGTGCTAAAAAATGAGTTTGGCAAGAAAATAAAAGTTGGCCACACAGGAACGCTCGACCCTTTTGCAACCGGGCTTTTAGTTTTGTTATATGGCAAAGAAACTAAAGATGCGATGAACCTCACTAAGCTGGATAAAGTTTATGAGGCTGAATTTACGCTTGGCCAAATTTCCAGCACGGGTGATCCAGAAGGCGATATTTTGAAATATGAAAATTTTGAAATTCCAACTCTCGAACAGATTGAAAAAGAAACTAAAACTAACTTTTTGGGCAAAATTGAACAAACACCGCCAGCTTTTAGTGCAATTAAAATCGATGGTAAGCGCGCTTATGATTTGGCGCGAAAGGGCGAAGATTTTGAAATTCCTAAACGCACGGTTGAAGTTTTCGATTTTGAAATTTTAAGTTATAATTTTCCAAAGCTAAAAGTCCGCACGCATGTTTCGAGTGGAACTTACATTCGTTCACTGGCCGAAGATTTGGGCGAAAATCTTGGCTGTGGTGCTTTTTGTTCGCAACTTCGGCGTACGAAAATTTCTGATTTTGATATTTCGAAAGCTAAAAAGCTTGAAGATTTTGGAATTTTAGATTAGTTTTTGCTTATTCTACTAAAAAATGATATAATTTAAACAATGAAAAACGCAAAAATTCTTTGGATTGATTTAGAAATGACTGGTCTTGATCCGCAAAAAGACCGGATTTTAGAAGTTGCTGCAATTGCAACGGATTGGGAATTTAATGAAATTGCCACTTTTGAAAATGCAGTTAAAGTTGATGAAAAAATACTAGAAAGCCGAATGGTTGGCGAGTTTTGGGATACTTTTAGCGAAACGCGCGATGCTTTAAAATTACAGAACTCTCATGCTACGAAAAATTCACAAGAAGTTGAAGCGGATCTAATTAAATTTGTGGAAGAAAATTTTGCGGAAGAACTTTCGAATGGCGAGAAAATTCTTTTGGGTGGAAATTCAATTCACCAAGATCGCCGATTTATTCGTGCGGAATGGAAAAAACTTGAAAAAATATTGCATTATCGAATGTTAGATGTTTCGGCGTGGAAAATCGTGATGAGCGAGAAATTCAAGCGAGTTTTTGCGAAACCTGAAAATCACCGTGCTCTGGATGATATTCGTGGTTCAATTGAAGAATTGAAATTTTATTTAAAAAAGGTGAAAAAATAATGAATCAAGATGAAATTAGAGATTTTTTGCTCAATTTTGACGCGGCGGAAGTTCGAAAAGATGAAGAAAACAGACTAGAAATTTTTGAAGTTAATTTTGATAAATTAGCAGAAATTTGGCAAGAAAAAATGGCTGAAGAACTTGGTGATTTTGAGCGTGAAACTGGCGAAAAGATTCTTTCGAAAATTTCAGAAAGCGAAGATTCAAAAGCAATTTTTGCAATTATTCACGATGGTTCAAATCCGCTAAAAGTCGAGATGAAAACTGGAGTACAACTTGCGAGAGTTTTGCGTGAAAAGGAAAGTGTCGTTCCTTCGAAATTGATGAGCGAGCGTGAGTGGAATTTGATTATTGGACAAGGTCAAGTTCCGGTGGAAGATTTAAAAGATTTATTGCGACTAAGTTATCGCTTGATTTGCGAATAGAATAATCTTGACAAAAGTTACGTAAAGAGGTAAAATAGTCAGGCTCTTAGAGAGAAAATTACAGCCGGGCGGGCTTTAAGCGTAGGAGAATGATAATAATCTACTACCAAATCAAAGCGGAACTTAAAACATCCATCAATAAAAGATGAATATTTAGTTAATGATAATAGTCATAATAGTAGCCGAGAAGATTTCTTTCATCGTCAATTTCGAAGAGAAATTGGAATGGCTGATTTTCATAGTCGATCTTTTTCTGGCTCACAACCTCCACAAATTTCGCAAACTAAGAATAAACATCTAAGATTTTTTAACTAAATTTCTTGGTGAAAAATATAACCTCGCAAAAAGCGGGTTTTTTCTTTGCGAAAAAAACTTTTTTGTGATATAATCATAAGTAGTATGAAACCGAACCAAGATTGGAATCAGGGCGGTCAAAATCCTAATTTTGGCACGCAACCTAATAATTATCCTCAAAATCCGTATCCTCCACAGCAGAATTACGGTGGTTTTTCGAACGATTTTGCTCAAAATGGGCAATTTCCTGCTGGGCAAAATCCGCAATATCCAAATCAGGTGCAACCGAATAATTTTCCGCAATATCCGAATGGCGCACAGCCACAGTTTTCGAATCAGCCAAATTATTCGCAAAATTTCGCTGGGCAAAATCCGCAAATGGCATCAAATTTAATGCCGGATCAAAATTACTCATCAGATACTTTAACTGAAAACCCTTATACAGTTGAATATTTGAATAAAATTGCACCCAAAAAAGCTGCTCCATTTTGGACAAAAGGTAAGATTTTGGGCGCTTCAGCCTTAGCTATTGCATTATTTTTCTCTATTTTTATCATTATGACGGGGGATCGCGGAGATGATTCTGCTCAGGCAGTAATTCGAGCATATTATAATGTTTCTCAACTAAAGGATACTACAAAGGCTTATCAAAATAAAATCAAAAGTTCCGATCTTGCGGCAGTGAATGCGGGAATTAATGTCTCGCTCGGATCAAATGAACAAGATTTACGAGAATTTATGAAAACCAAGAAAATTGAAATTCCGCGAGGAGATTCGAAAAAGAATTCACAAGCAATCAAACAGACTGATGCGATTTTTGCGGAACTTAACAAGAATCTTGATGATGCTTTTTTGAACGCCACGATTGATGAAGTTTATTCTCGTGAAATGGCATATCAGATGGTGCGCGTAAAAGAATTGATTATTCGCCGTAAAAAATCTGCCGCATCTTCGCAAAAAGCGATGTATGAAAAAATCGAGAAAAATCTCGATGAAGTTTCGAAGCAATTAGAAAATTATAAAAAAGCAAAATAATTTTTAAAACACGGCCTGATTTGATTGATGAAGGCTGTGTTTTGTGTTAAAATATAATTATGAACGATGCCAGAGATGAAATAAAATCAAGAATCAGTATCGAAGATTTAGCTGGCGAATATCTTGAACTCAAAAGAACAGGTCGTAATTTTAAGGCGCTTAGTCCTTGGACTAATGAGCGAACGCCAAGTTTTATAATTAGCCCAGATAAGCAAATTTGGCACGACTTTTCATCTGGAAAGGGCGGTGATATTTTTGGTTTTATTATGGAAGTCGAAGGAATGGAATTCCGTGAGGCGCTGGAGTTTTTGGCGCGAAAAGCTGGTGTTGAACTTCAAAGCTATAACGTTGAGCGTTCGAGAGAGATTTCCGAAAAGAAAGATCGACTTCGAAAAATTCTTGAAATTAGTGCCAATTTTTATCAGCATATGTTGATTCGTGACCAAGAAGCGTTGAACTATGTTTTTAAAACACGAAAAATTACAAAAGAAATCGTGAAAGAATTTAAGGTTGGGTTTGCGCCAGAAGGCCAAAAAACGCTTACAACTTATTTGCTGAAAAAAGGGTTTTCAATGAATGATATTCGTGATGCGGGCTTACTTAACAGATTTAATAGTGATATTTTTCGAAATCGCATGGTGATTGCACTCCAAGACTCAACCGGCGCACCGGTTGGTTTTACAGGGAGAATTATTAAGGACGAGTTAAACGCTCCGAAATATTTAAACACTCCACAGACTTTGCTTTATGATAAATCTTCGAACATTTTTGGATTTTCTCAGGCAAAAAATGAAATTCGAAAAACTGGTTTTGCGGTGGTGGTTGAGGGAAATATGGACGTGATTTCGAGTCATCAAGCTGGTGTTAAAAATGTTGTTGCAACAGCGGGGACAGCGATGACAGTTAATCATTTGAAGGCTTTGGGTCGATTTTCGAATGATATTCGCCTTTGTTTTGATAGTGATCAGGCTGGAATTAATGCTACAGAACGTGCAATTTCGCTTGGACAACAGGCTGGCGTGGAACTTTCAATTATCACGCTTGATCAATCCGCAGGTGAGGCAAAAGATCCAGATGAATTAATCCAGAAGAGTTTAGATTTATGGAAAAGTTCAATTTCGAAACCGCAACCGGCAATAGAGTGGATTTTTGACCAATACGAAAAGCGACTCGATATTTCTTCGGCGGTCGGGAAAAAAGAGTTTTCTACAATTACATTGAAACTTGTGGAAAACTTGAATGACCCTGTGGAAAAAGAGTTTTATATTGATCAGATTTCGAAAAGAATCGCCGTTTCGAAAGAGATTTTATTGAATAAATTCGATGAAAAACCACAAAAAAATAAGTCGAAAAAGCGAATGAAAATCCAAAAAACAGATGAAAAATTCGTTGATGATTATATTTATGAAGATGATTTGCTAGCGCTTGGAATTAGAGAACCTAAATTAGCAAAAATTCTTGACGCTTTACCGGAAGGTTCGCTTCACAGCGATTCGCGAAATCAAATTCTAAAAATATTGAAAGCGAACGATCTGGAAATATTGAAAAAATTCGAAGATTATGTTAAAATACTTTTATTGAAAGCTGACGAACGACTCGGGAATATAAAAGGCAGTGCCACCGATGAAATGAAGCGTTTGATTCAGAAAGTTAAAATCCAGAATCTACAAAAAAAGAAAGAAGATCTTCAAGAAAAGCTCGAAAGTGCGGAAATTCAGGGAGATGAAGATTCGAAAATGAAGATTTTGATGGAGATTATAGAACTAAATAAGGAGTTAAATAGTGGCAAAAAGTAGGAATAAAAAAGAACTTCCCGAGGAAATTTTAAATGAAGACGGAGTTGTGGATGCAACTTTGTCGCTTGATGATTTCGAACCAGATTTTGATGATCTTGCGACCGAAGATGAAGAGGATGTCGATGAAGAAGATCTGTTAAATGGGGCCTATACCGATGATATTACGGATGACAGTGTTAGAATGTATTTGCGCGAAATTGGTAAAATCCCGCTACTTTCGATAGATGAAGAAAACGAACTTGCAAAAAAAGCAATGGAAGGAAATCAACGCGCGAAGGATAAGATGGCTGAAGCAAATATGCGTTTGGTTGTTTCAATCGCAAAAAGATATTCTGGTCGTGGTTTAGAATTGCTTGATTTGATTCAAGAGGGAAACACCGGACTTTTGCGTGCGGTTGACAAATTTGACCCAAGTAAAGGTTTTAAGTTTTCAACCTATGCGACTTGGTGGATTCGGCAGGCGATTACGCGTGCGATTGCAGATCAGGCTCGAACAATTCGAATTCCTGTTCATATGGTTGAAACAATCAATAAGTTAATGCGAACTCAGCGCCGATTAACGCAAGAATTAAACCGAGAGCCAACCAATAAAGAACTTGCAAAAGAGATGGATATGGATGTTGAAAAGATTGAGTATATCCAAAAAATTAAGCAAGATATTACTTCTTTAGATGCTGGTGTTGGGCGTGATGGTGAAGAGGGTGAAGAATCGACTCTTGGTGATTTTATTGAAGATGAAGATACCGCTAGTCCAGAGGAATCTGCGACAGTTCAGTTACTAAAAGAGCAGGTTCGCGAAATTCTTTCGACACTTTCGGATCGTGAGCGAAAAATTCTCGAAATGCGTTTTGGACTTAATGGGACAAAAAGCCACACGCTTGAAGAAGTTGGTCTTGAATTTGCGGTGACTCGTGAGCGAATCCGCCAGATCGAAGCCAAAGCTTTAATGAAATTAAAAAAGCACAAAGATTCGAAAAAACTTCATGAATATTTGGATTAAAGGGTAGGGAAAGGTTTAAAATGAAAGAAAAACTTATACGAATTGCGCCAATTTTACTAATAATCGCGATTGCAATCCTTTCGATTATCACTGTTGTGACAATTGTTAATGCTTTTATAAATGGCGGAAATAGTGCACCGAACCAAGTTCAGCAAACTAACTCTGAAGCTTCAAAAGAGGATAATTCGGCTTCTAGTAAAGAATTGTTAAGTATTGAACAAGATCGAAGTGTTAAAATGGCGGTTCGTGGCTCAATTGTCGCACAGGAAAACTTTCGATCTTATACGGTTGAGGTTTCACCAAAATTTCGAAAACTAACAACTTATAAAGGCTATATCGGCGAAGTGATTAAAGAAGTTAAATTTGAAAACAATGCCGAATCCTATACTCAATTTGTGAATGCGCTAAATAAAGCTAATATGATGAAAGGAACTGCTTTTAGTGGCGAAGCTGATGATCTCGCAGGGGTTTGTGCTACTGGACATCTTTATGACTTCTCAATACTAAAAGGTGATAATGTTGAAAAACACCTTTGGACATCAACTTGCTCAGGTTCAAAGGGATCGTTGTTAGCTAATACTAAACAACTTCAAAATTTGTTCATTACGCAAGTTCCAGGAAATGAACAAATTGTTCGAGATCTTGGAATTAATGAAATTAAACGATAAAGTTTTGATTTTTGACTTCTTTGGAGTGCTGGTTTTGCGCCAGCCTTCTTCGGAACTGATTTTTGAATATGTATGGAAAAAAAATTCAAATCTAATAAATTTCATTCGAGAAAAAAAGACTCAAGGTTCGAAAATCGGTGTTTTATCAAATGTCGCACAATATCAGTTTGACCAATTTTTTTCGAAAAAAGAGCAAGAGGAACTTTTTGATTTTTTGGTATTTTCGGGCGAGGTTGGTTTTTTAAAACCTTCTCAAGAAATTTTTAAGATCGCTATACATCGGGTAAATGTACCGCTGGAAGATATTTATTTTTTTGACGATTCTTACACGAATATTGAAGCAGCAAAAAAGATTGGTTTGAATGGAATTTTATATCAAAATTGGAGTGAATTTTCACAAATAATAAAGGAGGAAAAATGCCGGAATTACCAGAGGTAGAGACAGTTGTTTGTGGTTTGAATAGGTTGATTTTGAAGAAAAAAATCGTGCAAGTGAAGCACGATTGGCCTAAAAGCTTTCCGAATTTAGAAAAAGATGTAAATGATTTTATGATTGGTGCTGAAATTTTGAAAGTTCAGCGGCGCGGAAAGGCAATTATTATTGAACTAAATAATGGTTGGGCACTAGTTACTCACCTTCGAATGACGGGCCAAATGGTTTATCGTGGTGAAGAAAACTGGGGTGCGGGGCATCCAAATGATGATTTTTTGAATGATCTGCCGAACAAATCGACAAGAGTTGAGATTGATTTCGAAGATCAAACCAAGTTATTTTTTAATGACCAGCGGAAGTTTGGCTATATGAAATTATTGCCTGAGTCAGAAATTGAAGAGTTGCCATTTTTTCAGAAGCTTGGGCCAGAACCTTTGGAAGATAATTTCACGGTGGAAATTTTTAAAGAGCGTCTTTCAAAAAAAAAGAATAGTTTGATTAAACCAACAATTTTGGATCAAAGTGTGATTGCTGGTGTTGGTAATATTTATGCCGACGAGGCTTTATGGCGAGCGAAAATTCACCCAGAAACTCGAATTAAAGATTTTTCGAATGTTGATTTTGAGAATTTACACGAATCCATTCGTTTTGTAATGAACAAATCGATTGAAAAAGGCGGTTCAACGGATCGAAATTATGTGAATGCTGATGGTTCACGCGGAAATTATTTGGAATATGCTGCCGTTTATCACAAAAATGGCCAGCCTTGTAAGCGATGCGGAACTGAAATTTCGAAGATTCGCGTCGGCGGACGAGGAACTCATTTTTGTGAAAATTGCCAGAAAATTAAAATCGGAGAAGAAAAATAATGCTTGGCGGAAAGACGACAATTCTTTATGGCGAAAATTCATATGAGCAAACAACACATTTAGCAAAAATGAAAATTGACGCTGAAAAATCAAGTTTCGAAATTGAGAAAAAAGTGATTGACGGACTTTCAAAAAGTGATTTTGTGAATTTAATTTGTGGAGTTAGCCTTTTAGTGGAAAAGCGATTTGTTTATATTCGAAATTTGAGTGAAAATTCTGAAATTTGGCAGAGTTTAGGAGAGGTTCTTCCAAGGATTTCTAGCGATGTTCACCTCTGTTTGATTGAGGATAAAATAGATAAGCGCTCGGTTGTGTATAAATCAGTTTCGAAAATTGTTGAATTAAATGAATTTAAGAATTTGACAGCGAAAGATTCGAAAGATCTAGCTGAATTTGCGCGTCTTTTAGCACAAAAACAAAATTTAGCGCTAGATAATAAGACGGCGAGTTTTTTGGTTTCTTGGGTTGGTGTGAATGAATGGGCTATTCGTGATGCGATTGAAAAAATAGCGTTAATTGGTGTGGCAAGCGAAGAAAATATTAGAGAATTTATCCCGCAAAATATTGAAAGTAATGCTTTTGAGATTTTTGAAATGGTGCTTTCAGGGAATGTTCTTGGGCTTCAAAAAGAGCTTTCAAAATTAAGAATAACTGATGGTGAAGACGGATCGTATCGATTTTTAGCAACTTTTTCAACGCAAGTTTTTAATTTTTCAGCCTTAAAAATTGGCCAACTACTCGGTAAAACCACTGCTGAAATTTCGAAAGATCTTGGCGTGAATACTTGGGCTTTGGGAAAACTGGATAAATTTGTCCAGAATTTGACCGAAAATCAGCTGGCTGAAATTGTTGCGAAAGTTTCGAAAATTGATGAAATCATTAAAACTGAAAGTGTTGATGCTTGGAATCTAATTGAATCAACTTTACTCGAAATCGCGATGAATTAAATAATGGAGTGGAAATTCCAGATTTGTTAAAACGAGCGGAATTTAGGCTATTTATAAAAAATCACTTTTGTGGTATAATGTAAAAAGATTATGGCTAAAAAACAAGTGAAATCAACGAAAGGTAAATCGAAAAAAGCTTCGGCATCAAAGCAAAGTGTTTTGCCAGCTGGTTTTTGGGCGCAAGTTGGCGCAGTTTTGTTGGTGGCATTTTCGCTTTTCTTGATTTTGAGCTGGTTTGGTGCAGGCGGTTCAGCTTTGGTTGCGATTCATAAATGTCTGATTAGTTTTATGGGTTGGGCAACTTTCTTTTTGCCGGCAGTTTTAATTTTTATTTCTGTTGAAATATTCCGAGATGAGCAAAATCGCTTTCCGAGCTTAAATACATTCGGTTTTGTTCTGATTTTGTTTTGGCTGAGTGGTTTTTTTGGATTGTTTAGAGTTTCAGCCGGTTTGAGCTATGGCGGATGGAGTGGAGAGATTTCGAATAAAATAATGCTCGCAATGGTTAATTCAATGGTCGCAGCGATAATTTATCTTTTGTTGATTTCAATTACTTTACTTTCTATTTTGCGAGTTTCACCAATCGTTGTGATTAAAAAAATTGGTGAAATGCTTCAAACTAATGATTTTGCTACAGAGTCTAAAAATGTCAAGGTTTTTGAAAAGGCAAAAGAGTCGATGTTGCTTAAAAAAGTTAATGATTTAACTGAAAGTAAGAAGCCGGAAATTAAATTGAATGCTGGTGTTGATATTTTAGACGAAAAAGCGAGATTGAAGGAAGAATCAAAAGAGAAGAAAGGCTTGGCTTTGATTTCGAAAAAAACAGATCGAGAAGATAAAAAAGAAGATTTGAAGAAATCAGAAATTACAATTTCAAACTCTAATTTCGATAACTCGAAATGGCAAGCACCGGATTTTAGCTTACTGGAACATTCACAAGCTCCCGCAGATGCTGGTGATGTCGAACAAAATGCTCGCACAATTAAAGATACGCTGAGTGAATTTAATATTGAAGTTGAAATGGAATCAGCAAATATTGGTCCTCGTGTTACGCAATATACTTTAGTTCCGCAAAGTGGAGTTAAGTTGAGTCGAATTGAGAATTTAAGTGATAATATTGCGTTAAATTTGGCTGCTGAGTCAATTCGTGTGGAAGCACCAATTCCGGGGAAGCGTGCGGTTGGTGTTGAGATCCCAAATATTAAATCTGCCGATGTACGCCTTTTTAGTGTTCTTGATTCGAAAGAATGGAAAAATAACCATGATCCTTTAACCTTTGCGATCGGGAAGGATATTTCTGGACATCCTGTTGTTGGTAATCTTGCAAAGATGCCGCATCTTTTAGTTGCTGGTCAGACTGGTTCTGGAAAATCTGTGATGATGAATACACTTTTAACAAGTTTACTATATCGCCATTCACCGAGCGAACTAAAGTTAATTATGGTTGATCCAAAAGTTGTTGAAATGACGGCTTACGAAGATATTCCGCATCTTTTGACTCCAATTATTAATGAACCAGAAAAAGCACTTTCAGCACTTCGTTGGGCTGTTAATGAAATGGAGCGAAGGTATCGTGTCGTTTCAGGTGAAAAAGTTAAGGAAATAAAGAGTTATAATAAGCATGCGATTGCAAAAAATGAAAAGATTAAAAAAGAAGCTGTTGAAGGGGAGGAGCCTAAACTTTTGGAGGTGATGCCATATATTGTTATTGTTATTGATGAGCTCGCTGATTTAATGATGGCAGCATCAAAGGATGTTGAAGCTATGATTGTTCGAATTGCACAAAAAGCGCGCGCTGTTGGTATTCATCTTGTTCTTGCAACCCAAAAACCTGTTGTAAGTGTTGTAACTGGTTTAATTAAAGGTAATGTTCCTAGCCGAATTGCGTTTAAAGTTGCATCAAATGGTGATTCTCGTACAATTCTTGATCGTGGTGGCGCTGAGAAACTTCTCGGAAATGGTGATATGTTATTCTATATGAACGGTGCACCAAATTTAAAGCGTGTTCAGGGTTCTTGGGTTACGGATGAAGAAGTCTTGCGAGTTACAAACTTTATTCGTTCGCAAGGGCCACCTCAATATAATGATGAGGTTATTTCGCAACCAGCTCAAACTCCAAGCTCAATGGGTGGAGTTGTAATGACCGGTGGTAGTTCTTCGACGGATGAAACTTTTGAAACAGCTGTTAAACTCGTTATTGAAGCACAAAAAGCTTCAACGAGCTATTTGCAGCGAAGATTGGGAATTGGCTATAGTCGTGCTGCAAAATTGATAGACGAAATGGAAGATAGGGGAATTGTCGGCCCCACGAATGGTTCGAAACCGCGAGAAGTTTTAATCTCGAGCTATGATGAAATCGGTGAATAGTTTGCCGATTTTTTTATTTTCGGGAACTAGTTTTTTATCGCTTAATATGATATAATTGTTAGGCAAAACCTATAAATTAGAAGTATTACTTAACGAGCAAAATGCGGCTATTTACTGCTTTTTATCGTTAGGTAATTTGTAGGTTTTGCGACTTAGTAAATAGTCGCATTTTTTATTGCGGCGAAATAAAAGAAAGGTCGCAAAACTGTGAAAAATAAGAAAAGTTGGCAAACAAACGCCAGCAATTTTACATTTATTGATTTATTTGCTGGAATTGGCGGTTTTCGAATTGCTGCCGAAATGAACGGCGGAAAATGCGTTTTTAGCTCTGAATGGGATAAAAATTCAGCCAAAACATATGAAGTGAATCACGGCGAAAAACCGTACGGCGATATTACAAAAATTAACGAAAAAGAAATCCCGAATCACGATGTTTTATTTGGCGGTTTTCCTTGTCAAGCATTTAGTATTTCCGGCAAAAGAAAAGGTTTCGAAGAATCTCGCGGAACACTATTTTTTGATATTGCACGAATTTTGAAAGAGAAAAAGCCCAAAGCTTTTGTGTTGGAAAATGTTAAAAATTTGCTTCGTCACGATGGCGGCACAACTTTCGAAATTATTAAAAATACGCTTGAAGAACTTGGCTATAAAGTTTATTTTAAAGTTATTCGTTCGAGCGATTTTGTTGTGCCGCAAGCTCGTGAGCGGATTTACATTGTGGGATTTTTGAACAAAAAAGTTAATTTCGAATTTCCTAAGCCTCTAAAAAATATAAAAGTTGTACGAGATATTTTGGAAGAAAAACCAACGGACGCAAAAATTATTGAACGGTGCCCTAAATTTTTAAATCAAGAAATTGAAATCACAGACTTTCGAAAACCAAAGCAAATTGGCAAATTCGGCAAAGGCGGTCAAGGCGAACGAATTTATTCAATTGACGCGAGCGGAATTACGCTTTCAGCTTATGGTGGCGGAATTGCTGGTAAAACTGGTGCATATTTAGTTGGCGATAAAATTCGAAAACTTTCTTCACGTGAGACGGCGAGAATGCAAGGCTTTCCTGAGGATTTCGAAATTCCAGTTTCAACAAGCTTGGCTCACAAGCAATTTGGCGATAGTGTTTCGATTCCTGTTTTGAAAGAAATTATTGGCGAGGTTTCAAAATGGATTTAGTTGCACTTGGCTCAAAAACCGCAAAAAATGGCTTTCGAAATGAAGAAGATGTTGCTGAAATCTTCAACAATTGGCGGGATAATGAACTGGCACAAGCTTGGCTTTTAAAAATGAATTATGTTTATGACGAAATTGAAAATGTGCGAGCGGTAGTTTTGAAAAATGTTAAGCCAAAGCCAAAAAGTGATGTGAATGTTCAAATTAAGGTTTTTTGGAAAAATGGAGCGATTGATATTGAAAATCTTTCGGTGAAATTAGTTTCTAATTCTTCAGGATTTAACCAAATTGATAAACGCTGGGTTGCAAAATATGTTGAAATGTGGCAAATTCCAGAAAATGTTGCAGAGATTTTAAAGAGATTTACGGGTGAATTATCGCCAAATATTAATAATCCAAGAGATTCACGGCGAATGTTTATGGATGAATTTTTGAAAATTGAGCGAGATTTATTGCTTGATTTTATTGAGCAAAATAGAATTTTGATTGTTTCGGATATTCTGAAAGGGCGAGGAGAATTTAGTGCGGATTGGATGTTGGTGATTATTCGAAAAAATAATAAGATTGAAAATTGGGCGCTTAAAGAAATTGGCGTTGTGATGAACTTTTTTGGTGGTGGTGAAATTAAAACAACACCAAGGGGGAGTATTCAAATTGGTAAAATTACCGTTCAAAGAAAAGGTGGCGACGGCGGTCGAGATTCGGCAAAGATGCTGCAATTTAAAATTGACCCTTCGAAATTATGCAAAATAAAAGAATGTTGATTTTTTTCTCTAAAAATGATATAATTTAAAAGAATATTAGCTCAGCTTATTTGAAAGAGTAGGCTTTAACCAAAGGAGTAAAAATGAAGGATTACGAACTTACAGTTCTTATTCATCCAGACTTCGAAAGTGATCTTGAAAAAGCACTTGATAAAGTTCGAGGTTTGGTTGCTGCCAATAGCGGTGAAATCGTAAAAGAAGATAACTGGGGTAAGAAAAAACTTGCTTATGCTATCAAAGGTCAAGATTTTGCGATTTATGTTGCGATGGATGTTAAACTTCCAGCTGCTGCACCACTAAAAATCAGCAACACTTTGAATATTACCGATGAAGTTTTGCGATACTTGCTTGTTAAAGCAGAAGCACGACCAATTATAGAATCAGAAGAAAAATAATTTTTAAGATAGGATAGATAGATTATGGCTTTTAATAAAGTAATTTTAATGGGAAACTTAACTACAGACCCAGAACTTCGAACAACCCCAAACGGCCAAAATCTTGCAAGTTTTACTCTTGCAATTAACCGAACTTGGAATAGTGCTAACGGTGAACGTCAAGAAGAAACAAGTTTTATTAACTGTACTGCTTGGGGAAAAACTGGTGAAACTATTTCGAAATACGTTTCGAAAGGTCGCCAACTTTTGGTAAGCGGTCGTTTGCAGCAACGAACTTGGCAAGATAAAGATACTGGCAAAAATCG
>CAURQO010000013.1:0-16052 GCA_963527165.1 uncultured bacterium
AAATTCTGGCCCTAGCGCATCTAGAAATATTGGAATATCTAACACATCTGGAGAATGGATTGGATTTTTCGATTCAGACGACATTATAGACACCGACCATCTTTTAAACGCCATAAAAATAATAAAGACGAATAATTATAAAAATTCAGATATGCTTGTTTTTGGGTGGAACATAAGATATGATCAATATAATAAAAGTACTTATAGATGCATTAACTTAGAAAAACAATGCATAACAAGTAAAAATTATATAGTACAAAAAACATTAAAATCTCTAAGTTTAGATGGACGAATGTATAACCTATGGAATAAACTTTACAAAAAAAATACAATCCATAATAATAATATTAAATTAGATGAAAACCTTAAATTTGGAGAAGATCTAATATTCAACCTGAATTTCTTATCAAAATCAAGCAGGATTGATATGTTAGACACAACGCCTTATTATACATATATATCCAATAGTGAAACAAGTATAGTAAAAACTACAAAACTAAATACTGAATATAGAATAAAAAATGCAAGAGAACTAGATAAATTTTCAAAAATATCAAACCAGCACAATAACCCATACGTTCAACTTATTAAAGCTAGATGGCTAATATCTTTCATAATGTCATCTGTTCAATATTCAACCAAACAAGGAGAATATAAAAAATCTTTAAATAATATAAAGCATATTATTAGTAATAGAATACTAGCACCAAAATTTATTAAAAGAACATCAGAGATGAGGGCGATAAAATATATATTTCTGCTTATAGCAACCTTAATACTAAAAAATGCCCTACTAACATTTATTTTGGCTAATATATTATTATTCATTAAAAATATAAAATTAGATAAAAAAATATTGCACACTAAAAAAATAAGCTAAAAAATAATTTTACTTTAATACCACTACTTAACCTCAAGTAGTGGTATTGTTTAAAAACTCTTTATTCCTATTTAATAATATTTTTTTTCACTAAACCATAATCATTGTCAGTTTTAGCAGTTAGATACTTAAATCTAAAATCACCGCCATCAAAAGTATTAGCAATAGCCTTAGAATTAGAATGACCTTTATTTTTCTCATACAGAACTGCAACAACCCTAAAGTCGGTAGAATTAAAATTGTCTAAAGAAAACCTAATATTAAATACTGAATCATCCGAAGAAACCTTTATATGACCACTATCATAAACTCTACCACCCCTACCTTCATCTTGAAGAATATAAGCAATATATAATTCAGCATCACCCTTATACGAATATTCTATATCAGCCTCAAAATATTCGCCATGATGAATAATCGATTTATTCCCAACAATTTTAATTGAAGAAGAATTATTATCGGCAGTATGGCTATGATTATTGCGCGAATTAAGAATATCTAGGTTAGAAGCTATATATTTCTCGGCAACTTTATCAACATCACCAGATTCACTTATCATACCGTCAGCAATAAAAATAGCATTATTACAATACTTTTTAACATCCGCCATTGAATGTGTAACTAAGATAACTGTTTTAGTCTTGTCTTTCTTAATATTTTCGAAAAAATCATTACATTTACGTTGAAAGGCTTCATCACCAACTGCTAAAACTTCATCCAACACTAAAATATCACCTTGAGCTTTAATCGCAATCGAAAAAGCCAAACGAACCTGCATTCCGCTAGAATAATTCTTCAATTTCTGATCCATAAATTCTTCGAGCTCAGCAAATTCTACAATTTCATTATACATTGCAGAAATTTCTTCTTTCGAGAAACCAAGAAGTGCACCATTCAAATAAATATTCTCTCGTCCGGTAAGTTCTGGGTTAAATCCAACACCAAGTTCAATAAATGGCACCAAGGTCCCGTCAACTTTTACTATACCTCTTTCTGGTGTATAAATTTGTGAAATAATCTTGAGTAATGTGGATTTTCCTGAACCATTTCGCCCAACAATACCATAAAAATCACCCTTCTTAACCTTGAATGAGATATCCTTAAGAACTTTTTGCTCTTTATAGCCCTTAATTCCTTTTGTCCAGTTTACGAAAGCTTGTTTAATACCGCTTGCCTGTTCTGTTGGTAAACGAAAACTTTTCGAAACATTTTTTACTTCTAAAGCATATTTTCCCATTACATAATCTCCGCAAATTTTTTTGAATTTTTGTTAAAATACCATATTCCAAAAGCTACTAATAAAGCTGTGATTAAAATTGGGATTAACGCAAACCAGTAATTTTCAAAAAGTGTCCAGAAAGTTGGTGTTTCATGAGCAATCAAATTATGGCGAATATCTTGAATTACAAGCGCAATCGGGTTAAGTATCATAATTTTCGCAATCGAAACACCAAAAATTGAAACTTTCGTAACCATTGAAATTGGATACATAATTGGCATTGAATAGACTAAAATCTGCATAAAGACTTCCCAAATATGCGAAATATCACGGAATTTAACATAGAGAGTTGATAAAATTAATGCCAAACCAAAAGCTGTAGCGAAAAGAAGAGTAATATTAAATGGTAAAAGTAAAATAGACCATTGGAATTTTACACCAGCAAAAATCGCAAAAGCTAAAACCACCAAAAGATTAATTGAAAGTGAAATTAAAGCACTCACCATCGAAGAAACAATCACGATATATTTTGGAAAATTAATTTTTCGCATCAAATCACCACGAGCGACAATTGAATTCATTCCCAAAGTAACTGCTTCGGTAAAAAATCCCCAAAGAGAGAGACCGAGAAGTAGAGTTATTGCATAATTTGGAATTGAAGGATCGGTAATTCGCAAGAATTTTACAAATATAAAATACATTACAACAAAAATCATAAGAGGCTTAAGAACTGACCACAAAATCCCTAAAGCCGATCCTTGGTATCTCAACTTAAAATCCGTTTTAACGAGTTCTGCAAGTAAAACCCTATTCCTCTTTTCAAAAAATCCTATTTTAATCATTATGCTTTTAATTATACCATATATAGGCAAACAATCCAATACTAAACTAATTCTAATACCTACGATTACCAATTCTATTTATCTATCCTAAATATCTTCATCTTCTTTAAAGAATAATACTATCTCTTATTTTCTATATATCCAAATAATAAATTCATCTAACCTTATTAATTTTCTCATTTCTTAACCTAACAAAGATATAAAGAAATAGTTTTCAGATTATTTTTTACATAAGTTAAAACAGCATTTCTGCTGCTTTAACTTTAGAATTATGTAATCTTAAAATATTTTAGCTACCCCAAGTTATTATACTGCTTACCTATTTCTAGTATATATTTATCTCCAACACCTGTTATTATTCCTCTTTCAAAATATTGAATCCATTTCCCATTATCCCATATTTCATTTTTCAATGGAAGGCCAAGATCATCTTTCTGGAAATTACTCAATGAATTATAAAATTTATATACATCACCTTGAATTTCCCAATATCCTAAATTGCTATTACCCATAATACAGCCCTTCTCATATTGCTGTCTCTTGTAGCCTTTCTCGCTAATAACATCACTGGTAGGGAATCCTAATACACCTTTCTCATTGCCAATCTTATTCCAGCGTTCACGTATATCACCATAACTCTCATGATATCCGGATTTCGGACTACCTATAATAAATCCGTTCTGGTACTTTTGAAACCATCCACCTTGAACAGTTGAAAATTCTTGTGTTATAGGTAGCCCCATCTTACCATGTTCATAATCTAATTGAGCATACTTATCTCTAATTAAACCAATACTCTCCCAATATCCAGTACTATCACTTCCAATTATGAAACCATTCTGATATTTTTGCGCATGACCATTATTGATAATGTTGAAATATCCAGACAGAGGTAGCCCCATCTTACCATGTTCATAACCTAACTCAGAATATCTTTGTCTAATTTTACCATAATTTTCCCAATATCCAGTACTATCACTTCCAACTATGAAACCATTTTTAAACCTTTGGAATATTGATTTATTGGTCTTGAAAAAATCAGAATCTACATCACCAAGATATCCCTTATTACCACCTAACTCAATGTATCTCTTATATATTCCGCTATGGATTCTTTTACCTTCCAGAGTTGAACCAAACAACTGATTGAAGAACATAAAAAAGTTTCGATTTCCATAAGCCCCACAGTGTGAAGTTCCTGGAAAATTCACCAGTGCTGCGTCATTCGGTACATATGGTGTATAAATATACAAACTCAAAGTTGCTATATTTTCTATATTAACACGTTTTGTGCCACAAGCTGGATTTGGTGAATATTGAATATTATTCCATCCAAGCTTTAACGAATAGCCACCATCTTTATAATGGTCTTTATAATATTTCATCTGCCAAGCCGCCAAAGTCATTTGCTTATAAAAACCAGCTTTCGAATCTGCACAAGATGCCGAAAATCCTGGTCCAGAATCTGGGCAAGCATACCCCATCGTATATTTATATTGATTTTTCACCGGCCAATTGTCGTTCAAAACATTTAGTGATTCTTTTTTCAGCAAAACAATCAAAACTTGTGGATTAATTCCATATTTCTGAGCTGCATCATAGATAATCTGCGCCGCCGAAATTCCACCTTCGAAAGCTCCTCCACCTTTTTCGAAAGAAGTTTCACCAGTGTTTGGATTTTCGTGATAATTATTTATACACGCATAAGGTGGCCTGTGCCAATAGGACGAATTTTGCGCTGCTGCAAATTGCGCTGCAGTTCGTCCATCGTTTCGGCCAGATGGACCAGTTCCCCAAGTATCACATTGACCAACTTGCGAATCTAAAAACTGCTGAATTTGCTGAACATTCATAGCATCTTTATTATAAAAAATACTATCATCAATAATTCGACCAGGGTTAAAATCAGTCGCTTTAACGGCGTTCGAAAGATTTCGAACTACTGCTAAAGCACTAAATACTACAATTGCAATAATTGGAATACCAATTATTGCTACTTTTTTAAACTCTCTATTTCTCGATTGTAAAACTTTGAGCATCTGACCTTCCTTCTTGTTTTTGCTTTGAGTTTTTGTAAGTTGTTATTGCAGTCCATTTTCCAGATTTAAATTCACTGTCGATAATTTTTTTTGTAATCGCTTTACAGTATTTATTCCCTGGACTTTCCAAAATTTCTGTCGAAAGTTCAATTTTTGTTCCATCTGTATGTGTTAGTGTATAAGAACAGCTTCCACCTTCATCATAAAGCAATCCCGAAATCTGCCCCGCAACACGAACCGCACCATCTTCAACCTGAACTGTCGTGTAAGTTGGAAATTTCGTATAACCTGAAGTCTCAACTGTTCCCTCAGCATGATCAGTATTGAGACTCTTAGTTTTTAGGTCATTGAGTTTTTTCTCGCTCGTTTTTTGTTCTTCAGTTTTTAATTCATCTTTTTTCGAATCCTCATGTTTCTCTTCAATTTTTGTAGTTTTTTCTTCTTTTTTCTTGTTATTATTTTTATTCGAATTTACCCACCAGAAAATCCCGCCAGAAACTAGCACAATCGCAATGACAGAAATAATAATGATTTTAGTTTTTTTGGTATTTTGTGTGTTTATTTTCATTTTTTCTTCTCCTAGAGTCATTTTAACATAATCCCAATCAAATTTCAACATTTTATTTATATTTTATATTTTATATTTTATGTCGTCTTATGCTATAATATAATTACTATGAAAAAACTCGTCACAATTATGATTCCAGCCTATAACGAAGAAAAATCTTTACCAAAACTCTTCGAAAGGCTTAATCTTTTAGTAAAAAACACTTCAAAATATGATTTCGAATTCCTTTTTATTAACGATGGATCAAAAGACAAAACAATGGAAATCATTCGAAATGAAAGCGATAAAGATTCACGAATTTCTTATATTAATTTGAGTCGAAATTTCGGTAAAGAGAATGCAATGTTAGCTGGTTTTGATTACGCAAAAGGTGATGCACTAGTAATCATCGACGCCGACCTTCAAGACCCGCCAGAATTAATCCCCGAAATGCTTAATCTTTGGGAAGAAGGATATGATGATGTTTATGCAAAACGTGAATCAAGAGACGGTGAAACTTGGCTTAAAAAACAAACTTCAAAATGGTTTTATAGCGTTCTTGATAGTATTTCTCAAATTGAAATTCAGCGCGACACTGGAGATTTTCGACTTCTTGATCGACGCGTAGTTGAATCTTTAAAAACTCTACGTGAAAATAACCGCTATACTAAAGGGATGTTTTCTTGGGTTGGTTTTAAAAAGAAAGAAATTACCTATAAACGCGATGCTCGAATTGCTGGCGAAACCAAATGGAATTATCGAAAACTTTTCAATTTAGCAATCGAAGGAATTACGAGCTTCACCGTCGCTCCGCTCAGAATTGCAACATTTACAGGCTTTTTCATTTCAATTGGCGCTTTTTCATGGATCGTGTTTTTATTAATCCGTCCATTTTTTGGCGTTCCAACTGGTGATGGTTACGCCTCAATCATGTCAGTAATTCTCTTTCTCGGCGGAATTCAACTCATTTCAATTGGAGTTTTAGGTGAATATATTGGTCGAATATTTATTGAGTCAAAAAATCGACCAATTTATTTAGCTCAAGAAATTAAGGAGTTTGAACGTGAAAAATCTCACAGAAAAGCTAAAAAATAGCCAAGAGTTTTGGTTCGCAATTATCGGTGGTTTAAACACAGTTCTCGATTTTGTTATTCTTTTCAGCTTAGCAACCTTTGGCGTCCCTATTACTATTGCGAACATTTGCTCAACAGGAATAACTTTTGCGAACAGTTTTTCGCTAAACAAGAAAATTACTTTCAAATCTGTTTCAAATAACAAAAAAGAATTGTTCCGTGAAATGGCTCTTTTCATTATCGTTACACTTTTTGGACTCTGGGCAATTCAAAATTTCATCATTTTTATACTTTTGCCATTTTTCGAAAACATATTTAAAAATAATAAGATTGCTCTTCTAATTTCAAAATTAATTGCTACAATTTTTAGTCTAATCTGGAACTTTATTCTTTACAAAAAAGTTGTCTTCAAAAAATAATGTGTCATTTTTTAACACATTATTTTAATTTTATTTTATACTAAAAAATTGCTTTGCACGCTTCGTTTTTGGATGATCCATAACTTCTTCCGGTGTACCATCTTCAATTATTACACCTTTATCGAGAAAAATCATTCTTGTTCCAACTTCGCGAGCAAATTTCATTTCGTGCGTTACAATGATCATCGTCATCCCCTTTTTGGCAACATTTCGAATTACATCCAAAACCTCACCAATCATTTCTGGGTCGAGCGCTGAAGTCGGCTCATCAAAAAGCATAATTTTTGGTTCCATCGCTAACGCGCGCGCAATTGCGACTCGTTGTTTTTGCCCACCAGATAAATTTACCGGGAATTCCTTAGCTTTATTCAAAAGACCAACACTATTAAGTAACTCTCTTGCTTTCTTCGTGGCGGATTGATCAGAAGTTTTTCTAAGTTTCTTTGGTGCTAATTTAATATTATCAATTACGTTATAATTTGGGAATAAATTAAACTGCTGAAAAACCATTCCAACTTCTCGCCGCAATGTATTGAGATCAACTTTTTTATCTGTTATTTCGACTCCGTCAATTATAATTTCGCCAGAAGTTGGCTCTTCCAATAAATTTAAACACCTCAAAAACGTTGATTTTCCAGACCCACTCGAACCAACAATAACCACAACTTCGCCTTCTTCAATCTCGATATCAATGTCTTTCAAAACATGATTATACCCAAAACTCTTTTTTAAGTTCTTAACTTTAATTATTTTCATTGCTCAATTTCCTTTCAACTCGTGACATAATTCGTGTAAAAATAGCAGTCAATCCGAGGTAAATTAGTGCAGCTGCAAAAAGCGACTGAAATGCCGTCGAAGTTTCGAAACGAATATTATCCGCACCTCGCATAATATCACTCAACCCAATCCAACCAACAATTGAAGTCTCTTTGAGTAATGCAATAAATTCACTAATCAACGAAGGTAGAGAGTTTCGAAGCGCCTGTGGTAAAACCACCAACCGCATCGCCTGCCAATTACTAAACCCGAGCGATCTTGCAGCTTCAGTTTGTCCTTTATCAACGCTCTCAATACCACCGCGAATAATTTCAGCAATATAAGCACCACTATTAATTCCAAAAGCAATTGTTGCAATGAAAATTTTTGGCATAAATTGATATGAGCCAAAAACTACATAATACATAATTAGAAGCTGCACTAAAAGTGGTGTTCCGCGAATAATATCAACATAAATTTTTGCCAAAAAAGCAAATGGATTAAAATCCGCCAATTTCCCATTTTTTGAATTTTGAAAGAGGTTGAATTTTGATGTTCGCATCAAAGCAATTATAACACCGATAATTGAACCTAGAATTAACGACAAAACCGTTAAAACCAAGGTAACTTCCAATCCTTGCCATAAAAACAACCAGCGATTTCCGCCAAAAATTACTTCCCAGAAATTCATTCCTTACCTCTTTCGCCAAAATATTTCTTTAACAATTCCTGATATCTACCATCTTTTTTCATTTCATCAATCACTTTATCAACCTGATTTTTCAGATCATCGTTTCCTTTTTTGATTGCAATCGCATATTCTTCATTACCTAAAGAATCTAGCAAAACTTCTAGATTCGAAAATCCTTTTACATATTGATCAGCGGGAGCTTCGTCAAGAACAGCAGCGTCAATTTTACCAGAACTTAAATCTTGCAAAACACTCGGCACAGATTGAAGTTTAACAACATTAACTCCTTTAATTTTTGAAACAATCGTGTCGCTCGTTGTTCCAAGTTGAACGCCAATTTTATTACCCGAAAGTTCATATTTATTCTTAATTGAGCTATTTTTTCGAACGATAATTTTTTGTGCCGCTAAATAATAAGGTTCCGAAAATAGCACATTCTTTTCTCGCTCCGGAGTTTTAGTCATTCCTGCAATTACCATATCAACCTGACCACTTTCAAGCGCCGGCAAAAGACCATCAAAAGCAGTATCTTCAATCTTTAATTCTTTTCCTAAACTTTTTGCAACTTCTTTCGAAATATCGACATCAAAACCAATAACCTTGCCATTCTTCAAATATTCAAAAGGCTTAAATCCCGCGTGTGTTCCAATAACTAAAACGCTTTTTCTGTCGCCAATCAAACCTTCGCGATATAAAACATCAATTAACATTCCACTAATAATCAGAGCAAAAATTACAAAACCAAAAATCCAGCCAAAATTACCCTTTTGAAAAATTTCCTTCATAGCTTATATTATAGTCTTTTTGCTTATGATTATCAACCTTTTTTCGAAAGAAAAAACAAACCCCTAAAGGTTTGTTCTGAAAAATTATTGTTTTTTCGAAATAATCAACTGGCGTTCACGACCCTCACCCTCAGAATGAGTTTCAATATCAGAATAATCTTGCGCCAATTTGTGAACCGTAAACCGATCCGTTGGGTTCAAATTCAAGCGATAAGGTTCCCCAGTTTTTCGAACCTGCTCAATCCACTTTTCTGCTTTTTGTTCAATTTTTTGGGCACGCTGTTTTTTATAATCAGCAACATCAATATTAACGCGAGAAAGTTCAGCATTTTTAGACTCCAAAGCTCGCGAAATTAAAAACTGCAATGATCGCAAATTATTCGAATCTCGGCCAATGAATAACGAGTTCAATTCACTCGAAGGAACTGAAAGCTGGATAATTTCATCATCTGCGGTTGAATGAACCGCCAAATTAACCCCGAAAAAACTCAGAATATCTTCCAAAAATTTTTGTGCAAAAACAATTGATTCTTCCCGATTCATATTACCTCCGTTTTCCATCTTTTGCTTTAATCCTTCGAATATTAGATCCACCAGACTTTTCTTTATTATCTTTTTTTGGTGGCTTAACTGATATGTTTTTTACAACAACCGCCTCTTTAGCGTTTCGAAGTTTCTTTTTTAAAGACTCACTAGCAATCTCATCCATTTCTTTCGAATCAATTGAGAAAACATATTTTTGCTGAATAATTTGGATTATATTCGAAATTAAGTAGTAGAGTGTTAGCGCGCCATAAAGTCCACTCATCACGAAAAGCAAAATTGCCGGCATTAACATATTCATATTAGAACTAACCGCAGCATTAAGCTCAGACTGATTTGGCTCTTTTCCTTCCGCAGCTTCTTTAAAGATATCACGGACTCGACGCTTCTCATTTTTCGGTTGGAGCTGTTTCATCATATACCATTGCGAAACTGCCAAACCAAGAACAATAACCATCATAAATCCGCTAGAAAAGTCATTCAACGGTACAGCTGCATCTGTTAGATCAATAACACCAAGGAATTTTGGATCAAGCTTTTTGTGCGAAATAACCTCACTAACTCGGCCCATTTGTGCAACTGGCTGATAAACCCATTTCGAAATTTGATCAGGAGAATTTACCACAATTCTCATTACACTAAAAATTGTTAAAAGAATTGGGAGCTGAATAAATAGCGTTAACATTGAGCGGAATGGCTTAAAGTTATGCTTACGATAAAGCTCCATCATCTGGAGGGTTTCAAGCTGTTTATTACCTTTTGCATTCTTTCGAATTTTCTGTAATTCAGGTTGAAGTTTTCGCATAACCTTTGATTGATGAAGCTGACTTTTTGTTAATGGCCACATCAAAAAACGCACAATTAAAGTAAAGATAATAATTGTGAAACCAAAATCGCCAATAAAGTTATAAATCACCAAAAGTAGATTTAAAATCGGTTGAGTAATAAATATTTCAAACAAGTTCATATCTATTATTATACTACTTTTCACTACTTATTACAATAAAAATCAGCTTCTTTAAAGGTGTTTACTATATTTTCTTTTAACTCTTCGTGAGAAATATCTTTAACACTTTTATGAAAAATCATAACTGCAACATCAAAAGTACCATCTATTTTCGGCAATTCGTGGCGAATAATTTCATAAACTCGACGACGAATGCGATTTCGACCAACTGCACTCTTTAAAACCTTTTTTGAAACTACAACTGCAAAACGTGAATCTTTACGGTGTGGATTTTTTACAAATTTCACGGTAATTTTTTGTGTACGAACCGAAGTTCCGTTTGAATAGACATAGCGTAAACTACCATGACCGTGAAATCTATTTTTATAAGCTAACATAATTGTTTATATTTTATCATTTTTTAAGTAATTTAGCAAATTAAAACGAGCTCATAGCAAGCCCGTTTTGAAATTTATTATAGATTAACAATAACTTTTTTATTCGACCAGAATGATGGTTGATAGTGAAGTTTTAATGAAGAGCCGGCAGGGACTTCAAAAATCATAGAACCACTCTTTTTACCACCTTTCACTAAATTACCAGAGCCAAGACTATCTGGCAAGCTATAGGTTTGAAAATCAAACCTTTCAGCAGCTCCATTAGAATCTTCAGCCTTAAATTCGAAAACATTATAGTTCATCTCAGTTTCAGATTTATTTTCAATCTTTACTGAAACTTTTACGTATTCTTTACCATCTTTTGGCTTTATGTAAGCTTTTTCAGACTTCCAGTTTCGCTCAACCTTTTCAACGGTTAATTCTTTTCCGTCAAATGCAATTATATCACCAACCTTAAATTCAGTTTTTTCTTCTTTCTTGGATTCTTTATTTTGAATTTGAGATGATCCGTTTGATTCAGGTTTTTTGTTTTCACCAACTTTTTCAGCCTGTTTAGATTGGCCGCCAACAACAATAATTACAACTATAACAATCCAAAACCAAGCTTTTTTATAGAATGGTTTTTCAGATTTAGTTTTTGTAGATATTTTATTCAACTGTTTATTATCATTAGAATTTATAGTTGATTTTTCTTCTTTCATTAGAATTCCCTTTATAAAATTTTAATTATTATATAATCATTTTACCCCCCCCCCGATATGCTTTGTCAATAGTAAAAAATAAAAAAATAGCACAGAACCTTAAATGAATTCTGTACCATTTTTATTGAGTCTAATCAATTTTCGTCACATTTAGAAGCAGCGAGCTAGTCAAAACAGACAAAGAACTAAGGGCCATAGCAAGACCTGCTAGTTCTGGATTGAGGGTCAATCCCAGTCCTACAAAGACTCCAGCAGCAATTGGAATCCCAAGGATATTGTAGATAGAGGCCCAGAAGAGATTGAGTAAGATCCTGCGGAAGGTCTTTTGACTCATGTCAAAGGCGCGCACAACGCCAAGTAAATCATTTTGCGTGAGCACGATGCCACCGGACTCGATCGCAATATCCGTTCCAGATCCCATAGCGATCCCCACATCCGCGATCGAGAGAGCTGGAGCATCATTGATCCCATCTCCAACAAAGGCGACCTTGCTAGCTTCTTGCAGTTTTTGGATAGCGCTAGCTTTTTCTTGAGGAAGGACATCAGCAATGACGGTGTCAATTCCCACTTGCTTAGCAATAGCTTGAGCCACCCGTTCATTATCCCCCGTTAACATGACCGTTTTCAAGCCCCGTTCTTTGAGCTTTTTGATCGCTTCTTTTGAGCTGGCCTTCGGAGCATCTTGAATGGCAATTAGCCCAATCACTTGCCCATCCACAGCCAAATTGATCACTGTTTTGGCCTGCTCTTGCAACTCTACCATCCGTTTTTCAAGCTCCGGATCCATCGCTATCCCGTCATGAAGTTTACCATTTCCCAAGGTCACCAACTGCTGGTCGATCTGACCTTGGACACCTTTTCCTTCAATCGCTTGGAAATTTTCCACAGGGGATAACACCAAACCTTTTTCTTCTGCTTGAGATAACACCGCTTGGGCTAGTGGATGTTCTGAAAAAGTTTCAAGACTAGCAGCCAGTGTCAAGATACGCGCTTCATCTCCTACAACATCAGTTACAAGTGGTTGACCAATAGTAATAGTCCCTGTCTTATCAAACACAACGGTTTGAATCTTTTGCACTTCTTGAAGAACTGTTCCATTTTTAATCAGAACCCCCATCTTGGCACTACGGCCGGTTCCGACCATCAGGGCTGTTGGGGTTGCTAAACCAAGGGCACAAGGACAGGCAATAATGAGGACAGATACTGCATAGAGCATAGCTTCTTGAAGCGATGCTCCCAAAAGCACAGACCAAACCCAGAAGGTCCCAATAGCCAAAATCGTCACTGCTGGAACAAAGATACCTGAAATCTTATCCGTCAAATCTTGAATAGGAGCACGACTTGATTGGGCCATTTTAACAAAGGACACAATTTGAGATAAGAGGGTCTCACTACCGACTTTTTCAGCCTTAAAGAGAATGGTCCCATTGCTGTTGATAGTGGAGCCGATAACTGCATCACCAACTGATTTTTCCACAGGCAAGCTTTCACCTGTCACCATCGACTCATCAATGATCGTACTTCCTTCTATAATCGTCCCATCAACCGCAATCTTTTCCCCAGGACGGACCCGAATTAAGTCATCAATTTGGATATCTTCCGCTGCCACCTCGACATAGTTCCCATCACGGAGAACTTGAGCCGTTTTTGCCTGCAAATCCAACAACTTTTCCACAGCCTTGGAGGCATTTTTACGCATCCGTTCCTCAAAGACTTGTCCTAAGAGGATAAAGAAGATGATAAAACCCGCAGCCTCAAAGTATACTGGCCGACCAGTAAAAAGTGCAAATACACTATAGACATAGGCTACCAGGGTTCCAAGAGCTACCAAGGTATCCATATTAGAATGGTGCTTCTTAAATGAGGCCCAGGCACTCTTGATAAAAGGTGCTCCTGCTATCAACATGATCGACGTTGTCGCTAGAAAAGTCCCCCAGCGACTGACTGGATGGGAGACAAATCCTGCCCACATCCCAATCATCAAGATCAATAAAGGAAGGGTAAAGATACTAGTAATCCAAAAGCGACCCAGTAAACTTGAGATACGACGGCGTTTTTCCACAACCGTGTAGGAACCCTTTTGCATCTTCATTCCACATGAAAACTCAAAGTCCCCTGTTTCTGTCGGAGTAAAGGATATCACCTTATCCACACCGACTTCCAAAGGCTCTAAAATCCCCTGATCTTCAAACAAAATTTCCTTATAACAGCCGGAAGGATTGACCCGATGGAAGGTGATTTCAGCAGGGATCCCTTTTTGAAGTTGAAATTCTTTGGGACTATAGCCCTTTTCTGCTGTAATATGGATCTTTTGCACTCCGTTTTTCACAACTGCTTTTTGTTTTTCTACCATATCTACTCCTTATTTCACAATCATGCGACCATGTATCATGTTCATTCCACATGAATACCCATATTCGCCCGCTTTTTCTGGCGTAATTTCAATGACATGTTTTTCACCTAAAGGCAAATCTTCATAAATACCAAAATCTGGAAAGATCACTTGATCCAGACATGAAGATGGATCCTTGCGATTAAATATGATCCAGGCTTGAATATTCTTTTTCAGAACAATAGTTTCAGGCGAATAGCCCCCCATGACTTCGACTTCAATTTCTTGATAACCTGATTTCTGACAAGCGTGGCCGCTTACCTTTTCATGCTCTACAAAGAACCACCAAGTAATAAAAGCAACCCCAAGTAAACAAACAATACTAATTAACAATCCAAACATTAAAATTCCTTCTTTCTATTACATACAATTGCAAGGGACTGTTTCGACAGCCTCTGCTTTCTTTTCTTCCAGGACCTGCTGCAGATGATTAAGATCTGCGAGCGTAAAGTCACTCTCCTGAATCAAGTTTTCAAGCACCTGGACAATTCTTTTTGAGCAAACCTTGTCTTTCACCTCCTCAACCACCAAGTCTAAACTCTGATCCTGCTTCAACAAAGCCGAGTAGATAAAGGCTTTGCCTGATTTTTCTCTGGTCAGACAGCCCTTTTCAACCAAGCGCGTCAAGAGGGTCTTGATGGTCGACTTTGACCAGTCAAAGCGCTCGGACAAGACGTCAATTAAATCCCTG
This sequence comes from uncultured bacterium, assembly GCA_963527165.1. Lineage (GTDB taxonomy): Bacteria > Patescibacteriota > Saccharimonadia > Saccharimonadales > Saccharimonadaceae > Nanogingivalis. The sequence continues at coordinate 14,923 of CAURQO010000013.1, forward strand.
CTGGTCTGCTTGCCTTCCATCCAGATAATCTTCATGATGCGCCATTCCGCATTGGAAATTTGCATTGCTTCTCCTTTCTAAATCTACATTTGTAAATCTTATGATGCTATTTTACACCTAAGATTTACATTTGTCAACAAAAAGTTTTAAAAAATAAATCTTCCTTTGAAGATTTGTCTGGTTAGGCTTTTTTCACTCTCTATTTTTATCTCTATACTATCTCCTGCAAAGCTTGGGCTAGGATGCGGTAACCGGCCACACTTAATTGGAGGCCATCTGTCGTATAGGATTCTGCTAACTGCCCCACTTCATCCAATAAAGACGAGTATACATTAACATAGCTGACCTGGTGGTAGGCTTGGGCCAATTCTTGATAGGCCTGATTGAGGGCTTAAATTTTTTCATTGGACCGAATAGAAACTTTCTTCTTGTAGCGCTCTTCTTGACTCACTTGATCAATACAATCCAAGCCAACCACCAAGCTCAAATTCCTTCTTTCTATTACATACAATTACAATGAATCGTTTTTAATCTCGTTTAAGCATTACTGTAAAAGCTTCACTCGGAATTTCAACATTTCCAAATTTCTTCATTCGCTTTTTACCACGTTTTTGTTTAGCTAACAATTTCTTCTTTCGAGAAACATCACCACCATAGAGATAACCTATTACATCTTTTCTATAAGCTGAAATATTCTCACGTGCAATGAATTTTCCACCAATAGCCGCTTGAATTGCCACCTGGAAGTTCTGTCGTGGAATTACTTCTTTCAATTTTGCTGTAATTTCGCGACCCATCCGCACACTTTCCGAACAGTGACACATCACCGAAAGAGCATCAACCATTTCACCCGCAACATAAAAATCAACTCGCACTAAATCTTCAGCCAAATAATCCCAAAGCTCATAATTAAATGAACCATAGCCAGATGTAACACTTTTCAGCTGATCGTAAAAATCGGTCAAAAGATTCGCAAGTGGCGCCTCAAAAGAAATCAAAACACGCTCATCAATATAACTCAAATTCTTTTGTAGCCCACGTTTTGAAACAATTAGCTGAATTACTGCACCAACATAATCTTTTGGTACTACAATTTCGCCCTTAATCCACGGCTCACGAATTTCAGAAAT
>CAURQO010000014.1:0-15649 GCA_963527165.1 uncultured bacterium
TCATTGAACTTTTCCTTTCATTTAAAGAGTGTTTGTTTGCTTCGTGCTGGTCATTCCTTTTCGAAATGAGGCGCAAAATCTCCCAAATTTCACTCGCATTTAATATTAACTTTACTATTCTATCACATAAAACGCGTTTTTTCAAGCTTTTTCACAAATATTTTACGCTTGAAATATCTTCAAAAAAATTATATAATAATATCAACTGTTTAACTTTATCAGCGCACTTTTAAAAGGAGGAACAATTATGAAGCTTAAAGACGCTGCTTTTTATAATAATTTCGAAGTTTTTGCAAACGCAATTTTGAAACGCGGAAAAATGATGTCTTCAAAATTTAACGAAGATGAGTTTTTTGAAACTGAAATTTCCGATGAAAGCTATAAAATTTTGGAAGGAATAATCATTCATTCAAAAATTTCGCAACAATTTGCCCAAAACTTTGAAACGGTTTTGTCGTTAATACTTCGGCTTGATCCAGAAAATCCAACTCGAAAGCTCGGCTGGCGTTCGGATGAAAAAATCCACTCACTGTCACCAGAAACTTTTGAAATTCTGCTCCAACCGCTGTTTATTCAAAATGTTTCAAACCAAGTTTTTTACGAAATCATCAATTTACTTCTCACAGATTGCCTTCCAGAAGATTTACTTGATAATTTCATTCAAGCCCTACTTGCAAAAAATCATCTTAAAAGTTTGAAGATTTTTGGTGATATTTCGAATCATAAAATTACTAAAATTGATGAAGATTTTATTGAATTCATGCTTTACGATATTTCATTTTATTACTATAATTTGTATGGCTTAATGAATTCTGCGTATAAATTAGAGTTTTGGAAATGGATTTCGCTCAAAGAAAAGAAAATTGCCAAAAATCCGGCTGCGAGATTTTTCGAAACAAAAGCTTATTTCGAAAATATTCGTGAAAATGATCCAAGGACACACGTTTTGAATGAAGTTCGTCGGCGTCGGCGTCAGATGATGGCTTTTGTAAAAGATTCTAATGGTGATTTTGTGAAAATTTCGCAACTTTATGATTGGAGCGAAGAATTCGAAAAACTCAACAACGAAATTTTAGATTTTCCGAAGAGATTTCAGAGATTAAAACAAGGTGAAAGTAATAATCATCATGTATTTTTTCCTTCTGGAATGTATGATTTTCCGTTTCCGATTCATGAATATCGCAATCGTAAAATCAACCAAATTCGAATTTTGAAACGTGCTCATGAGGAAATGAACAAAGAAATCTTTGAATTTGCCGAAAAATATGGAATTCCAATTTTAACAAATGATTTTTTGTCTGTTTTACGTTCATATCGGCGACCATATCAAGATGAATATCTTAATTTTTTAGCATTAATGCAGGCATTTTGCGAAATATGTTTGGTTTTTGAACCTTCTGAGGATGAAATTCAAGAAAACAGGGTTTCAAAAACTTTTATGCTAGCTGCTCGGTTTTATGATTTGTTTAACCTTCAACATAAGCACATTACCTTAAAAACTATTCGATAGATTTTTTTGCCGCAAACTTAGTTTTGCGGTTTTTTAGTGTTAAAATTTCAGCCGAATCAATCGCACAAAACTCTTAAAAATTGATTCTTTCGAACGATCTTCTTTTTCAATATTGGTAATTAGATCAAGTTCGTCGGAAATTATTCCATCAATCGGCTCTTGGAGGTATTTCGAAATGTCGTTGCGAGTATTTAGTGTCCAGATAAAAATTTTGCGCTGTTTTTTGTGGGCTTCTAGTGCTAATTTTTTGCGATACGAAAAATCTTCAATCACATAAAAATCAATTTTTGAATCATCAAAATCACCAAATTGAAGCGGAATTACGAAGCCGGTTTCAATTTCTGGCGCAATTTTCTCGATTTTTCGCATTAAATTTAAATCCAGCGACATTGTTTTAAACTTTCGCGAAACACCAAGTTTTCGAAAATCTTTCACAAACATTTCTGCGAAATTTTCAGGTTCGTCGCCACTTGGTTTTAGCTCAACTAAAAGTTTAATGTTGAGTTTTTCAGCTTTTTTTATATATTCTTCAAAAGTCGGAATTTTACTCTCAAAACCATTTTCGAAAGTTATAAGAGTCTGAATCTCGCTCAAATTCAAATCTCGAACTCGCGCGTTTCGTCCGGTTAATCTTTGTAAATTATAATCATGGATAACTACAAAATGATTGTCACGCGTTAGTTGAATATCCATCTCAGCATAATCTGCACCTTTTTTCTTGGCTGATTCAAGCGCTTCAAGCGAATTCTCAACCCCACCCCGAACATCACCGCGATGAGCAATTTTAAGGATTTTTGTATCGATTTTTCGGTAGTAAATTTGAATTCCATTAAAAATTGTCGAAGAAACCAAAAGTAAAGCCATCATAATTGCGAGAATTCTTGAATTTTTAATTTTTTGTTTTTTATTCTCGATGATTTTAGTTTTTAGCGGTTCGAAAATATCAAGTAAAACGATTACAGTTGCGACTTTTGACAGTACAAAAAAAGTAAAAAATACTGCGTCAAACATTGTTGTTAGGATTGTTTTTGAAACCAAAAAACCCAAAAAAGGCTTAAAAATTCCTAAAATCAGTGCAATAAAAATCATAAAAAGCAACCCAAAAATCATAAAGATAATTTCGAAAATCCCAAGTGGAATCAAAATTTGCGACATTTTGCTTTTTGTGGCTTTCCAGCTTTCTTTAATGCTTTTCGAAAGTGGTTCGTCGTTTAAAATTGTTCGTGGTAAGGTGAGGATCAAGCGATAATTTACGTAAAAAATCAGCAAAATCAGCACAAAATAGAATGCGGCGCCACTTGGAGTTTTTAAAATCTCACCAACAATAAATGCTGGGATTCGTATTTTTTCAGTGATCGCCGAAGAAAGTCCGAGGTTTTTGAGCGGAACCATCGAAATAAAATAAACCATAAAGAAGAAAATTTGAATTCCTAGTAAGCTTTTCATTTTTTTAAAAGATTCAAAAAATACTTTTCGAACTGAAAAAACGTCGCTTTCCCTGCGTGCATTGATGAATTTGACTAGGATGAAAAATTCAGCAAAAGTTAAAAATGCGACAAGCAAAATATAAATCGCACAAAAAAGAAGGCTTAAGGGGTTTGAAAAAATCAGATAAAAATTGTCTTTCGTGAGATTTTCTTGATTCGAAAAAAGCAAAATTAGTCGAAAAACCCAAAAAAGAATATTAATTCCAGCGACAGACATTACGAAATGTAAAATCGAAGCTCCAATCAAAAGCCCATATTTATTTTTGTAAAAAAAGCTCCAAGAGCGTTTGAAATTATTTAACGAATTCATAGAATATAAAGTTATTTTTTAATTTTACCATATTTTTTGCGAAAAATAAAGCTTATTGTTGCAATCTGAAGTATAAGATGCTATAATATGTAAAGTTCATTTTTTGGAGGTACCTTATGTTTAAATTTAAATTATTTAAGACTAAAAATATTGAAGTCCTATATGATTCTAAAAGTGATGATCTTAAGAAGAAAATTGTAGAACAAATTGTAGATTTGCAAATTATAACACGTGGATCATATTCACCAAAGGAATTTTACAGCAAACAAGAGTGGTTTTTTATTCGAAAGGATGATAAAGTAGTTACCGCGGTTGGAATTGAATTCTTTAAAGAAATTAAATTCAAAGGACTCAGCAAGAATATTTATTTGGTTTCGGATTTTGTGAATATTAAAAACAGTAGTGAAATTGGCCGTACGGACAGCGAAGAGTTGAGCGATTTGTTTTCAAAAGTTGTCAAATACGCTAAAAAAGATCCGCAAATTGACTATCTCGTTTGTATGATTCCGAAGCTCAATGCTCGCCCACTAACTCGCGCAGGTTTTAATGCGAAAATGTTTAGTAAAAAAGCTTTTGTAGATTCGGGTCTAATTAATTCTCTGCGTGATCAGATTATTGTTTTGAACCAAAATAATTTTGAAAATCAGCTTTCGAAAAATAAAATTCTCTCGGAATTGCGATCGGCTGAGAATTCTTGTCTGAATAGATTTAAGGGTGGTGAAATGCCGAAGTCTCTTTTATGTGAAGCGCGAGTAATTCGCGAAAATCGAAAATTTATTGAAAATAGTAAGCCAGAAGATGTGTATTTCGGATTAATTCTTGGGATAAACACTAAAAAATAGTAAAAAGCGAACCGATTGGTTCGTTTTATTTTTTTTGGTAAAAGGATAGTATATTAGTATTGAAAAATATTAATAGCTTTTAAAAAGTTAGATTTATATAAATAATAAGTGTGAAGTTTTAACGAAATTATTAACTTTTAATATTTTACAAAAGGAGTTTCTGTGAAAAAAGTAAACAACAACAGTTACTTAAACGATATTATTGACATTAAGGTTTTGAAAGTTAAACTATAAAATTTAAAGAAATGAAATAAAATAACTCTTTGCGAGTTATTTTATTTTCGAAGTTTTTCGGCAGATTTTCGAGCTTGAATCGCGGCAGAATTTGCTACCGGCTCCAAAATTCCCTGTTTTTTTAGTTGCGAACGAAGCTTGATTCTTGCATGTGAAGTTTTAACCAGATCGAGCCAGTCGGCTTTTGGTAAGGAACTTTTACGTGTCATCACTTCAACAATATCGCCTTTTTCGAGTGGTTTGTCAAAAGCATGGATTTTTTCATTAACTCGAAAAGCATAAGCATGTTTGCCAATGTCACTATGTACCATATATGCAAAATCTAGCGGCAACGCACCCTCGGGCAAATTATAGATATCACCTTTTGGTGAATAAACAAAAATTCGATCACCAAAAATATCAATTTGTAGTTGTTCTGGATCAATTTCTTCACCATCCCTCAATCGCTGAGCTACATCTTGAAGTTGAACTATCCATTGAAGTTCGTTCGTCAAGCCGCCATTACCTTTAACTTCACTTCTTCTTTTTGAAGTTGCGCCCGAAACATAATCTTTGCTTGATTTTTGTTCGTGATAATGAAAACTTGCCGCCAAACCTCGCTCGGCAAATTCATGCATTTCGCGCGTTCGAATTTGAAATTCCGCAATTAGTTTGGAAGGAGTAATAACAGTTGTATGAAGTGATTGATATCCGTTTGGTTTTGGCATTGAAACGTAATCCTTAATTCGCTCAATCATTGGTTTATAAATCGAATGCAAAATTCCCAAAACTCGATAGCAATCATCTTTCGATTTTACGATAATTCGAAGCGCCATCAAATCATAGACACGGTCAATATCACCCTTGGTTTTTTTGAGTTTTTTATGGAGCGAATAAACACTTTTCACGCGCCCAGAAATTTCGAAATCAATTCCTGCTTTCTGAAGTTCAGTTTCAACTTCTTCGCGAACTTTTCCTAATTTTCGCGTGCTTTTACCAAGCCGTTTTCGAATTTCATTTTCAAGCCTTTTATGCTCTTTAGGATTTAAATATAAAAAAGCCTGTTCTTCCATCTGCATTCGAACTCGCCCCATTCCTAGTCGATCTGCAATTCGAGCAAAAACGTCCAGTGTTTCGCGTGCAATTTTTTTCTGTTTTTCGGGCGACATATATTGCAGAGTTTGAACATTGTGAAGGCGATCCGCGAGTTTAATAATCACCACGCGCACATCTTGGCCGACGGCAATTAGCAATTTCGAAAGGTTATCTTTTGTTTGAGGTAAATAAGTCTCGAGATTATTCATTCCCGAGCGAGCTTTTCCGACTTTTGTTACGCCGTCAACCAAAAACGCAATATCTTCGCCAAATTCTTCTGCAATTTCTTCAAGTGGTGTTTCGGTATCTTCAACCACATCATGTAAAACTCCAGCCACAACTGAGTCGATATCCATTCCCCAATCCACCAAAAAACCCGCAACTTTTAAGGGATGCGTGATATATTCTTCGCCAGATTTTCGAATCTGACCTTTGTGTTTTTCGGTTGCAAAATCGATTGCTTTTTCTAATTTTTCTATATCTTCTTTCGAATAAAATTGTTTCGAAATTCTTAAGAGTTCGCCTTTTTCCATATATTAATTATACATAAATTCAAAAAAAAATCAATTATTCTACTTGACTTTTATAGATAAATATTGTAATATATAAAAATACGAAAGTTGAACATTTTAAATTGATTTTCGATTTTTTTAAGGAGGTGCTAACATGGCACAAGAACCGTTGAAAGAATTTACAGACAGCTTACTGTCTCTGTTTAAAGAAATTGCTGCATCTGAGTATGAAGAGCAAAGTCAAAGAATAGCTTCGCTCGAAATGAAAGTAGATAAAATGTATACTTTCATTTTCGAATCACAAAAGCTGATTAACTCTATATTTGCGGTAGAAGAAAACAAGGAGGACTATCAAATAATCCAAACTGAAAAACCTTCGGAATTAAAATTTGATTATCCAAAAGCTGATAATTTTGAGGAAAGTAGCCCCATAAAAAAAGACTATATAAGCCGAATAGCCAACATAAGGAGTAAATTCTCAAAACAATATCTTGATATAGTGAAAGAAACTAAAGTTTGTATTTTTAGAAAAAACGGCAATAAAATCTTAACCCATACGAAAAATACTTATTTACCATTTTTCGCACGAGGTTCTTTAGTGAGGAATCTATCCTCTAATGATGACACATCTCTCGAATCCATTAAAAGATACTTAAGAGATGACGAATTTAGATATATCATCATAAACAAAAATGAAGTAACGGATAATCTTCTAAAAAATATCCGAAAATTGGACGCAGAAGATTATCTTAGGATATTGTTTGTGCATATTAACAAACCAATATATTCAATATTCAACAAGATAATCAGCAATAGAATCGAGGCTGATAGAAAGAGAAAATCAAAATAAACTGAGCAATATGCTCAGTTTTTAATTTATATAATTATATTTACTATCTTAAGTTCAAATCTATGATTATTTTTCATTCCAGCGAGCGATTGATTCCGTAATAACCTCTTTTGCTTCTTCGATATCGCCAAATTTTTCAACTTTTGTAGTTCCGGCTTTTTTCAAATCTTTATAATGGTTAAAGTGGAACTCAATTTGTTTAATAAGTTGTTCTGGTAAATCAGCCAAAGTTTTATAAGCATTTCCAGTATCGCGATCGTCAGCTGGAACGGCGATAATTTTATCGTCAACTTCACCGTCGTCAACAAATTTCATCACGCCCAAAATCCGTGCTTCCAAGAAAATTCCGGTTGTTAGTGGATCATTTGTGATTAGCAAAACGTCAAGTTCATCACCATCTTCGTCCAAAGTTTGAGGAATAAAACCGTAGTTTGTTGGTTTTGCGAAAGCTTTTGGTTCAACGCGATCGAGTTGCATTACTGCCAAATCTCGATTCCATTCAATCTTATGAGTTGAGCCTGTTGGGATTTCAACTACAACGTTAATGATTCCGTTTTGATAATCACCAGGAGTTAAAATTTTATTAAAATCTGCCATATTTTCCTTTCTTTTATTTTTTAATTTTAGCAAAAAATCGATCAAAATTCAACTTTATTATTTATTGGCTAATTCTACTAAACTGTCTTCAGCTGTTTTTTGGGTTCTTTTGTAAGTTGGTTTTTTGATTTTAGTTTCTTGCGAATTTACTTTCGAAGCTTTTTTCGCCTGATTTTTTAGTTTTTTTGATTTTTCGGATTTTCTATCTTTTTTCGAAGCTGCTTCAATCTCTTTTTTAATAGCTGGCGCGCGACCTTTGCTTTTTTGGGTTTCAACTTTTGAAATTTTTATTCCAACAGGTCGCGCAAACATCATTTTTCCAGCCGCAGTTTGAAGCGAGCGAATAAATTCAACCTCACTAATTGTTCCGATTAGATTTTCGCCATTTTCAACAACAACCATCGTGCTATCTGGCAAATGTCCAATTCCTTGCTTTTTTTCGTTGCCCTTTTGGGTGATTTCGAGCATAATTTTCTCGCCCGGCAAATAATCAGCGCGTACTGATTGGACAAGCTCGTTAATATTTAAAACCTCAATTCCTTCAACTTTTGCAACTTTGTTTAAATTATAGTCTGCTGTCAAAATTTCAGCATTCATTTTTTTTGCTAACGAAATTAAGCGATTATCTACACCTTCTGCTGCTGAATTTCCATCGGCCAAAATACTTACGTTAATTTTTTCCTCATTTTGAAGTGCTGAAATTACATCAAGGCCATAGCGCGCACGAACTCGCTTTTCATCGTCGCCACCATCGGCTAAAATTTGAAGTTCACCCACAACACTTCGCGGAATATAGATGTCAAAATTAATAAAACCTGTTTTGGCAACCGGTAAGAATCGACCATCAATCAATATTGAAGTGTCAACCAAAACTTGTTTTTTTGCTTTCGAAATTAATGGTTTGCTATTTTTTGATTCAAATAAGTTAATCAAAACAATAGACAAAATTGAAAATAATAAAAATGTGTTCATAATCTCCTTTTATTGTAAATATTTAATTAAAGCCTCGCGCAAATCGCGCACTGCTGTTGTAAAGTTATCTTTCGATGAGTTTTTTGGTGCTAAAGCGTTTGTGAATCCAAGCTTTTTCGCCTCCGCGATTCTTCTCTCGGATTGAATCGCTGTTCGAATTTCTCCACCTAAACCAACTTCGCCAAAAACCACAACACCGTCTGAAAGTTTTCTTTTTGCTGCGGCTGAAGCGATTGCCATTGCAACAGCCAAGTCTGCCGCACGATCGTCAAGTTTTAGCCCGCCAACAACGTTAATGTGAATATCTTTATCACTTAAATCAAGCTTGGTTCGTCTCTGTAGAACCGCAACCAATAAATTTAAACGATTTATATCAAAGCCGCTCGCAGCACGCTTTGGGTAGCCAAAATTTGAAGTTGTAACTAAAGCTTGAATTTCCACCAAAATTGGGCGAGTTCCTTCAATCGTAGCCATAATTATCGATCCGTCAGTATTTTGACGCTCAGCCAAAAGTGCCGCAGATGGATTTTCGACAATCTTTAAACCATTGTCTAACATCTCAAAAATAGCCGCTTCACTTGTTGAGCCATATCGATTTTTTACCGCGCGAACAACTTTAAAACCGCCATAACGATCGCCTTCGAAATTCAAAACAACATCCACTAAATGCTCTAAAGTTTTTGGCCCAGCGATCGAGCCTTCTTTTGTAATATGGCCAACTAAAATTACCGCAGTTCCAGAATTTTTCGCCGCACGAATAATCAAGTTCGAAGAATTAGTAATTTGTGAAACTGTCCCTGGTGCGCTCGAAATTTCTTCCATTGCTAAAGTTTGAACCGAATCAATAATAACAATATCAAAACCACTTTCGCGAATAGTTGCTGCAATATCGTCGGCTGAAGTTGAACTTGCAAATTTTAAATTTTTCGCATCTGAAGTACCAAGCCTTTGTGCACGTAATGCAACTTGCTCGGCTGATTCCTCGCCAGAAATATATAAAACTTTTTTTGAACTCGCAATAAAAGACGAAATTTGCATCAAAAGTGTTGATTTTCCAATTCCAGGCTGTCCTGCGATTAAAATCACACCCGCAGGAAAAATTCCACCACCCAAAACTGCATCAAGATCTTTAATTCCGCTTGAAATTCTCTCTTGTTTCTCTTTTGAAATAACTTCATTTAAATTTTGAACTTCCAAAATTCGACCAGTTTTTGAGCTCTTACTGATCGCATTTTTACCAGAAGATTCTTCAATTTGTTCGATTAATGTATTCCAGTGTCCGCAATTTTCGCATTTTCCGGACCATTTCGGATAACTCGTTCCGCAATTCTGGCATACGAATTTTGTTTTTAGTTTTGCCACTTTACAATTCTACCACATTTCCCAAATTTTTAAAACTATAAACTTGGCGAATTTAGATTCGAGTTTATACTTTTATAAAGTTCATTTTGTTCTATTGAAGACTCTTGCAGTTCTTTAATTTTTGAATTGTAGCTATTTATTAAATTATTTAAATTAATGCGAGATTCTGTAATTTTATTAATTTCAGCTACAAGTTTGCTTCGATCGCGATAAAATTCGGACTGAGATTTATAATGTCCATTTTTTGCATTGGTGTTAAATTCTGAAATTTCAGATTCAAGCTCCCCAGAATCAGAATTGTATTTTTTTGTTAATTCTTCAATTTCTGGTTTTATTTTTTTAAGTTCAGCAGTTAAAGCTTCAGTTTTATTCTTTAAAGTTTTGAAATTATTATTATAACCTTGATAAATTTCGGCAATTTCCTTGCGATTTTCGAAAAACTTTGCGTAATGATCTTCGAGCTCTTTTGAAAGTTCAATCTGCTCGGTTCCGATTAAAGAATGTAGTTCGTTAATTTTCTCGCCAGGTTCGGTTCGGTCATAAGATTCCATCAATTTTTCAAATTCAGGATCTTTTGACTTTTCGTACTGTGCCTCAAGAAGTTTCCCGATTTTATCTTTATCGTCAGAATTCATTCGTTCCCAGATTGCATGTAAGAGTTCATGCGCCGCTGTTACATCTTTTACACCTTTAAGTTTTGAATTTTGGACATCAAAAACATGAATCTGCCCCGATTTATAACAACCTAAAACCGCAGAATCCTCTTCACGATTTCGACAATTTTGATTAAAATCATCAGAATTCTCAACTTGCGGATTTGAAGCATAGAAAATATTTTTTGCAAAAGCGGTTGGTTTGATTTTTTTAGTTATTTTTTCGATCTCTGCTGTTGGTTTGTAATTTTGAGCTGCAAAATAATCTCGAATATTGTGTGAATTCGAAATTGCAAAAAATGCTCCCGCGCCAAGCAAAACGAGGAAAATTAAACTAAAAAATGCCTTCCAAATTTTTTTCTGTTGAAAAATCATAGCATAACCATTATAATATTTTTATGCAAAAAAAGCAAAATATTCTTCGAATTCGCCGACTTTTCGGGTTAATTATTCTTGTTATAGTTTCCGTTTCGGCAATTTTAGCAAATCCCGATTTTTGGAAAAATACCAAAAAATCTGATCAAAATTCGAAAAATTACAGCAATTCGTTAAAGGATTTAAATTCACTTGAAGTTAAAGGTCGCGCACCAAAAACTGGCTATTCTCGTGATCAATTCGGTAAAGGTTGGGCGAAAGATGAAAATGGTTGCGACACGCGAAATCGAATTTTGAAGCGTGATCTAATAGATTTCGTTGAAAATTCTGATTGTAAAATTTTGAGTGGAAAACTCAAAGACCCTTACACTGGTAAAGAAATTGATTTCTCGCGTAAAAATAATGCCTCATCTGTTCAAATTGATCACGTCGTGGCTCTTTCTGACGCTTGGCAAAAAGGTGCACAACAGCTTTCAGAAACCAAAAGAATCGAACTTGCCAATGATCCTCAAAATCTTCTTGCTTCAGATGGACCGGCGAACCAGCAGAAGGGTGATTCTGATGCAGCTTCGTGGTTGCCTTCAAATAAAGATTTTCGCTGTGAATACATTTCTCGACAAGTTTTTGTGAAGAAAAAATACTCGCTCTGGGTGACTTCTGCTGAAAAATCTACAATGCAAAATGTGCTTGAGAATTGTTAATCTAAAATCTCAAACCAATCAAATTTTTCGAAATCTTCGCCTTCAACGATTGCGCCAGCTAAGCGCATTTCAGTATTTTTCAGCTTATTTTTGTGTACAAAAAATTCTGCCGCAAATTTCATTTTCTCGATTTTTGTTTTTGAAATTGCACTACTACCACCGCCAAAATCAGCATTTTTTCGAAATTTTACCTCTGTAAAATAATAAATCTCGCCTTTTTTCGAAACGATATCGATTTCGCAAAATTTCGTTCGCCAATTCCGTGCCAAAATTTTATGTTTTTCTTGTTTTAAAAAATCAGCGACAAAATTCTCAGCTCTATCACCAAGCTCTTTTGTTGTTATTTTTTGAGTATTTTCTTTTTCAAAATTATTCTTTAAAATTTCCGCAATTGGCTTAAAGCTCTTTCGATGAACTTTGCTTATGCCAAATTTGGCTAGAGCTTCTCGATGTTTAGCTGTTCCATAACCTGAATGACTTTCGAAAGCATATGGTGTAAAATCTGGATTTTTAGAAAGCTCTGCCATAAAATTATCTCGCGCAACTTTTGCGTAAATTGCTGCCGCTGAAACGCTCGAAATCAGCAAATCGGCCTTTTTTAGTACAGAAACATATTTTTCGAAAGGTGTTCCAGACAAAAAATTAACTGTGCCATCAATAATAATCTCGTCAAATTTTACATTTTGTTTTTTACATTTTACTTGAACTTCTTTAACTGCACGGCGCGTGGCCAACTTTAATCCGTCACTCAAACCAATTTTGTCGAGCTCAATATTTGATACCCAGCCCAAGCCAACAATTGCTGAGCTTTCATAAATTTCTTGCGCTATTTTTTCACGCTGTTTTTTCGAAAGTGCTTTTGAATCGGTTAAACCTTCAATTTTTGCGTCATTTAAAACGGCGGCACCCACAACCAAAGGTCCCGCCCAAGCACCACGCCCAACTTCGTCAATTCCTAAGATCATTATGTTTTTATTATATCAGAAATCAGGTGATCCTCAAAATTAGTTTGATGAAGAAAACAATATAGTCCACTGCCTTCAAGACTATCTTGACCTCCACCCGTTCCACAATTAACTTTGCTTCCACATTTAAGTAATGTATAAAGCCTCCCTGTAGAAGGATCTATATATTCACTTTCATGTGGACGAAGATAGTTCTGAATAAATTTATCTACATCATTATCGAATAAACGATCACTAACAGCTACACCTCTGTTATTTATCCTGGCTTGCTCTAAAGCTGCAGCAATTCTCGAAATCGTTTGTTTTTGCTGCGTATCTCTTTGCGATCGTTGAAGTGCTGGTAATGCTAAAAATACCATTAAAAAGATTAATCCAGCGATAGCTAATACTAATACAACTTCAATGATTGTAAATCCTTTAAAATTATTTTTATTTTGATTGAATTTAGGCTCTATTTTTTGTTCATAATTTAATTATAAATCTTTTTTCAAGATTAAAAACATAAGCGTGTTATCTACCAAAAAACTTTTGTAATTAAAAGCCCAAGATTTTGGACTTTCGAAAAGTTTTAAGCTTCCTGACAATAGGCTCCGCCGGATTCGAGAGATACTACAACTGCGGCCGCTCCTTTTTTTACGTCTTTCAATATAGCTTTTCCGTCTGATAGTGTCTCCATATTATCACACCCCATACCAACTACTACTGCAATTCTTTTGTGATCTCTGAAATAAGTACTATTCACCATAAAGAGGGTTGCATAATCAGGTTTGACTGATGTTGTGACACGTTCAGTATTTAAACTTAAGCTCGAAGAACTATCATTTTTATTTTTACCACTCTTAAGATCGAAACCAATATAACTATTTAAAGGGCTACTATTTACTGCTTTAATATTGATATTTATTCCGTATTTTTTATCTTCTTCGCTTAGCTCTGTTTCTGTTTTCGGTGTTAATATGCTCTCCCCCATACTTGCATAGCCTCGCCCTTGATTATTAGCTTTCCAATTGTGTAGGGCTGTCACAACCATTGCGACATCTTGTTTTCGTTGTGTATCTCTTTGCGATCGTTGAAGTGCTGGTAAAGCTAAAAATACCATCAAAAAGATTAATCCAGCAATTGCTAAAACTAATACTACTTCAATAATTGTGAATCCTTCATAGAGTTTATGCTTTTTCATACCCCAATTATATCACCCCCCCCCCCCAATAATTGCAAGGGGGATTTGTAAATCTATTGAGATATTTCAAAAATTTTAAAGCGAGATTTTGCACCGTTTTTTAGCGAAATTTTAGTTTTCGAAATACTAAATTCTTCACTTAAAAGCTTAATCACTGCCAAATTCGCTTTTCCTTCAACTGCTGGATCGCGAACAAAAATTTCATAAAAATCACCATTTTCATCGGTGGCTTTGCGAATTAAATTTCCTTTTTTTGAATTTGGTTTAATTTTGCAACGAATCTTCATTTCTCTGCGTTTCAAAATCTTTTGCGCGTTCTTTGCCGTAATATTTTGTTAAAAACTCGTGTTTATATTCGAAAAAGTTGCCGTTTTCAAGGCTTTCACGAATTTTATCGACAGTGTTAATTACAAAAAATTCGTTGTGAATTGAAGCGAGCGTGCTGGCAAGAATTTCGTCCGCGCGGAAAAGATGATTAACATAAGCTTTGGTAAAATTTTGGCAAGTATAACATTTACAATCTTGGTCGATTGGTGTGAAATCTTCCTTAAATTGTGCATTTTTGATATTGATTCGCCCAGAATAAGTGAAAATTGCTCCGTTCCGTGCTTGGCGAGTTGGTGCCACACAGTCGAAAGTATCAATACCAAATTCTACGCCCAAAAAGAGATCAGCGGGTTGAGCGCCCATTCCTAACAGATGCCGAGGTTTTTCTTCTGGCAAGGTTGTGTTCACCCAAGTTAGAACTTCGGGAATTTCTTCGGGTTGAAAAATTCCACCAATTCCAAAGCCGTCAAAATCTCTCGAGCCCAAAAAACTTGCACTTTCCTTTCGAAAATCTTCTTCTCGAGCACCTTGAACGACTGCAAACAATGCTTGCAAATTCTCGCCTTTTTCGAAATGTTCAGCGTTTAATTCATTGTGACGTTTCAAGCATTTTTCGGCCCAAAAATGAGTTTTATCAAGTGCAGACTTGATCTGTTTTCGGCCTGCAAGTGGCGAGGTCAATTCATCGAAAGCCATATGGATATCTGCACCAATTTTATGCTGAAGTTCCATTGAGATCTCGGGCGACATAAAAATTCTCTCACCTGAAATATGTGATTTAAACCAAACTCCGTCTTCACCAACTTTCGCAAGCTGGTTTGAATTGTTTTTTGCTAGCGAAGAATCACCTTTCGAAATGTGCGAAGTTGCATCGATTCCCTTTTTATAAGCCATTCCAAGTGAAAAAACCTGAAAACCGCCCGAATCAGTAAAGGTAGGCGCGTTCCAATTCATAAATTTATGAATTCCGCCAGCTTTTTTCAGAATATCTGCGCCAGGTCGAAGCATCAAATGATAAGTGTTGGCAAGAACTGCTTGTGCGCCAGTTGAGCGAATTTGTTCGGGGGTCATCGCTTTTACGGTTGCATTTGTACCGCCTGCAATATAGGCTGGAGTTTTAATTTCTCCGTGCGGTGTTTGAATCACACCAGTGCGCGCTAAAGTTCCGTTTAGGCGAGTTTTAATTTCGAAGTTTAAAGCTTTTTTCATCTGTAAAATTATATCACGAAACGGATTTTTTTACAAATTAAAAACCGCCCCGAAGAGCGATTTTTAAAAGGATTATTCTGTGATTTCAACACCCATTGAACGAGCTGTTCCGGCGATAGTTTTCATAGCACCTTCGATTGAAACGGCGTTCAAGTGATCCATTTTAATTTCAGCAATTTCTTGCAATTGAGCTTTTGTGATTTTTCCAACTTTGTCAGTTTTTGAATTTCCTGCACCTTTTTGAATTCCTGCTCGTTCGCGGATCATATCATCAACTGGTTGACCAAGTGATTTCCAAGTAAATGTTCGGTCTTCAAAAACTTGAAGGTGAACAATTACATCTTTACCCATCATATCTTTAGTTGCTTCGTTGAATGGGTTGATGAAATCCATCATATTTAGACCCCATTGACCAAGTGTTGAACCAACTGGAGGACCTGCTGTTGCACGGCCAGCTGGGATTCGAAGTTTCAAATTTCCAATAACTTT